>CAMZGD010000016.1 GCA_947306365.1 uncultured Bacteroidales bacterium
CGCTGATCAGCGCGGCGAACTTCGGGCAGAAGCTCAGGAGGATGGCGAAGCAGGCCGCGATGCGGATCACGCGCGGGTCGAAGACGCGGGTGAGGTTGAGCACGCCCGTGTTCTCTCCGTAGGTGGTGTTGGCCGGAGCGCCGAAGAGCGAGGCCAGGATGGTGGCCAGGCCGTCGCCCATCAGGGTGCGGTGAAGACCCGGATCGCCCAGGTAGTTCACACCCGTCGTAGAGGAGATGGCGCACATGTCGCCGATGTGCTCGACCATGGTGGCCAGCGAGATCGGCAGGATGGCGATGATGGCCGCCACGATCAAACCCCAGTTCGGCGACTGGAACACAGCGAACGCGGTGTTCTGCATCTGGAACGGAACGCCGAGCCAGGCGGCATCCTTCACGCCGCTGAAATCACACAGGCCGAAGCAGGCCGCCACAATGTAGGATCCGAGGACGCCGAGCAGGATCGGAACGATCTTGACCATGCCCTTGCCCCAGATGTTGCACACGATGATGATGGCGATGGCCAGCAGGGCGATCCACCAATTGGTGCTGCAGTTGGAAATGGCCGAACCCGAGAGGCAGAGACCGATGGCGATGATGATCGGACCGGTGACCACGGGCGGGAAGAAGCGCATCACCTTCTTCGGGCCGAAAGCGGCGAACAGCGCGGCCAGGATGAAATACATCAGGCCGGCGCAGACCACGCCGATGCAGGCGTACGGCAGCGATTCGGCCAGCGAAAGGCCCTGGTCGGCCCCCATCTGGGTAACGGCGGCATAGCCGCCCAGGAACGCGAAGGAGGACCCGAGGAATGCGGGCACCTTCCACTTGGTCAGAAAATGGAACAGAAGGGTTCCCAACCCCGCAAAAAGAAGGGTTGCCGATACTGACAACCCTGTAATGACCGGTACTAAGACAGTGGCCCCGAACATGGCGAACAAATGCTGCAGTCCGAGGAGTGTCATCTTAGGCTTTCCGAGTGTACGGGCGTCGAAGATTGCTTGATTGTTATTCGTGGACATATGACGTGATTTTACTGCAAATATACGGCAACTGCGACAAATTGCAGCAGGCCTGCAGAAAACTTTTTCAAGAAGTTTTCAACAGTTCCAGAGGCCCGGGCGGCCGGTCCGTCCCGGGTCCTAGAGAATCGTGATGATGTGGGAGAAGCCCGTGATGTCGAACACTTCCTTCACGTGCGGACGCATGTTCCGGAGCACCAGCTTCGCGCCGCGCGAAGCGACGTTCTTCTGCAGCATCAGGAACATCCGGAGCCCCTGGCTGCTGGTGTATTCCATATCCGCGCAGTCCATGTCGATCTCCGTATGGGCGCCGTTGAGCAACGGCGTGATGTCTTTCATAAACTGGTCGGCATTGGTGGTGTCGATGCGGCCCTCGAGTTTGACGAGCGCCTTCTCCCCTTCTTCGTTGATGATTACGTTCATTATTCTTGTATCGTTTTTGTTGCTGGATTCCAAAGTACGGACAACAGGGTGATGTCGTCGTTCTGGTCGGCCCCGTCTGTGAAACGCTTCACCCGGGCATACAGGTCGATGACGGCCGCCTTGGCGGACGCATCGGGTGTGAGGCCGGCGGCCCATTCCAGCAGCCGGTCTTCCCCGAACTGCTTCTTGTCCGCCTGCTCCGCTTCGGTCACGCCGTCCGTGTACAACACAAGACGCGTGCCGGGTTCCAGGTCGATCGTCTCATCCTGGTACGGAAAATTCTCGAACAGGCCGGCCGCCAGGTTGGGCCGGGCCCGCAGGTACGCCGCCTTCCCGTCGGGATGCACGACCAGGATCGGGTTGTGCCCGGCATTGCAATAGTCCATCCGTCCCGTTTTCAGGTCGATCTTCCCGGCAAAAATCGTGACAAACATCTCATTTTGGTTGCCGTCGCACAAACAATTGTTCACACGCCGCATCACTTCGGCCATCGGAAGCCCGAGCGCACCGATGAAACGGAAGGCGGCACGGGTGATCGCCATGAACAGCGCGGCCGGGACACCCTTGCCGGAGACGTCTCCCACCAGGAAGTACAGACTGCCGCCCGCCTCGATGAAATCGTAAAGGTCGCCGCCCACTTCCCGGGCCGGCTGGACCATCGCATAGAAGTCGCAGTTCCCCTTCAGTTCGAACGCTTTGGGCAGCATGCTCATCTGGATGTCGCGGGCGATGCTCAGTTCGCTTTCATAGCGTTCGTTGGAGGCCGTCGTCGACTTGAGTTCCGCAATGTAGTCGTTGATGGAACGCTGCATGTAGTCGAGCGAGTTGCGCAGCGTCAGCAGTTCGTCACGGGTGCTCACCTCCGGGATCCGCGCCTTGAAATTGCCCTTGGCGATGGTAAGCGCCGCGTTGCTGAACTCCACGATGGGCATCGTCTGCCGGCGGACGATCCTGCGGCAGCCGAAAAAGAGACCGAGCAGTCCCAGCAGCAGCAGCGCGCCGAGCACGAAGTTCACGACATACGCATTCCGGAAGATGTCCATATCGGAGCAGATGAGGGCAAGGGCCCATCCGTTGCTGAGCGGGGCGAAGACCGCGAAGGAATCGGTCCCGTCATTGTCGAAGCGCAACATGCCGCGCTCTCCGGCCAGCAAGTGCCGGGCGATGGTCATGGCGGTCGTGTCGCGCATCTCCAGCGCGGACGTGAAGACCGTCTCGTTGAGGACCTTGGCGCTGTCGGGATGCGCGATGTATGCGCCGTTCCGGCCCACCATCAACGTATAGGAGTGCTCGTAAGGCTTGATCGAGCGGACCAGGTCGGAAAGCCACTCCAGCGAGATGTCCGCCGTCAGGATTCCGTAGATGGCGCCCGTCTCGTCCTTGAGCGGCATCGAATAGGTCGACATACGCTGTTCGCCGCCCCCTTCGTCATAATAAGGTTCGCTCCAATACGGGCGACCGAGCAGCTTGGGAATCTGGTACCAGTCCAGCATCGGATAGTCGTAGTCGGCTCCCCCCATCTGGATGGAACGGATCTCGCCGGAGGTGGCGTCCACATAGGTGAAGGGCGCGAAATACGGACGGCCCTTGAACGCACCCGGTTCGAACGCCACCGTGCTGCCCACGATATTGGGGTTGGCCGAAACCAGTTCCCGGGGCACCTGGCAGACCATCGCCTCGTCGTCACGGTGCTGCTCGACAATCCAGTCGACGTTGTCGACCGCACGCTCCACTTCCGTAATGACCTTTTCAATATCGAGGATGGCATTGTCGAGTTCTTTCTGGGTAAGCTGAACCGCACTTTTCCGGACAGCAGACCGTACGAACAGGCCGAACACGACCGATACGAACAACATCAGTCCCGCAGAGATCAAGAGGACGTACAGGCTGAGCCGCGATGCGAAATTCTTCTTGACGCTCATCGAATCATCTCCTTATAGTCCAGTGAATGATGGATACATCCCGCTTCCAGCAGTGCGGCGTTGATTTCAAGGAAGCGCGCCTCGTCGACAGGCGCGTAGTCCGCCACGCCCGTGGCGGGGTTCACCTGCAGCCGCAGCACCTCTTCCAGCATCATCCGCTGCAGTGTCCGGCTGGTGGCCACGTTGTACGCGCGGATGAATTCCATCGAGATGTCGAGCGCCTCATCGGGATGCGCCCGGGCATAGTCCCAACCCCGCCGGGAAGCCCGGACGAATTTCTCGACCGTTTCCCGGTTCTGTTCATAATAGGTTTCCGTCACATACAGGCCGTCCTCCGGGAAATTGAGCCCGGCTTCCGCGAAACGGATCGTGTTCCCGGCCGGAATGCCGCCCGTTGCGAGCTGCAGCTGCAGGAATTCGCTGTAGCTGTAACAGAGCAGCGCATCGACCGCATTCGAAACGTACAGATTGATGCCGTGGATATAGGGGATCCAGGCCACGTGAAGCCCGTTCTTGTTGCAGAAGATGTCGCAGATGTCGGCGAACCCGACTTTCCAGCGGCCGATCTTCTTCCCTTCGAGCGACTGGGGCGAATCGATGGGAAAATGCGCCGCGCACATCAGGCCGTTGACTTGTGACGTCTGCAGGACGTTGACCATCGGGACGCCTTCACTGCGGGAGACCATCGCCATGACCAGCTGGCTGGTGATGATGTCGGCCCTTCCCGTCTGCAGCTTGCCGACGGCCGTCTCGGTGGAACTGCCGCCGAAATGGTCGATCTCGACGGTCAGGCCCTCCGCTTCGTAAAAGCCCTTTTCCAATGCCACATAGTAGCCCGCAAACTGTGTCTGGGGCGTCCACTGCGGCAAGAAACGGACCGCCTGACCACAGACGGGCAGGGAAAGGAGCAAGAGGAGAGCCAACGGGAGGAAACGTTTCATTACACGACCTTTTTCTTCATTATCAACACATTACATCCATCCTCATACACATACTCGATGCTGTCCATCAACTTCTTGCACAAGAAGATGCCCAGACCGCCGATCTGCCGTTCCCCGGCCGGAAGCGTAACATCCGGATCGGGACGGTCGAGCGGGTTGAACGGTACTCCGGCATCCCTGAGCAGGATGGTGAGCATCACGCCATCGGGATCGAGTCCCGTTCCGACCTCGATCCAGCCGAGGCCGCCTTCATAGGCATAGCGTACGACGTTCTCGACAGCCTCTTCGATGGACAGGCGAATCTTGAACTGGAGCGCCTCGTCATCCGGGATGTCGGGCGACGACATCAGGAAATCCACGATTTCGCCGCATTTGTCGACGATGGGTTCGAATCTCTTTTTCATGGAAACGATGGAAGGAAGGATTAGTTGGATTCTTTGGGGAAGGATGTCGATGTTGAACACGTGGTCGGAGAGGATTTCCCCGTCGAGGGAGATGCCGATCAGTTCGCGGGAATGCAGTTCGACATGACGGGCCTGACGGTAAACGATCCATTTCTTCGCACGGGGATCGTCCAGATGTTCTCCCCGGCGATACAGGGGCAGCAGCCGGAGGAATGAAAGCAGCGGCATCGGCCGGAACAGGCATACTTCCATCAGGCCGTCCGACACGTCTGCGTGCGGGGCACACCGGTATTCACCGCAACCGCAGCTGCACCCGTTGGCAATCGTGCACAGCAGCAGCCTCCGCCAGTTCAGCCTTTCTCCGTCGGCCACGGCCCGTATCCTGTTGAAACGGGAGGTCAGGAATGCCCGCAGGACGCCGATTCGCTTGTCGAACCCGACATTGACGACATTCAGTGCAAAACTGTCGTTGACCTGGATAATGTCGATTCCCTTAGGTTCACCGGAGACCGTCTTCCGGAAAGCATTGAAATCCCGGTCCGGAAAGCAACGGATGAAGTCATTGTTCTCACCGAACGTCAGGATCGCAAGGAACTTTTCGGAGAAGCCGGCGAGGCCCGACGCCACTTCGTTCAGCATCCTCGTTCCGCCGCAGGACACGAAACAGGCTTTCACGTGTGGACGCAGGTCGCAGTAAATGCGTACGAAACGGGTTCCGTCCCCTTCGCCCAACGTCCAGTAGATCTCATAGTCCAGATCGGAGCCGGCCGATTTTATCTGCCGTTCCAATTCACCGGAGACCCGGTCCTTTTCCCTTCCGTCAACTACAAAAATATAATGCATCTTCCCTAAACATTCTTGGTGCCGAACACGTGTTCGATATGGTCCAGGAATTCGCGGTAGGCGTGCGTACCGGCAAGCTCGGCGAGCGATGCGGCAAGGCCGCGGTAATGCCACTCGTGGTCCTGACGGCCGCCGGGGGCGTGGAACAGTTCCCACAGCCTGTCGCCGAGTTCGTCGTAGTCGCGGGAGATGGCCCGCATGTTCGACAGCTTGTCGCCCATTGCGACGACTTTCGCGTCGTAAGGCGCCGCGGCGATCCGGTCGATGGCGGCCTGTTTCCGGTCGCGCCAGTCCTCAGCCTCGGAGCGGGTGCCGTCGGGCTTGTCGCTGTCACTGTCGACCAGCGATGCCACCCTGTCCCCGAACGTACGGCAAAGTTCGTCCAGCGTGACCGGCGTATCTTCCACTACGTCGTGCAGTACGGCGGCAGCGAGCATTTCGGGATCAGAAGTCATCGTCGCGACAATCGAGACCGCTTCCATCGGATGAACGATGTAGGGAAATCCTTTTCCCCGGCGTTCCGTGTCGTGGTGCGCCTTCACGGCAAATACGATGGCCTTGTCCAGCAGCGTGGTGTCGATGAAGTTGTTTGCCATGGCTACATATCGTGTATCTTGTTCAATTGTTCAAAGATCCGTCCCGCCCGTTCGGCGTTGTACTTCGAAGGCCCGTTCAGGGCATCCAGGAACAGTTCGATCCCCTTGCAGCCGCCCAGGTCCGCCGCGTAGACGAGACAGACGTTCTGCAGTCCGAGCGTCGAGGCGATGATGTCCAGGTCCGTCCCGCTGATCTGATGGAGCGCGAGCTGGAAGGCCCTTCCCGAGCAATCCTTTCGCATGTTCTCCACGTCGCCCAGCGTCTTGAGCCCCAGCCTGCGCATCGGCTCCAGATACGGCATGCCGCTCAATTGCTGCACCTCCGCCTGGTTGATGGCGGCGATCCGGGCATTGAGCTTCCGGAACGGGTCGATCGCCAGATAGCTGCGGAGCGTGTCCGCGTTGAGGGATACTTCGTCGAAGTTGCCGTCCTTCACCAGCTCCTCCACCTTGCGGCGATAACCGGTCAGTTCCTCGCGGATGCGGGCGAATTCCTCGTCGGCGAGCTCCAGCATCCCGGCCAGGCGGTTCAGGCTCCGAATGTACTCCGCAGGTACCTCGACGCCGCTCTTGTAGCCGGTGTCGTGGTTCATGTTCGCCCACACGTGCTGCAGGGAAGTCCGCAGCTGCACCTCGAACCGGATGTCGTTCAGCTCCGGATATTCGGAATCCCGGTACAGCGACGCCGGCACCCTGCAGACGTAGTGGAGCGACATATAGCCGAAGGTGTCGTTGCCCAGCAGCTTGCGCTTGTCCACGGAATTGGCCCAGTCCACATCGAAGAGTCTGTCGACCAGTGCGGAGATCTTGTCCACCTCATCGACGTAGAAGGTGACGATACGGGCGCCGACGATGTCGGTAACATCCGACAGCGACTGGTACTTGCGCCCTTTCAGCTCCAGCTTGCCGGCCAGGCTTTCCTCCTCCTTGACGCGGGCCTCCAGCCTGGAGACGCACAGCCGGCTCTGCAGCAGGCATTCGTCCAATTGAGCGAGGATGACCTCCTTCAGCCGGCGGTACACCGGAAGCTTCGCCCGGTATTCCTCCAGCATCATCGTGCAGTGCAGGTCGAGCCCGTAATCCTCGATATTCTTCATAAAATCCTGTTTTTCATCAGAATCCTGCCGTTGCAGATCACTGTATCGATGCAACTGCTGCCGGCCGCATACACCCAGTTGGAAAGCAGGTGGTGGCAGGGAAGCATCCGTTCGTCGTCTAGCCGGACCAGCAGGGCGTCAGCCAGTTTCCCCACGGCAATCACGCCCGCATCGAAGCCGAACGCTTCCGCGCCGTTGCGCGTCGCAATGGCGAAAGCCTCCTCGGCGGGCATCGCAGCAGGATCGCCGCTGCTCACTTTGGCCAGCAGGGCGGCGAATTTCATCTCCTCGCGCATATCGAGGTTGTTGTTGGACGAATCGCCGTCCGTACCCAACGTGATACGGCAGCCCGCCTTTCGCAAGCGCTCATACGGGAACACGCCCGAAGCGAGCTTCATATTCGAACAGGGACAATGTGCGACCGTAACGCCGCGGGCCGCGAGAATCTCCGCTTCTTCGTCGTCCACGTGGACGACGTGGGCGGCCACGACTTCCGGCCCGAGCACGCCGAGCCGGTCCAGGTATCGGACCGGGGTCGTACCCTGCTCCCGGAGACAGTCCTCCACTTCCTTCTGCGTTTCGGAGAGGTGGATATGCAGCTTCAGTCCCAGCCTGCAGGCAGTCTCGGAACACCGGACGAGCAAGTCAGGGCCCACCGTGTAGATTGCGTGAGGAGCGACGGTCAGGGTAATGAGGCCGCCGGACGGATCTGACCAGTGGCTGAGCATGTCCAGCTTTTCAGCCAGCTGCGACTTGGAGTGCGCCTCGACGAACGTCACGCCGATGGCCGCCCGCATACCGGTTTCCTGTACGATCCGGATGGTTTCCTCGATATCGAAATACATGTCCGAGAAGAACACGGTTCCGGTCTTGACCATTTCCCGGACGGCCAGCCGGGAACCCTCCCGGATGTCGGCGGCCGTCAGCTTGTCCTCATAGGGCCAGATATAGTCCCGAAGCCATTTCTGCAAGGGCATATCGTCGGCATAGCCGCGCAGGAGGCTCATCGCCGCGTGGGTATGCGTGTTGTAGAACGGCGGCAGGATGGCCATGCCGTCCGCATCGATCGCCTCATCTGCGACCGTGCCTTCAGGTGCATTCAGGCTCCTGAACCTGTGGTTTTCAATCAGGATGTCCGTGCGCGCACCGTCCAGCAGGACATTCTTGACAAGCAGGCTGTCCATCATCAATAGTATTTGATTTCCCGGCCTTCGAGGGCGGAAAGCAGGTTGTTGGCCATCCGGCTTGCGCCGAAACGGAAATACCGCTTGTCCAGCCACGCTTCGCCGAGCGTTTCCGACACGATGTTCCAGTAAGTGACCGCATCTTCCGGGGTGGCGATGCCGCCGGCCGGCTTGAAGCCCACCATCCGTCCCGTCTTCGCGTGATAGGCCCGGATGCATTCGCACATCACCTGCGCCGCCTCCGGCGTGGCCGCCGGCTGCAGCTTGCCCGTGGACGTCTTGATGAAATCGGCGCCCGCTTCCATCGCCAGGAACGATGCATCCTCGATGAGGCTCCGCTCGCGCAGGACGCCCGTCTCCAGGATCACTTTCAGATGGACCGTAGGCCGGATACCCCGTATGGCAGCGCCGATTTCCTCGATCTCGCGCCGGGCCTCGGCTGGATTGTTATCAAGGAAAGCATTGAGCGCCAGCACGATATCAACCTCGTCAGCCCCGTCGGCCACAGCGGTCGCGCACTCCGCGACCTTCACGGGCAACGGACTCTGCGAAGCCGGGAAGCAGCCGCCAACGACCGTAACGTGGACGTCCGCATCCGCCCGGACCCGCGCCACGGTTCCGGCAAAGTTCGGATAGACGCAGATGGAAGCCGGAAGCGGATAATCCGGGAATGTTTCGTGGAACCGGTTGACCTTTTCCGTCATCGCCGCTATTTTCGAACAGGTGTCCGTACTGTTGAGAGAAGTCAGGTCGATCATACCCAGGACCGCCTTGTAGATTGCGCTGTTTTCCATATTGCGTCGGATTAGATTCTGTGCTTGCTGTCGATGCAGATCGTCACGGGCCCGTCGTTCACGAGCGAAACCTGCATTTCGGCGCCGAAGACGCCGCTGGGAACCGGGCGGCCGGACAGCGCAGCCAGCGCCGACTTGAACTGTTCATACAGGGGAATGGAAATCTCCGGACGGGCGGCCGCCACGTAGGAGGGCCGGTTCCCTTTCTTCGTGGAGGCCATCAGGGTGAACTGGCTCACGGCCAGGATCTCCTGCTGCACGTCCACCACCGAGCGGTTCATCACGCCCGCTTCATCGTCGAAGATCCGCAGGGCCGTGACTTTCCGGGCCATCCAGTCCAGGTCTTCCGGACCGTCCGCATCTTCGAATCCGCACAGCACCAGCATCCCGGGTCCGATGGACGCCACGACGTCGCCATCGATCGAGACCGAAGCCTCCAATACCCGTTGAATGACCGTGCGCATCTTATTTCAACTCCTCCTCGAGTCGCTTCAAGTCCTCTTTGGTCATCCGCTTCCGTGCGTTCTTCCGCGCCGGCTTCTCGATTACTTTTTCCTCCGCTTCCGGCAGTTCCTTCTTCTTGTCCAGTTTCTTTCCCTCCTTCTCAATCGCCGGTTCCACACCCTCTTCTACGGCCGGCTCCTTGTCCGGTGCCAGGGCCGGTTTTTCTTCGATGAACTTCTCTTCCGATTCCTCCGCATCCAGACGGTCCATCACCGACGGCGCGTCGAGGTCCTTTTCAAGCCGGTCGTGCACCCGGTCGAACATCGCGGACAGGTCATCGGGATGGTGCAGGTAATACGTCATGGACGCCCGGAATTCATCTTTCGTATATCCGTGCCTTTCCAGGATGGGAAGATAGACATAAAGTGAATCCAGGCGGAGGGGGCCTTCGCGCGAAGTGGCGTTGTACGTCTCGATGCAGGCGTCTGCCCGGAAGAATTCGGCGAACAGCGTTTCCATCTCGCGCGGCGGGATGATGCCTTCCGGCTTGCATCCGGAAGACGACAGCAGCAGGCAGACGAAGCAGGCCCAATAGAAATAATTTACCTTCAGCCTCATATTACTTTGCTTCAAAGTTAGCAATTTTTACGTATTTATCTAACTTTGTACCGGAATGAAGCGGACGTTTTCCGATTTTGCGGTCCTGCTGGCCGTATTGCTGCCGCTGGCCGCCTGGTGCGCAACCGGATGGCTTGCGGCCGGGCCCGTTCCGCAAAGGCCGGTCCTGTCCGGCCTGCTGGCCGCCGCCACGTTGCTGGCCAACGGCTTGTTGCTCTTCTCAACCCACCGCCGCGTGATGTCCGGCCTGAGCCTGTCCGTCCCGGTCATTTATATCGTGCTGGCGACGGCCAATCCGGACGCCCTGTATTTTACGCCGTTCCACGGCGCCTCGCTGCTGCTGGCCCTCTGCCTGTTCTTCCACACCGCCTTCTGCTCCGTCCGCCCCACCCTGGGTAAACTGCTCGGCACCTGGGCGTCGCTGGGCGCTGCCGGCATCCTGTTCCCGCCGTTCCTGTGGCTGATTCCGCTGCTGGCCCTCACTTCGATGGGAAAGGCGGAAGACAAGTTGAAATATGCCGCCGCTTCGCTGCTTTCCCTCTGCCTGCCCTTCGGCCTGTACGCCGGAATCCTGTTCCTCCGGGAAGGCAGCCTCCCTGTCGGCGCGGTATTCACCCTCCTGTGGGACCAGATGACGGTCCTCCCGCATCCGGCCTTCCACTTTTCGGCCGCCACCCTGTGCCGCATCGCCCTCACGGCCGTGGCCACGGTGCTGGCGATCATCCGGGCGGCGAAGCTGCTCGACAGATTCAAGACGGCCCAGTATCGCGCCGTTATCCGCATCATTCTCCTGATCCCGGCCCTCTGCCTGCTGGTCCTGCTCTTTGCGCCCGACTGCCGTTTTCCCGGCGGACTGGTCACGTACCTGCCGGTCTCGCTGCTCCTCAACGACGGTCTCGCCGCACAGGGAAGCGGGAACCGTTTCCCGACCCTGGCCGTCATCCTGTTCCTCATCCTGCTGGCGGAGCGCATCGCCTGTTTCGTTTAACCCTTAAATAACCTGATATGAAAAAATTCACCGGCATCCTGATCGCCATCCTCCTGCTTGGCCTCGCCGTGTTCTGCTACTTCCGCTTCTACTTCGTGTTCGGCGAAGGGGTCCGCAGCGGCGAACTCAACTATGTGGTCCACAAGGGCGTGATTTGGAAAACCTACGAAGGCAAACTGATCCAGACCGGCATCAAGGCCCAGACCAGCGGCGTCCAGTCCAACACTTTCGACTTCTCCATCGCAGACAAGGAAATCGCCGAACGGCTGATGACCGAAAGCGGCAAAGTGATGGACCTGCACTACAAGGAGTATTTCGGACGGCTTCCCTGGCGCGGACACACCCGCTACATCGTGGACGACATCCTCTCCATCAAGGAGAAGACATCCACGATCGACGACCAGAACCAAGAGGTGCTCAGTACCATCGCGCCGGGCGCCGAAGGTACGGAAACGGTTATCCCTGGCCTGTACTAGACCAGTACCGACAGATATACCAGTACGCAGAAGACCAGCGACGCGATGCCGTTGGCCGTAAAGAAGGCTGCATTCAGGCGGCTCAGGTCGTCCGGTGAAAGGATGGCATGCTGCCAGACGAGCAGCGCCAGGAACGAAACCCCGGCGGCAATCCCCCACACGTCCGTAAGCCCTGCACGGACAAGGAACAGCGGAACCAGCACGAACTCCAGCAGATGGACGCATCGGGCGATGGCCATCGCCCTGCGCCGCCCGAAACGCTGCGGAATGGAGTGAAGCCCCTGCGCCCGGTCGATCTCCTCATCGGCCAGCGAATACAGGATGTCGAAACCGCTCGACCAGAAGAAGACCATCAGGCTCAAGAGGGCCACGGCCGGCGTCATCCGGCCTGTCACGGCGATGAAGGCGCCGGCGGGCGCGATGCAGAGGGCCGCCCCCACCCCGAAATGGCAGAGCCAGGTAAGGCGTTTCAGATAGCTGTATCCCAGCAGGACGGCCAGCGCGACGAACGAGAGCCCGCCGCACAGCGGGTTGATGGTCCACGCCACCGCCACGAACAACGCCGCATTGACCAGCGTGAAGGTCAACGCCTGGCGCGGCGTAATCCGGCCGGCGGGCACGTCCCGGCCCGCCGTGCGCGGATTGCGCGCGTCGATCTCCCGGTCGGCATAACGGTTGAAGCCCATCGCCGCGTTGCGGGCGAAGACCATGCAGGCAAGGACCTGCAGGAGCAGCACCCACGTGAAACGAGCGTCCGGCTCCCGGAGGGCCAGCAGGAAAGCGACCAGCGCGAACGGAAGGGCGAAGACCGTATGCGCGAACTTCACCAGCGAGGCGTACTTCCCTACCGTGGACACGACGGCTGCCATCGCATTACCGGAGCACGGCGCCGAACTTCGTTTCGAAGGCCTTGAGCAGTTTGTTCATCGTGGCTTCGACCGCCGCGTCGGTGAGCGTCTTCTCCTCGTCCTGCAGGATGAAGCTGACGGCATACTGCTTCTTGTCGGGCAAGATCTTCGGACCGCGATAGACATCGAACAGGTTCACCTGCCTGAGGATGCCGCGGGCCGTCTGGAAAGCCGTCTTCCGCAGGTCGGCGAACGACACGTGCTCGTCGAGCAGCAGTGCGAGATCACGGCGGACTTCCGGGAACCGCGGCAGTTCCTTGTATTTGACGCGGTCGCGCCGGACCAGTTCGAAGAATACCGGCCAGTCGATCTCCGCCAGGAACACGGGCTGCTTGATGTCGAACAGCTTGAGCAGCCGCTTCGACACGGTTCCGGCAACGGCCAGCCGCTTCCCGCCGAGCCTGTAGGTCAGACCTTCGGCGAAAAGGTCGGACGGAGCCGCATCCGTCTCAAGGTCATAGATATCGGCCTTGAAGCGCTTGAGCAGCAGCTCCAGACAGCCCTTGAGTACGAAATAGTCACCCGCGCCGAGCTCGCTGCGCCACGACTTGGCGCCGGGGCCCGTCACGACCATGCACAGGCGCATCTCCTCGCAATAGCTCTTGAGGTCGGCCGCCGGATGCTCCGCACCCTCTTTCGGCCGGTAGCTGTAGCAATTGCCGATTTCAAAGAGCCGCAGGTTGTTGTTCTGGTGGTTGATGTTCCGCTCCACCACTTCCAGGGCATTGAAAATCAGCGTCTGGCGCATCACGTTCAAGTCGCTGCTGAGCGGATTGACCACGGGAACCAGCTGCGCGGCAGGATAGGTCGCGCAATGCTTGTAATACTCCCCTTTCGTAAGGGAATTGTTCATGGTCTCGACGAATCCCCGGTCGGCGAGCAGGTCGGAAACCGTCTTGCGGACTTTCTCCGGATCGGGATGCACCGACGTATTGACGGAAGCCTTCATGCTCACGGGCAGTTCGACATTGTTGTATCCGTAGATGCGGAGCACTTCCTCCACCACGTCGCACTCGCGGGTCACATCTACCCGGTAGGCAGGGACCGCCACCGTGCAGCCGGCCATGTCTTCCGACAGGATCTCGAAATCGAGGCTCTGCAGGATCCGCCGGTATGTGCCGGCATCCAGCTGCTTGCCAATCAGGCCGTCCATCCGGGCATAGTCGAGGTCGACACGCCGTTTCTCGAACGGCCGCGGGCAGCATTCCTGCGGTGTGCCCACCACCTTTCCGCCGGCCAGTTCCTGGATCAGGAGCGCAGCCCGGTATCCGGCCGTCATCGTCGCGAGCGGATCGACGCCCCGCTCGTAACGGAAAGAGGCGTCGGTCTTGAGCCCGTGGCGCTTGGATGTCTTGCGGATGGAAACCGGATTGAAGCAGGCGGCCTCCAGGAAGAGTTCCGTCGTCGATTCGGTGACGCCGGAATCGATGCCGCCGAACACGCCGGCGATGCACATCGGGCCTTCAGTGTCACAGATCACCAGGTCGTCGGCGCTGAGCGTGCGCTCCACGCCGTCGAGGGTCCTGAACTTGCAGCCGGGCGTGCTGCGGCGCACCATGACCTTGCGGCCGCGGATCTTCGCCGCGTCGAACGCGTGGAGCGGATGGCCCATCTCATTGAGCACGAAATTGGTGATGTCCACGATGTTGTTGATCGGCCGCTGGCCGATGGCCATCAGCCGCTCCTTGAGCCAGTCGGGCGACGGGCCGACCTTGACGTCACGCAGGGTGATGCCGATGTAGCGGGGCGCCAGGTCGGGATCCTGCACCTCTACGGGAATCGCCGTCCCCTCGCCGGGGCGGAACGCTTCCACGTCGGGCAGGGTCCATTCGGCGGGAATGTCGTGCTGCACGCAATAGGCATACAGGTCCCGCGCAGCGCCGATGTGGCTGGCGCCGTCCACGCGGTTCGGCGTCAGGCCGATTTCGAAGATCGTGTCCGTTTTCAACTGCAGCTGCTCGCGGGCGGGCGTGCCCACCACGGCGGAAGGATCGAGCACGAGGATGCCAGAATGGTCGTTCCCGATGCCGAGTTCGTCTTCCGCGCAGATCATGCCCAGGCTTTCGACGCCACGGATCTTGGAGCGCTTGATCTTGAATTTCTCCCCGTTTTCCGCCGGGAGTTCCGTTCCCACCGTCGCCAGCAGGACTTTCTGTCCCTGTGCTACATTGGGGGCGCCGCAGACCACCTGGAGGAGGTCCGGCGCGCCGGTATTGAGTTTCGTGATGTGAAGATGGTCGGAATCGGGATGCTTCACGCATTCGACGACCTCCGCCACGATGACGCCGGCAAGGCCGCCCGGAATCTGCTCGACGGTTTCGACGTGCTCGACTTCGAGTCCGGTGGAAGTGAGGATGGCCGCGACCTGATCCGCACTGAGGTCGAACTTCAGGTAATCGCGGAGCCAGTTGAATGATATCGTCATAAGTCTGTTGTTTTATTATTCAAAGAGGGATTCGACAAATTCTTTCTTGTCAAACAGTTTCAGGTCTTCGATCTTTTCGCCGACGCCGATGAACTTGATCGGGATCTTGAACTGGTCGCTGATGCCGATCACCACGCCGCCCTTGGCCGAGCCGTCGAGCTTGGTGACCGCCAGGGCCGTCACGTCGGTGGCACGGGTGAACTCCTTCGCCTGCAGGAAACCGTTCTGGCCGGTGGAGCCGTCGATGACCAGCAGCACTTCGTGCGGCGCGTCGGGCACCACTTTCTTCATCACGTTCTTGATCTTGGTCAGCTCGTTCATCAGGTTCACCTTGTTGTGCAGACGGCCCGCCGTATCGACGATCACCACGTCGGCGCCCTTCGCCACGGCGCTCTTCACGCTGTCGTAGGCCACCGAAGCCGGATCGGAGCCCATTTCCTGCTTGACGATGTCCACCCCGGCCCGTTCAGCCCAGATTACCAGCTGGTCCACAGCCGCGGCGCGGAAGGTGTCGGCGGCGCCGAGGACCACTTTCCGGCCCTGCGCCTTGAGCTGGGCGGCCAGCTTGCCGATGGTCGTCGTCTTGCCTACGCCGTTCACCCCCACCACCATCATCACATAGGGCTTCTTCGAGAAGTCGAACGGTTCGGTGCTACGGCCGTCGGCCGCCGCATCCAGCAGCAGGCCGATCTCCTCGCAGAGATAGCGGTTCACTTCGTCGGTATTGAGGTATTTGTCACGGGCAACCCGCTCCTCCAGCCGCTCGATGATGCGCTGGGTGGTCTCCACGCCCACATCGGATGCGATCAGCACTTCTTCCAGCGAGTCGAGCACCTCGTCGTCCACCACGCTCTTGCCGGCGATGGCGTACGACAGTTTCTCGAACAGCGAACGCTTGGTCTTCTCCAAGCCGCCGTCCAACGGCCGCTCCGGTGCATTCTCTTTTTTCTTCCAGTTGAAAAGTCCCATAATCACAAAGGTTTATACAGTTCACGGATGCAGCCGTCCGCCAGCGCTTCCAGTGAGGATATGCCCATTTCGGCGGGCAGGCAGGCACGCTGCCAGGCCACGGGGAGTTCGGTGCAGGCCTGCACGACCGGCATCCGTTCCAGCCGCCAGAGTTCCTCCACGATGTCGCGGTAGCGCGCACCCGCCTCTTCCTGCCGGCCGGCTTTCACCAGGTCCGTCACGGCGTGGATCCGCTCGCACATCGCCGCGTCCGGGACGCGGAAACGATAGCCGCAGGCTGCCGCATGGCGCTGATAGATGCCGGTCTTCACCGTGCCGAGCGTCCCCGTCAGCCAGGCCCCCTCGGGGCTCCGCTCACGGCACGCGCGGACCGTCTCTTCGACGATGTGGATCACCGGCACGCCGATCAGGCCCTGCTCCAGGAACTTGTCGATGAAATGATGCGCCGTGTTGCACGTTACGGCCAGGCGGTCGGCGCCCCATCCGACAAGGGTCTGCAGGCCTTCCAGCAGATACGGTTCCGGATCGGGTCCCTTGCCCAGCAGGTAAGTAGTGCGGTCGGGCGTGACCGTGTGTGAATAGACGATCATCCGGGGATGCTCCTGATCGCAGCACGCCGGCGCCTTGACCGCCAGCAGCCGCTGGAACTCCGCCGTCGCCGCAGGGCCCATACCGCCCAGTACACCCAATGTCAACCCGTTATGCTTCATGTTGGATCGTTGTTGAAGGATTGTATTGCGCCATCACCACCCCAGCCATCGCGGCGACGATGCCCACCAGCTGCAGCGGCCGGAGGGTATCCTGGCCAAGCAGCAGGGAAGCCACGGCCGAGACGATCGCCACCAGCGGCAGGAACACCACGGTGCGGGTCATGCCGATCCGGTCGACGCAGGCGGCATAGATCACGAACGCCACGCCCGAACAGAGCACGGCCAGCGCGACGATCGGCTTGAGCACGGGCCAGGAAAGATAGGCCGGCGTCCAAGCGGGCAAGTCCCAGACCAGGAAGGGAACCAGGAAGAACCCGATGGCCAGGATGAACTGCCAGGTGACGATGGCAAAGGCATTGTAGCCCTTGTTCGCCAGTTTCTTGCAGATGACCGTGTAGCCGGTGGACCCGACGACGGCCAGGAAGATGACCAGGATGCCGTAGAGGTACTCCGTGTGCAGGCTCCCGCCGAACAGGATGAAGGCGATCACCCCGGCCACGGCCACGAAAATGCCGACACGGTTGAGTGCCGAAAGTTTCTCCCGGAAGAAGATCCGTCCCGCGATCAGGCTGAAAACGGGGATGGAAGCGATGATGACCGAGCACAGGGTCGGCGAACCGGTTATCTTCAACCCGAACGTCTCCCCGAGGAAATAGAGGAACGGTTCGAACGCCGTCATCGCCAGGAACCACTTGAGGTCGCCCCGGCGGATGCGCTGGAACTTGCCCGTAAGGAGGCTGAACAGCGACAGGGCCGCCGCGGCGATCACCATCCGGGTGAAGATGAAGGTAAAGACGGGGACGTGTCGGTCCAGCACCGAGTCGCTCCAGAGAAAAGACATTCCCCAGAGAAAGACGGTCAGCAGGATTCCGAGATACCAGACCAGACCCATTCCCTGCCCCTGTTCCTTCATCGGCGCGGTCGGATTTTACGGAAACGCAGCTTGAGCACGCCCCAGAACGCTTCGCCGAAGATGCCGGAACTCATCTTGGAGGTTCCTTCCTTGCGGTCTTCGAAGATGATCGGCACTTCCACCAGCTTGAAGCCCAGCTTGAACGCATTGTATTTCATCTCGATCTGAAAACCGTATCCGCGCATTTGGATCCGGTCGAAATCGATGGTTTCCAAAACCTTCCGGGAATAGCACTTGAATCCGGCCGTCGTGTCGTACACCTTCATCCGCAGGACCGTGCGGACATAGGCCGAAGCGTAGTACGACATGATGACGCGGCCGATCGGCCAGTTGATCACGCTGATGCCGTTGCAGTAGCGGGACCCGATGGCCAGGTCAGCGCCGCCCTCCGCACAGGCCGCATAGAGACGCGGCACGTCGCTCGGCTTGTGGGAAAAATCGGCGTCCATTTCAAACACATAGTCATACCCATGTTCGAGCGACCAGCGGAAACCCGCCAGATAGGCCGTCCCAAGCCCCTGTTTTCCTGCGCGTTCGATCAGATGGAGCTGCTGCGGGAACTCCGGCTGGAGCGACTTGACGATCGAAGCCGTCCCGTCGGGAGACCCGTCGTCGATGACCAGGATGTGGTAGTCACCCTCGAGCGCACGGAGCGCCCGGATCATAGGCTCGATGTTCTCCTTCTCGTTGTAGGTGGGAATGATGATGACCTTCTTGTGCATGACGCCTGAAAATTAGTGCAATCATGCAAAGGTAGCAATTATTTCCTACCGTTCGACTTCCAGCCAGCGGGAAGCCGCTGCGCAGAAAACGCCATATCCGCCGTGGACGTTGGAATACAGCGTCACGCCTTCCGCGAACAGATTGTTCTCCATCAGCCTGGCAAAAGAGAGACTATACCAGTACAGGCTCTCGTTTACGGCCGCCACGTGTACCCGCAAGTGAGCGATTTCCTCTTTCTGCGGCAACGTCGTCAACGTGATCGTGAAAACGTGGCGCTGCCCCTTGATCAGGTCGTCGGAGAAATAGTTTCCCTCGCTATCGAACAACTCCATGGCGTCGTGCAAGGCGTCGCTTCCGCTTGCCTGACGGAACAGGATGTCACTGCTTGCAAAACCCCAGCTTGTCGCATAGACCTCCCCTGGCGTGTAAGGATCGATGTATTCCAGGACGGGTTGCAGGAAATAGTACTTATCGTAGGAAGCGTCGTCCGACACGGCCAGGACGATGTCCGCCGCCAAATACGCATAGTAATCCCCCTCCATCTTCCGCCACGTCGTTGATACGATTTCGAAGGAAGGCAGAAGCGGTACATCGGTCTCCGCCCAGACCGGATCGAAGCCGGGAAAGGATGCTTCCAGGCGGATGTGGTCGCCCGGAGCCGGGGTATAATCCACGGCACGGTAGCGAAGGGATGTCGAGTATTCATCCGGCACGCGTTCCAGCACCCGCGCGACCACCGATCCGTTCACAAAACAGCGCACCTGCCCGCGTTCCGCATCCAGTCCCACCAAATAAGCCGCCCCGTTCCCATCGTCCGACAGGAAGAAAATGGAAGATGCGATGAACGCCTCGAGCGGTTCCCCCGCTTCAGCCTGCGCCGACAGGGTCAGCCGGTGCTGCATTTCCGTTCCATTGAACTCAATGACCTTCTCGCAGCCGGGAGCGACAAGGACCAGCAGCACGGCACAGACAGGTAACAGTAACTTTTTCA
This sequence comes from uncultured Bacteroidales bacterium, assembly GCA_947306365.1. Classification (GTDB taxonomy): domain Bacteria; phylum Bacteroidota; class Bacteroidia; order Bacteroidales; family UBA932; genus Cacconaster. The sequence continues at coordinate 19,391 of CAMZGD010000016.1, forward strand.
TCGACCTTTCCTCCTAAAATTCATATGAATAAGAAACAGACGGCATGATCGGGAACACGGAAAGCTGCTTCAGGTCCTTGCCGTCGCGATAAACCAGGAACGGGTTGTTCCGGTTGTAGGCGTTGAAAACGCCGACGCTGATGGTACGATGGCGCCCGCTGGCGAACGTCCGCTTGAAATTGGCCCCGAGGTCAAGCCGCTGATAAGAAGGCATCCGGAAGTTGTTGCGCCCTTCCAGATAGTCGGCCGGAACGGTGAGATTATAGGTGTCCGTCTGACGGTCGTAGCCAGGGATCACATTGATCGTCTGAAGAGCCAGCGAACCGCAGATGCCGGTTCCGTAGATGAACGTAGCCGCAAGGTCGATGCGCTTTGTCAATTCATAGGATGCCGTGATGCTCAGGTCGTGACGGCGGTCATACTTGGCGGGGAACGGCTCCCCGAAATTGATGACGTTGCCTTCCCGGTCGAACTTCCGCATGGTCTTCGACCACGTATAGCCGATCCAGCCGGTCAGCCTGCCCGCCTTTTTCTGCGCCAGGAATTCCACACCGTATGCCCAGCCACGCCCCATCGCCACCTTGTCTTCCCAGCCCGTACTGGAGCCGAAGAAAGATGCACCGTCGCGGTATTCGATCACATTCTCCATGGTCTTGTAATAGCCCTCCAGCGAGAAGTCCACCGTACCGAAGCTGTAGAAGAGTCCGGCCGCCGCCTGCCGTGAGCGCATGGGATCGATCCGGTCGGTCGACGGGACCCAGAGGTCCGTGGGCAGCGAGATGTTGCTGTTGCTCAGCATATGGACGGCCTGGGTCATTTCCGAATAGGACGCCTTGAACGAAAGGTCGTCGGTGAAGAGCGCCCGCAGGCTCAACCGGGGTTCCAGCGACTGATAGGTGCGCGCCGATGTCGCATAGCGCGAATACCGGAGACCGAAGTTGACCTTCAGCCAGGAAGTAAGCGACCAGTTGTCTTCGGCATAGACGGCCGCCTCGTCCGTGAACAGGTTGCGGTCGCCGTACGTTGTGTCGATGGCGGCTTCATGACTGGTCCCCTCCCGGAACCGGGCTGTCGTGACCGCCGGTTTGAAGGTATGGCGGATATAGTTGGCGCCGAAGCGGACGTCGTGCGCCGGACCGGGATTGAACTCGAAATCGGCCGCAGCCGAGATGTCATTGATCAGCGAATGGTAGGCCAGGGAGAATTCCGTGTCATATCCGTCGGTATACCGCTCGTTCCCGTCGATGTCGAGCTTGTGACGGTACTGGGTATAGTTGACGGTCGTATTGACGAAAAGCCGGGGGCCGAATACGTGGTTCCAGCGCACCGAGCCCACGATGTTGCCCCAGTTCCAGTCCAGCTTCATCCTGCTGCTCGATTCGTCGTAGTCCATCCCGAGGTCCGTATAGATATTGTCATCGCCCATATAGTAACTGGCGTAGAGCTTGTCGCGGTTCGAGAACGTATGGGTCACCTTGGCGTTGACATCGTAGAAATGGTAGCCGGCCGTCGCGCCGGTTCCCAGACCCAGGTCTTTCCCGAAACGACGGATCAGGGGCCGGGACAGCACGTCGAAATACGTCCGGCGCGCCGATACGTTGAACGTGGTCTTCCCCTTGACGATGGGCCCTTCCAGCTGGAACTTGGCCGACAGCAGCCCGATCGATGCGCTGCCGTGGCAGGACTGGTCGTTCCCGTCCTTCATCCGCACATCCACGATACTGGACAGCCGGCTTCCGAAACGCGCGGGGAAACTCCCCTTGTAGAGCGTCACGTTCTTGATGGCATCGGCATTGAACACGGAGAAGAAACCCATCATATGATTGACGTTGTAGATCGGTACGCCGTCGAGCAGCAGAAGGTTCTCGTCCGGACCGCCGCCGCGCACGTACAGGCCCGCCGAACCCTCCGTCCCCGACTGGACGCCCGGCAGCAGCTGGATCGCCTTGATCACATCCACTTCGCCGGCCAGGGCCGGCACACGCTGGATCTGGCCCACCGGAATCTCGATGGCGCTCATCTGCGTACCGCGCACGCCCATCTCGGAACGGCTGGCCGTGACCGACGCGCCCGCCAGCATTTCCGGTTCGAAGCGCAGCCGGGCATGGATCAGCGTGTCGCACGACAGCACGAAGGTCCTGCGCACCGTTTCATAGCCCGTATATGCATATTCCAAAGACACTTCGCCAGCAGGCAGCGTCAGTGTATAGTATCCGTAATTGTTGGTCACCGTACCCAGGCCGGACACATGGTCCAGCAGGGCTGCGCTGATCAGCGACTCGCCGGACGCGGCGTCGGTCATATAGCCGCTGACCGTATATTTCTTCGTGACGGCCGCCTTCGGCATCTGGAGGGGTTCCTGCTTCGGGACGTTTTCGGCGCGGGTCAGTACGACGTACCGTTTCTTGACTTGCCAGCTGATGTCCGTCCCGTCGAAGAGACGGGCGAGGTTCTGCTTCAGGCTCTGCTGCGGATCGACGGCCACCGACGTGGGATTCCCGACCGGAAGGGCCGCGTCATAGACGAAATGGACCTGATAGACCTGTTCGATACGGTCCATCCGGTCTTTGACCGTACCCTGCGCAGCCGACGGCTGTGCAGCGAGCGGCAGCACCGGCAACAGCAGGAAGAGGATAAGTATGCGTGCGTGTCTCATCATTCCATCGTGATTTCAATGTCCAGCGCCTGTTCGATCAGCGCTACGATGAACGTGACGTCATCGTCGGGGAACGTGGCCGTGAGACGCTTGTCGGTGGGCGGTGTCGTGAGCGTGCAACGGTAATAGGCGGACAGTTCCGCCAGCACCGCCTCCACGGGTACATCCGTGTACACGAATTCGTGAGTCGTGGCCACGTCCGGGTTGTAGATGAGTTCCGGCGACGCGGGTTTTCCGCCGTTGTACCTCACCCAGCTGTGGATGCCGATTCCGGCGGCCGTCACCACGACGACGGATGCGGCCACCGCGGCCGCCGTCATCCACCACCGGCGATGGACGGCGGATCCGGTCCTCGCGTGGAAACGCCGGATCGCCTTGCGGGTATCGTATTTTGCGGGATCGTAGCGCCGGGCTACGAATTCAAGGTCTTTTTCGTTGATTTCCGTCATAAGTCGATTCTTCTATCATACCTATGACGGATCCGGCCTCAAAAGTGACTACTCACCAGAGAAAAAAATGGAAAAATATTTTGTCGGCGCCGCCGCGCAGCGTCTGCATCGCCTTGGTGAGCTGATTGTGGACGGTGCTTTCGGATATGCCCAGCCGCTCCGCGATCGCAGCGTGCGACAGGCCGTCCCGCTTGTTCATCAGGAGGATTTCCCGGCGTTTCGGCGGCAGCGCGTCGATGGCCGTCCAAAGACGCGCCCACACGAAGGAACGGTCCACCGTCTCCTCGTCCGGAACAGCTTCCGCCATCGATTCGGCGGAGACCGGACAATCCTTTCCCGAAAGCCGGAGCGCGTCGATGCACCGGTTGTGCACCATCCGGTACAGATAGGACTTCGGCGAATCGGGCTCCCGTCCGGCGGACCGTTTCTCCCAGAATGTCACGAACGCACCCTGGACGATATCCTCGACTTCGTCGGCATCGTTCAGGAACCGCGCCGCGTAGAGACACAGCGGACGGTAGTAGAGACGGAAGAGATGGTCTATGTCGATCCGCACGAATCCGTTTATTTTAGACCTTTCAATGACAATCCGATCCGCTTCCGGTCCAGGTCGACGCTCACGACACGCGCCTCCAGCTGCTGATGCACCTTCAGCACGCGGGACGGATCGGACACATACCCGTCGGCCATCTGCGAAACGTGGATCAGCCCGTGCTCATGGATGCCGATGTCCACGAAAGCCCCGAACGCCGTCACGTTGGTCACCACGCCCGGCAGGATCATCCCCACCCGCACGTCTTCGATCGAATGGATCTCCTGCGAGAACTCGAACACGTGGATCGCGCCGCGCGGATCGCGCCCGCGCCGGGCAAGTTCCGCCATGATGTCGGTCAGCGTGGGCATCCCCGCATCGTCCGACACATACCGCCGCAAGTCCGTCCGTTCCCGCACGGACGCGTCGGCGATGAACGTTTCGACCGGTACCCCCGCATCGGAGGCCATCCGTTCCACCAGTGCGTACCGTTCCGGATGGACGGCCGTGTTGTCGAGCGGATTGGCCGCGTCGGGAATCCGCAGGAAACCGGCGCATTGCTCGAAGGCCTTGGCGCCGAGCCGCTGGACGCGCAGCAGGTCGGCACGCGCGGCGAACGGCCCGTTTTCCGTCCGGTAATCCACGATATTGCGGGCCAGGACGGGACCGATGCCGGAGACATAGCGGAGCAGCCAGCTGCTGGCCGTGTTCAAGTTGATGCCGACGCTGTTGACGCACAGTTCCACCGTCTCGTCGAGCCGGTCCTTGAGCAGCCCCTGGTCCACGTCGTGCTGGTACTGGCCCACGCCGATGCTCTTGGGGTCGATCTTGACCAGTTCGGCCAGCGGATCCATCAGCCGGCGGCCGATCGAGACGGCGCCGCGCACCGTCACATCGTAGTCCGGGAACTCCTCGCGGGCCGCATCGGAAGCCGAATAGACCGATGCGCCGTCTTCGCTGACCGAATAGACCCGGACACCCTCGGGAAGCGCCACCTTCTTGATGAAGGCTTCCGTCTCCCGCCCCGCCGTGCCGTTTCCGATGGCGATCACCTCGATCCTGTACGCCTCGACCATCGCCGAGATCTTCCGCATCGCCGCAATCTTCTCGTTGACCGGCGGATGGGGATAGATGGTGTCGTTGTGCAGCAGGGCGCCCTGCGCGTCGAGGCAGACCACCTTGCAGCCGGTCCGGAAGCCGGGATCGATGGCCAGCGTACGCTTCTGTCCCACCGGCGGCGCCAGCAGCAGTTCGCGCAGGTTCTCGCCGAACACCCGGATCGCCTCGACGTCGGCCTTCTCCTTGGCAGCGGCCAGCACTTCGTTTTCAATGGAAGGGTGCAGCAGCCGCTTGTAGGCATCTTCCATCGCCGTTTCCACCTGCGCACGGCATCCCGCAGAAGGCCGCCGCTTCTTCTCATACACCTTACGGGCGATCCGCTCCAGCGCATGCGCCGGATTGACTTCCACCTTCACCGTCACGATATCCTGCGAACGGGCACGGAGCATCGCCAGCAGGCGGTGCGAGGGAATGCGGTCGATCCGCTGCGAGAAATCGAAGTAATTCCGGTAGTTCTGCGCCTCGGCATCCTCCTCCTTCCCACGGGCCACATGCGAAGTGACGGTGCCCCAGCGCTGGTAGAGATCGCGCAGCCCGGCACGCACCGGCTGGCTCTCGGACATCATTTCGGCGATGATGTCGCGGGCGCCGGCGAGCGCTTCTTCGCTTTCCCGTTCCGGATGGTCCAGCTCCATGTTCCAGAGCTTGAGCGCCAGGGGCTCGAAACCTTTCTCCCGGGCGACCGATGCACGCGTCTTCCGCTTCGGGCGATACGGCAGATAGAGGTCTTCCAAGGTCCGGGCGTCCACTTCGTTCTCGATGGCGGCACGCAGCGCTTCCGTCAGTTTCCCCTGTTCCTCGATGCTGGCGAGAATGGCCGCCTTGCGTTTTTCGAGGTCGGTGAAGCGCAGCCAGTAATGCCGGATCGCCGCCACCTGCAGTTCGTCGAGGGCGCCGGTACGCTCCTTGCGATACCGGCTGATGAAGGGGACCGTGGCCCCTTCCTCGAACAGTTCGACGCAATGTTCAACCTGCCAGGCAGCCACTTCCAGCTGACCGGCAATATGGTCCGTGTACAGTTTATTCATTGGATACGGCTTTGAGCTGGTCCCTGTAGGAAGAGAAGATCTTGCTCTTCGAGACAAATCCCAGATATTTGTTCTCGTCGTCGAGGACCGGAAGGTTCCAGGCCTGCGTCGACTCGAATTTGTCCATCACGCTGTCCATCCGCTCGTCCATATACACGAAGGCGGGCGCACTCTTCATGACGTTGCAGATCTTTACGGTATCATACCGGCTGCGGTCGAACATCAGCGACCGGACATCGTCGAGCGTCACCATCCCCTGGAACCGCCCCTTCTCGTCGAGCACCGGGTACAGGTTGCGCCGCGAATTCGAGATGACCTGCACCAGGTCGCCCAGCGTACCGTCGTAGCGGACCGGCGAGAAATCGCGTTCCACCAGGTCCTGTGTCTTGAGCAGCGTCAGGACGGCCTGGTCGTTGTCGTGGGTCAGCAGCTCGCCCTGCGCGGCGATCCGCTTGGTATAGATCGAATAGCGTTCGAAGAAGCGGAGGGTGCCGTAACTGACCGCCGACGTCACGATCAGGGGAATCAGCAGCTCATACCCGCCCGTGATCTCTGCGATCAGGAAGATGGCCGTCATCGGGGCCTGCATCACCCCGGCCATCAGCCCGCCCATTCCGACCAGCACGAAATTGGCCTCCGGCACCACGGCGATGCCCGTCAGGTTGATCAGCCGGGCGATCACGAAACCCGCCAGGCCGCCGCTCACGAGCGTCGGGCCGAACGTACCGCCCACGCCGCCGCCGGCATTGGTGAACGCCGTGGCGAACACCTTGAACAGCAGGATCGCCGCGAAGTAGAGCAGGAACAGCCAGTTGTTCGCCAGCAGCCGGTCGCCGAAGATCGCGCGGGACACCGCACCGGGATTGTTGTTGAGCATAGCCGTAAGCGACTGGTAGCCTTCACCGTACAGCGGCGGGAAAAGGAAGATCAGCACGCCGAGCAGCACGGCGCAAAGGAGCCACCGCCGGTACGGACTGTGGAAACGGCGCATCCGGTCCTCGACCATCAGCGTCACCCGGATGAAGTAGAGCGACATGAAGCCGCAGAAAACGCCAAGCGCCAGATAGAACGGGATGTTGGCCATACGGAACGCCTCGATCGAACCGGCGAACTGCACCTCCGTCCCCATAAAGAAGTATGTGACCACCGTCGCCGTGACCGAAGAGAGCAGCAGCGGCAGGATGGCGTTCATCGACATGTTGAAGAGCAGGATCTCCAGCGTGAAGAGCACACCCGCCAGCGGCGCCTTGAAGATGCCGGCGATGGCCGCTGCGGCACCGCAGCCCAGCAGCATCGTCACGTTCTTGTAGGACAGGCCCGCCCAGCGCGCCACGGCCGAGCCGATGGCGGCGCCGGAATAGACGATCGGCGCCTCGGCCCCGACGCTGCCGCCGAAGCCGATGGTCACGGAGCTGGCCGCGATGGACGACCAGGTATTGTGCGGCTTGATGTTCGATTCGTTCTTCGAGACGGCCTGGAGCACCTTCGTCACGCCGTGGCTGATGTCGTCTTTCAGCACGTAGCGGACGAAGAGCATCGAAAGCAGCATGCCGACGCCGGGAAAGACCAGCAGGAACAGCCAGTCCTCCGGATCACGGAACCAGGATGTAAGGCCGGTCTGGATCCAGTGGATCAGCGTTTTGAGCAGGATGGCCGCGCAGCCGCACAGCAACCCCACCAACACAGCGAGCAGCAGCAGTTTGGTTTTTTCGGAGAGGAATCTGGCCGGATCAGTCTTCACCTTCCTCCTGGGCAGCCTCGGCCGCGGCGATATCGTCGTCCGACGCCGGGAAGCTTCCGCCTTCTCCATCTTCACCGTCCTCTCCCTCATCGCTCTTGAAGACTTCTTCGGCATCTTCATAATCATCCACCTTCACCTTGATCTTGACCAGGTAAAGTGCGTCCGGAATTTCCAGGGTGACGGCATAGAACGAAGAGCCGTCCGGTTTGTCCACCTTGAAGATATCTCCCATATAGTCGGCGTATCCGTGCGGATACTTCTCGCGGAACGCATCCATCAACGCATCCGACATATTCTCGTAGCTGATTACAGCACGCTTTTTAGGGATATTCTGTCCTGCCATAGTCCGATTAGATTTGGTTCTGCAAGTATAGGGGATTTTTTTGTTCCGACAAAAAAAAATCAGCGTTTCTTGAAGAAGAAGGATTTCTGCCGCTGCTTTCGGGCGAGGTCGCGCTCCACGAAGATTTTCCGGCCGGTGCGGGGGTCCTTTCCCGTATGGAACATCTCGGTCGAAACGGTCATCGGCGTCGGGGTGAAATCCTGCACCTGCTCAGTCCGGACGCCGCGCAGGGCGGGATGCTTCGAAAGCGCCTCCATGTCTTGCATCGTGCAGCCGGGGTGGGCCGAGATGAAGTACGGGACGATCTCATACTTCAGCCCGCGCTGCCGGACCAGCTTGCGGAACTCCTGCTCCAGCCGCTCGAACAGCTTGAAGGACGGCTTGCCCATCGCCTGCAGCACGTGGTCTTCCGTATGCTCGGGCGCCACCTTGAGGCGGCCGCTCGTATGCTGCGTGACCAGCGCCTCGAAATACCGGCGTCCGGTCGCGTCGAGGAAGCCGTTTTCGTCGAGGAACAGGTCGTAGCGGATGCCGCTGCTGACGAACACGTGCTTTACGCCCGGGACCTTGAGCACCTTCCCGTAGAGCTGCAGCAGCGGGGCGTGGTCGTGGTCGAGGTTGCGGCAAACGTTCGGAAAGAGGCAGGACGGGCGGCGGCACTTTTCGCACAGGGAACGGTCCTTCCCGCCCATCCGGTACATATTGGCGCTCGGCGCACCCAGGTCGGTGATCGTGCCCTTGAATTCGGGATGATGCGTCAGCGCCTCCACTTCCCGCAGGATCGAGGCCTCGCTGCGCGACTGGATCTGCTTCCCCTGGTGGGCGGTGATCGCACAGAAGTTGCAGCCCCCGAAGCAGCCGCGGTGCGTGGTGATCGAGAACTTGATCATGTCGTAGGCCGGGATGCGCTTCCCCTTGTAGCGGGGATGCGGCAGCCGGGTGAACGGCAGGTCGTAGATCCAGTCCAGTTCTTCGGTGGTCAGGGCCGGTCCCTGCAGGATCCGGGGAAGCGAAGCGGCCGTCCCCTTGTCGAGGGCTTCGGCCAGCCGCGACATCGGTTCCTCCCCCATTCCGGCCACCAGGTAGTCGGCGCCGCTTTCCTCCAGGATCGGCGGCTTCATGCAGTCGTCCCAGTAGTCGTAGTGCCGTTCGCGGCGCAGCGAGGCCTCGATGCCGCCGATCACCACGGGCACGTCGGGCCAGAGCTGCTTCAGGATCCGGGTGTAGACCACCGTCGCGCGGTCGGGACGGGCGCCGGGCCTGCCCTCGGACGTATAGGCGTCGTCGCTGCGCAGGCGCTTGGCCGCCGTGTAATGGTTCACCATCGAATCCATCGCCCCGGCGCCCACGCCGAAATACAGGCGCGGCCGGCCCAGCTTGCGGAAGTCGCGCAGGTCGTCGCGCCAGTTCGGCTGCGGCACCACCGCCACCCGCCAGCCCCGTGCCTCGAGCACGCGCGCCAGGACGGCCATGCCGAACGAAGGATGGTCCACATACGCATCGCCCGTGAACAGGATGATGTCGATGGAATCCCATCCAAGGGCTTCCACCTCCTTCTTCGACGTCGGCAGGAAGTTCATGGAACAAATATAAGAAAAATTACCTTGCGGCGGCGCGGGAACGGATGACCAGGGCGACGCCGGCGAAGACCAGGAAAGTGGCCAGGAGCTTCTGCCAGGTGAGCACGTCGAGGCCGGTGACGATGCTGATGACGGCGGCGATGATGGGCTGCAAGTACGTGTACATGCTCACCAGCGTGGGCCGGATGCGCTGCTGCCCGTAAGGAATCAGGAAGTATGCCACGAACGTGGCGAAGAAGACCAGGAAGCCGATCTCCCAGAACACGTTGGCCGGGATGGCGGCATAGTCGGTCGTGACCAGCTCCCGCGCCGAGAACGGCAGCGACAGGGCCAGCGCGAACAGGAAGGCCCACTTCATGAAGGTCACCACGCTGTACCGCGAGATGAGCTTTCGGAAGGCGCCCAGATAGAGGGCGAAGCTCAGGCTGTTCAGGACCAGGCAGACGAAGCCCATCGGCTCGGTCTTCTCGACCCCGCCCGCCGCGTGCGTGGAATTGAAGATCAGCAGCAGCACGCCGAAGAAACTGACCGCCACGCCCAGCACCTTCTTCCAGGTGATGGGTTCCTTGAGGAACAGGAACGCGAAGAACATCGTGAAGATCGGCGAGAGCGTGTGCATCACCGAAGCGTCGATGGTCGCCGAGAGGGTCATCGCTTTCAGGAAGGTCAGCTGCGGCACGAAAAGGCCGACGAACGAGGCCAGCGCGATCAGTCCGACATCCTTCCGGGCGACGGGCTCCTTAGGCAGGAAAAGCGAAATGAACCAGAACAGGGCGCACGCCCCGATCGCCCGAAACGTAAACAGCAGCATCGGCGACACCGCCTCTGCGTTGGCGATATCCTTGGTGAACACGATGTTCAACCCGAAGATCGTGTACGCTCCGGCTACCGCAAGATGCCCTGCCAACTGTTCGTGTCTCACATCCGTTCCGGGAGGTCGATGCCGAGGATCTTCATCGCGTGACGGAGTGTGCGCGCGATGACGGAAACCAGCATCAGGCGCTGGTCGCGGGCCGCCGCATCTTCCTCACGCAGGATCTGCGTATCGTGATAGTACTGGTTGAACTCCTTCGCCAGGTCGTATGCGAAATTCGCGACCAGTGCCGGAGAATGTGCCGCACCCGCTTCCCGGACCTTGTCGGGATAGCCGCTGAGCAGCTGCACGATCGACTCCTCCTTCGGCAGGAGCGCAGCCCCCGTGACGGAGGGCGCAAAGCCCGCTTCCGTCGCTTTCCGCAGGATCGAGCAGATACGGGCGTGGGTATACTGGATGAACGGTCCCGTGTTGCCGTTGAAATCGATTGACTCCTTCGGGTCGAAGAGCATCGTCTTCCGCGGATCGACCTTCAGGATGAAATACTTGAGCGCACCGAGCGAAAGCATCCGGAACAGTTCGTCCTGCTCCGCGTCGCTCATCCCTTCCAGCTTGCCCAGTTCCAGCGACGTCTCCTTCGCCGTGGCATACATCCGGTCGAGCAGGTCGTCCGCATCGACCACCGTGCCTTCGCGCGACTTCATCTTTCCTTCCGGAAGCTCCACCATCCCGTAGGACATGTGGTAGATGGCGTCGGACCAGGCAAAGCCCAGCTTGCCGAGAATCAGCTTCAGCACCTGGAAATGGTAGTTCTGCTCGTTGCCCACGACATAGATGATCTCATCGAAATGATACTCGTCGTAACGCTGCTTCGCGGTACCCAGGTCCTGCGTCATATAGACCGACGTGCCGTCGCGGCGCAGCAGCAGTTTCTCGTCCAGGCCGTCGGCCGTCAGGTCGCACCACACCGAGCCGTCGTCGCGGCGGTAGAGGACGCCCTTGGCCAGGCCCTCCTCCACCAGCGACTTGCCGTCCTTGTACGTCTGCGACTCATAGTAGATCCGGTCGAACGAGATGCCGAGCCGGCGGTACGTCTCGTCGAAGCCGGCATAGACCCATCCGTTCATCTTTTCCCACAGCGCCCGGACTTCGGGGTCGCCCTGCTCCCACTTCACCAGCATCGCCTGCGCCTCCTGCAGGATCGGCGCCTGCTTCTCCGCCTCTTCCTCGCTCATGCCGCCCGCCACCAGTTCCCGGACCTCCGCCTTGAGCAGGTCGTTGAACTTCACATAATAGTCGCCCACCAGATGGTCGCCTTTCTTGCCGGAAGTCTCCGGCGTCTCGCCGTTCCCGCATTTGAGCCAGGCCAGCATCGACTTGCAGATGTGGATGCCGCGGTCGTTGACCAAGTTGACCTTGAGCACCCTGTGCCCGCAGGCGGCCAGCAGCTGGCTTACCGACCATCCCAGCAGGTTGTTGCGGATGTGGCCCAGGTGCAGCGGCTTGTTGGTGTTCGGACTGGAAAACTCCACCATCACGGTCCGGCCCGTAGGCGGCAGCTGCCCGAAATCAGGCTGTGCGGCGATTTCCGCCAGGTTCGACGTCCAGAACGAACCGGCCAGCTTGAGATTCAGGAACCCCTTGACCACGTTGAAACGGTCGACCTGCGGATCATTTTCCTGCAGCCAGCCGCCGATTTCCGCGGCCGTGGCCTCGGGCGCCTTGCGGCTGGTCTTCAGCAGCGGGAAGACGACGAGGGTCACGTCGCCCTCGAACTCCTTGCGGGTGGGCTGGACCTGAATCAGGTTGTCGGCGGGTTCTGCGCCGTAGCACGCGACGACGGCCTTCCGGGCCGCAGCAGCGATATATTCAAGCGGATTGATCATGATATTATTCGTCTCAAAGGATTGCTTTCGCTTTCAAGACCGTCTGCGCCCACGCAGCCGTGAGTGGGAGGGGCCCAAAGCCATGGCTTTGGGAGGGATAGGCCCCGAAGGGGCCGTAGTCTTGAAAGCGAAAGCAATCCTTTACATTCATTTTTTTGACATTTTGGCGAAATAGCGGTCCATCTCCCTGCGGGCCCTGGGGGCCAGACAGAAGAGGGTGAACATCGTGGGGAAGGCCATCAGCGCATAGGCGGTGTCGATCAGGCTGACAGCCACCTTGAGCGGAATGACGGCGGCCACCACGAGCATCGCCAGGAAGAAGTAATTGTAGTATTTCGCATACCGGGCCCCGAAGAGGAAGCCGGTACATTTCTGTCCATAGTAGGAGTAGGAGAACATCGTGCTGAAGGCGAACAGGATCACGATCACGAAGAGCAGGTAGTTCCCCACCCCGGGAATAGCGGCGTGGAAGGCGTTCAACGCCAGTTTGAGCCCCTCCATAGAACCCATTCCCGAAGCTTCGGGCATCAGGGAGGGATCGAGCGTGGCCCCGATGAGGATCGCCAGCGCAGTCAGCGTACAGACCAGGCCCGAGTCGATCGAAGGGCCGATCATCGCCACCAGGCCCTCGCGGACCGGCTCGCTGTTCTTCGAGGCGCCGTGCATCATTGATGCCGTGCCGACGCCCGCTTCGTTGACCAGCGCGGCGCGGCGCACCCCGGTGAGCGCGATCATGATGACCGAACCGATGCCGCCGCCCAGCGCACCCCGCGGCGAGAAAGCGCCCGCGAAGATGTCCCGGAAAACGCCCGGCACCAGGCCGATGTGGCGGATCAGAATGAAGAGCACCAGCAGGAAATAGAGCGCGACCATCGTCGGCACCAGTTTCGTGGCGATCTTGGAAATGCGGCCGATGCCGCCGATGACCACGCACGAAACAATGGCGCAGATGACCAGGCCGATGACCAGCCGGAGCGTCGCGGTATTCTGGACAGGCGTGAAGAACAGCGTAGTGACCGATTCGGTGAGCTGGTTGGCCTGCATCACGCAGAGCGTGCCGATCAGGCCGAAGCAGGAGAAGAAGACGGCGAGCGGCTTCCATTTCCGGCCGAGGCCTTCGACGATCATATACATCGGGCCGCCCTGCGTCTCCCCGGCATCGTCCTTCCCCTTGTACATCACGGCGACCGTCCCTTCAAAGAACTTGGTTGCCATTCCCACGACGGCGCTCACCCACATCCAGAAGATGGCGCCGGGTCCGCCGATGGACAGCGCGACCGCCACGCCGGCGATGTTGCCCATGCCCACCGTGGCGGCGATGGCGCTGGTCAGCGCCTCGAACGAGGAGATCTGCCCGGCGGCGCCTTCTTCCTTGACACGAAGCGCCGCGATGGCACGGCCATAGTAGCGCAGCGGCGCGAACTTGGAATAGAACAGGAAGAACAGGCCGCCGCCGATCAGCAGGAAAAACAGCGGATAGCCGCAGACGAAATCGCTGAATGCAGCAATTCCGTTTCCGATTGCATTCCAAAAACCGCCCATAGTGCGTCCGGATTATCCCAGATAGCCCTTGAGCAGCTTGCTGCGGGCGCTGTGGCGCAGACGGCGGATGGCCTTTTCCTTGATCTGGCGTACCCGTTCGCGGGTAAGTCCGAATTTTTCGCCGATTTCTTCGAGGGTCATTTCCTGGCAGCCGATGCCGAAGAAATACTTGACGATGTCGCGTTCCCGCTCGGTCAGCGTGGAGAGCGCGCGTTCGATTTCCGTGTTGAGCGATTCATTCACCAGACCCTTGTCGGCGTTGGGCGAGTCGTTGTTGACCAGCACGTCGAGCAGGCTGTTGTCCTCCCCGTCCACGAAAGGGGCGTCCACGGAGACGTGGCGGCCGCTGACACGGAGCGTATCGGCGATCTTCTCGCGGGGAATCTCGAGCATGTCGGCCAGTTCGTCGGGCGACGGCTGGCGTTCATACTGCTGCTCGAACTGCGAGAGCGCCTTGTTGATCTTGTTGAGCGAACCCACCTGGTTGAGCGGAAGGCGCACGATGCGGCTCTGCTCGGCCAGCGCCTGGAGGATCGACTGACGGATCCACCACACGGCGTAGGAGATGAACTTGAAGCCGCGGGTCTCGTCGAACTTCTCGGCCGCCTTGATCAGGCCGAGGTTTCCTTCGTTGATAAGGTCCGGCAGGCTGATGCCCTGGTTCTGGTACTGCTTGGCTACGGATACGACGAACCGGAGGTTCGCACGGGTAAGTTTGTCGAGCGCGGCCTGGTCGCCCTTCTTGATCCGCTGGGCGAGTTCCACCTCTTCCTCTACTGTAATCAATTCTTCCCGACCGATTTCCTGGAGATATTTGTCGAGCGATGCGCTCTCACGGTTGGTGATCGATTTGGTAATCTTTAACTGACGCATAGAAAAAAATCAAGTGCCGCAAAAAAAATCGCGGCACTTACTTATACGAATTCCTGAAAGGAATGTTTCAAAAATTTACAGCGCGACGACCAGCTCGTGCTGGCGGCCGTCACGAAGGACGGTCACCACGGCTTTTTCGCCCGGCCGGAGCCGGCTGATCTGCTCCTGCAGGCCGGCGCTGTTGTGCACGACATTGAGGTTGATCTCCTTGATCACGTCGCCCGTCCGGACACCCGCCTTGTCAGCCGGCCCGTCTTTCTGGACGGCCGCGACATACACGCCGTCGATGTCCTTCAGGTTCGCCTGCGCGGCCACCTCCGCATTCACGTCGGTGATGCTGATGCCCAGCATCGCCCGCTGCACGGCGCCGTATTCGATGAAGTCGTCGACCACCTTCCCCACGATGTTGACCGGGACGGCGAACGAATAGCCCGTGTACGATCCCGTCCGGGAGATGATGGAGGTGTTGATGCCCACCAGTTCGCCGGCCGCATTGACCAGCGCGCCGCCGCTGTTGCCCGGATTCACGGCCGCATCGGTCTGGATGAACGACTCGACCCGGTACTGGCCGTCATAATTGGGCATCGAACGGCCCTTGGCGCTCACGATGCCGGCCGTGATGGTCGACCGCAGGTCGTACGGGCTGCCGATGGCCAGCACCCATTCCCCGAGCCGGAGGTCGTCGGAATCGCCCATCGGGACGACGGGCAGGTCTTCCGCCTCGATCTTGAGCAGGGCGATGTCGGTGGCCGGATCGGTGCCCACCAGCTTCGCCGGGTAGACCTTGTTGTTCTCGAGCGTCACTTCGATCACGTCGGCCCCGGCGACCACGTGGTTGTTGGTCACGATGTACCCGTCGGGACGGATGATGACGCCGGAACCCAGGCCGACCTGGTCACGCGGCGTCTGGGCGAAGCCGAAGATCAGGTCGAGCAGCGAACCCGGCTGCTGGTAGTTGGCCTTCTGCGTCACCTTGACATAGACGACGGCCTGTACGGCCGACTCGGCTGCATCGGAGAAGTTGGGGACCTCGGTCACTTCCACCCTGCGCAGGGGCGCTGACTTTTTGTCAGCCGTCCCGGCGGCGACGACAGCGGCCGCCTCGTCGTTCGAACGGAGGCGCCGGTCGAAGGCCGTCGTAGCGGCGAAATAACCCGTAAGTCCTGATACAGCGACAATTAAAAGCAAATAGAGAAGTTTTTTACCCATCTTGTCCTATTTTTATTATATTTGTAGTTCTGAACCATGTATCTTGACAAGAAATAATAAAAATTATACCAAAAATGAAATTCACCGTATCAAGTTCCGAGCTTCTCAACGGCCTGATGTCCGTTTCCAAGGTCATCGTCCCCAAACCCACCAACTCCATCCTGGAGAATTTCCTTTTCCAGCTTCAGGACAACACCCTGACCGTCACGGCTTCGGACGGTGAGACGACGCTCAAGACGCAGCTCCCGATCGCGCAGGTCAGCCAGGAAGGCGCCACCGCCGTCCCGGCGAAGCTCCTGACCGACTCGCTCAAGGAATTCCCCGACCAGCCCCTTGCGTTCAGCGTGGACGAGGGCAGCTCCGTGATGGACATCGTCTGGGCCAGCGGCGCCTCCAAGATCCCCTGCTTCGACGCGGCCGACTTCCCGGAACTGCCTGAGATCGGCGAAATTTCCGAAAGCGTCATCATCCCTTCGGCCACCCTGCTCGACGGCATCGGCAACACCATCTACGCCACGGCCGAGGAGGAACTCCGCCCGGTGATGAACGGCATCTTCTTCGACATCGATCCCGAGGTCACCACGCTCGTCGCCTCCGACGCCCACAAGCTCATCTGCTACAGTTTCCTGGGCGCCAAGCTTTCGCAGAAGTCCAACTTCATCCTGCACAAGAAGCCGGCTTCCATCCTCAAGAGCATCCTGGCCCGCTACGACGAGGACATCACCATCCGCTACGACAACAAGAACGCCTATTTCAGCTTCGGCAACAACATCCTGGTATGCCGCCTCATCGAAGGCAACTACCCGGCCTACCGGAGCGTGATACCCAAGAACAACAACAACAAGCTCGTGATCGGCCGTACCGACCTGCTGGGCGTGGTCAAGCGCATCGCCGTCTGCTCGAACCAGATCTCCAACCAGATCCGGCTCAAGCTCTCGCTCAACGAAGTGCTCATTTCCGCCCAGGACCTCGGCTTCTCGATGTCCGCCCACGAAACGCTTCCCTGCCAGTATGACGGCCAGGAAATGGAGATCGGCTTCAAGGCCCCGTTCCTGCTGGAGATCCTCAGCAACCTGCCGTACCAGAACATCTGCATGGAATTGGCCGACCCGGCGCGCGCCGCGCTGATCGTCTCGGCCGACGAAGCCCGCCCGGGCCAGGACATCCGCGCCCTGCTGATGCCGGTGATGATCAACGCATAACCGGGATTCCCCATGCAGCTGGCCCTCAAGAACCCGCTCCTGTTCTTCGACATCGAGAGTACGGGACTGAATGTTGCGTCCGACCGCATCGTAGAAATCTCCATCGTCAAGGTCTCGCCCGGTGCGCCCGGCCAGCCCAACGACGTGGAGGTAAAGACCCGGCGCATCAATCCGACCATCCCCATTCCCGCCGAAGCGCGGGCCATTCACGGCATCAGCGACGAAGACGTGAAGGACTGCCCGACTTTCCGGCAGATCGCCAAGTCGCTGGCCCGGCTGATGGAAGGCTGCGACATCGCCGGCTACAACTCCCTGAAGTTCGACATCCCGCTCCTGGCCGAGGAGTTCGCCCGGGCGAAGAACGAGGGCGTGGACGTGGACTTCGATTTCCGCAAGCGCAAGCTCATCGACGTCCAGAACATCTTCCACAAGAAGGAACAGCGCACCCTCAAGGCCGCCTACAAGTTCTACTGCGGACAGAACCTCGACAACGCGCACTCCGCCGAGGCCGACACGATGGCCACGTACCGGGTGCTCGAAGCCCAGCTCGACCGCTACGGCGCCGACGAGGAGGAGCCCCTCCTCAACGACATCGGCTACCTGGCCAAGTATTCGTGCCAGACCCGGTTCGTCGACTACGCCGGCCGCATCGTGCTCGACGACAACGACGAGCCCGTCTTCAACTTTGGAAAACACCGGGGCAAGAAGGTGACCGACGTCCTCCGCCGCGAACCCTCCTACTACAACTGGATGATGGACGGCGACTTCACCCTCGACACCAAGCAGCAGCTCACCCGGATCAAGCTCTCGATGTCATGAACATCCACGTCGTCCGACCAGACGGAAGCTGGTATTCCCGCCCCGACGTAACGCTCGTACGCGATGCGGACCGCTTCTGCCTGCCTGACGACTGTACCGGCGCCCTCGCCTGCCGCGCCTGCTGCGTGCGCATCGAAAAATCCGGCAAGGCGGTTCTGCCGCAGTTCGCCGGACGCTATTTTGCGGACGTCGCCGACAGCATCCTGTTCTACGGCGTATGCCGGGACGGCGCCGTCACCCCATTCCTCGACAGGGCAACGTGGGTGGACCGCACGTTCCGCAGCGCCGGCACGCTGGACGCCGCCCTGCAGGAACGGATCGTCCGGGCGCTCGAAACGGTCAGCCGGCACCTGTCCCTGCGTATCGGCGACTTCCTGATCCTGGAACTGGCCCCACCCGCATCCTGCCGCCGGGGCGACACTTTTGATTCAATCGAAATCCTATGAAAGCATTCCTCCAAAAATACGCCGCCTACCTGGCCGCCGCCCTGCTGTTCGTCATCCTGGCATTCGCCTACTGCCGTCCCGTCCTGACCGGGAAGGTGCTCCTGTCGGCCGACGACGTCAACGCCCGGTCCGCCGTCCAGGAAAGCATCCGCTACACCCACGAAACCGGCGGCCACACCTGGTGGAACGGCGCGATGTTCAGCGGAATGCCGAATTACCAGATCGGCGGCGGACAATACCGCTCCGACCAGCTGCTCGGCCCGGTCAAGGACTTCCTGCACCGCGGTCCCGCCCATCCCGCCTGGATCCTGATCTTCTATTTCCTCTGCTTCTTCATCCTGCTCAGGAGTTTCGGGGTGGATTCCTGGCTCTCGATCGTCGGCGCGATCGCCATCGCGCTGTCCTCCTACTTCATCGTCATCATCGCGGCTGGACACGGCGGCAAGACCATCGCCATCTCCTACATCTCGCTCGTGGCGGCCGGATTCTACCTGATCTTCCGCAAGCGATACGGGCTCGGCGCCATCTTCGTGATGCTGTTCACCGCCGTGGGATTCAGCATCCATCCGCAGATGGCCTACTACCTGTTCCTGATGATCGGCGTCTTCTACCTCGCGGAACTCTGGATCCACATCCGGGAGAAACGCTGGAAGGACCTCTGCCTGGCAACGCTGCTGTTCGTCGTGTCGCTCGGCATCGGGCTCGGCACGGGCGCCGGCAACATCTTCGCGAACCGGGAATACACCCGCGAAACGATGCGCGGCGGCCACTCCGACCTGGTCAAGGCGGGCGAGACCGTCTCCAACACCAAGGGACTCGACATCGATTACGCCACCCAGTGGAGCTACGGCATCGACGAGACCTTCTCCTTCCTGGTTCCGGGCTTCAAGGGCGGATCGTCCACCCATCCGCTCGGCAAGGATTCCCACACCTGGCAGACCATCGTGAAACTGGGCTTCCCCGCCTCCACGGCCCGGGATTTCTGCACACGCGCACCGCTCTACTGGGGCGACCAGCCCTTCACGGCGGGCAACATCTACGTGGGGGCCATCGTATGCTTCCTCTTCCTGCTCGGCTGCCTGATCGTGCGCGGGCCGTACAAGTGGGCGCTGCTGGCCTCGACGATCTTCTCCATCATGCTTGCCTGGGGGCACAATTGCCTCTGGCTCACGGAGTTCTTCTTCAAGTATTTCCCGTTGTACAATAAATTCAGGGCGGTGTCCTCCATCCTCATCGTGGCGGAGATCGCCATGCCCCTGCTGGGATTCCTGGCGGTGAAGGCGGTCCTGGACGGCTCCGTCCCGAAAGCGCGGGTCCGCAGGGGACTCATCCTTTCCGGCGCCATCACGGCCGGTCTCTGCCTGCTGTTCGCCCTGGCGGGGCGCTCGCTCTTCTCCTTCGTAGGCCCCGGCGACGAAGCGTTCGTCCAGCTGATTCCCGACGCGATGTACCGGGCCATCCTGGACGACCGCGCCGCACTCCTGGTCCGCGACAGCTGGCGGAGCTTCGCCTTCATCGCCGCGGCTTTCGCGACGCTCTTCCTGTTCAACGAAAAGAAACTCCGGTACCCCTGGGTCATCGCCCTGCTCGGTGTCCTGGTCATAGCCGACATGTGGCCGGTCGACCGCAGGTACTTCAACGACGATTACTTCCAGTTCCCGAAAAACACCGGTTCCGCCTTCGAGAAGCTGCCTTACGAAGAGCAGCTGCTCCAGGATCCGGACCCGCATTTCCGCGTACTGAACCTTACCACCAACACATACAACGAAGCCCGTACCTCCTATTACCTGAAGTCCATCGGCGGCTACCACGCCGCCAAGCTCCGCCGGTACCAGGACCTGATCGACGAGCATCTCTCGCAAGGCAGCATGCCCGTGATCAGCATGCTCAACGCCAAGTACCTGATCATCCCGGAAGACGGCCAGGCCGTGGCCCGGCTGAATCCCCAGGCACTGGGCAACGCCTGGTTCGTGGGGCGGCTCCACGTAGTGGATGACGCGCAGGCGGAGAGCGACGCCCTGGAGACCCTCGACCTGACGACCGAAGCCGTGCTGGACCGCCAGTTCGCCGAAAAGGTATCCGACCTGGAGCCGGGCATCGCACCGGACGCCGCCGTGAAGCTGACGGCCTACACGCCGAAGCAGATCGACTATGAAGCCACCACGTCCACGCCGGGCGTCATCGTCTTTTCCGAGATCTACTATCCGTACGGATGGAAGGCGTCGATCGACGGGAAGCCGGTGGACCACTACCGCGTAAACTACCTGCTCCGCGGCCTTGACGTGCCGGCCGGAAGCCACCATATCACCTTCCTTTTCGACCCCGACAGCGTCCGCAAGGGCGATGCGATCGCCCTGTGCTGCATCGGCGTGATGTACCTCGCCATCCTGGCCATCGCCGCAGCGGCGGTCGTCAGGCTGGTCAAGAACCGGAAAAATGCCACAGCCCCGCATTAAGATCTACACGCGCTCCTTCGACCTGAAGCTCTACCGCCTGTCCAAAGGCCTTTACGAAGGCCTCCGGGATGCGGACGGGAACCCGATTCCCTGCGTCCGCCTGACCGACCAGCGGGCGGACGGCTACTTCTATACGATGCTGCGCGACCGGGAATGCGACATTGCCGTCAACATCGACGAAGACGCCTTCCTCATCGACACCCGGGCCCTGCTCGACCTGGTCCGTGTCCTGCGGACGGGCGGCTATGCCAACATCGGCTGCTCCGACGGAGACCCCGCCACGACCGGGCGCGACCGCGTGGTGACCAACCCGTTCTTCAACATCCTCGACCTGGCGCTGATCCGTACGCGATTCGACCACAGCCAGCTCAGGCCGCAGCTCGAAGACGCCGAGCCCTACTATCCCTTCTTCCGCTGGATGGCGGCCACCTTCCCTACGCTCTACCTGAAGGCGGAACGCCATCGCGACGGCACCACGACCATAGCCCTCGACCCGGAAGGACGGACCTTGTGCCTCCACACCTGGTTCTCGCGCTTCTATTCGATGCCGTCCTGGATCGTACGGCGGATCGAGCCGTCGCAGGGAATGCAGCGGGCGCGCATCGACGCCGTCATCCGCGAAGCCTACGCGCTCCGCGGCCTGCCCGTACCGTCCTTCGGCCCGGCCGACCGGCTGGCGTTCGCCGGCAACAAGGTCGTCCGCTGGATCGTGAAAGTGCCGCAACGGATGCTGCGGTGGCCCTATAAACTGAAACGCCGGCTTGCCCGGAAAAAACTGCACCGCGATGGCTGACGTATCCCTCATCATTCCGGTGTACGGCGCCCGCGACACGATCGCCGCCTGCCTCGACTCCGTGATCGCCCAGACCCTCGACAGCATCGAGGTCGTGCTGGTGGACGACCACGGTCCGGACGACAGCCTGGCCTTGGCCCGTGCACACCTGGCGGCCTATGCCGGACCCAAGGTGTTCCGTTTCACGGAGACGCTGGCCAATGCCGGTCCCGGCACCGCCCGCAACAAGGGCCTTGAAACCGCCACCGGCGAATACGTGGCCTTCCTGGACAGCGACGACCGGCTGGAACCGGACTTCTGCGCACGGCTGTATGCCTCCGCTTCGGCCGCCCGGGCCGACCTGGCCTGCTGCGACGCGCTTCGCCACGAAGGAGACCGGACCCGCCGGCTGTGCAATCCCGTCTTTCCGGACGGCGCCCTCGACGAGCGGACCCGCCGCCGTGTGCTGCGCGAGCTGGTCACCTATCTGTGGACGTACCTCTTCCGGCGGGCGTTCCTGCTGGAAAACCAGATCCGGTTCCCCGCCTCCCGCAGCGCCGAAGACACCTGCCTGGTCTGCTGCTGCTGGCTCTCCGCCGGCCGGGTCGCCCGCGTGCAGGCCCCGCTCTATCACTATGAAGTCGCCCCCCAGTCGCTCAGCGGTCGCCGCGACCCGGACCGGTGGCGACAGCGCCTGGCCAGTCTCCGCAGCTTCGAACGCTATGCGCGCAGCAGCGGACGTTACCGTGGCCGCCGCTGCCTCGTCCGCCGGCTGGTGATCCGGAAAGGCTGGCTGCTCGCCGCCCGGGACTATCTCTCCAACAATCTGTTCAAGTAATGTCATGGGAAAACTGATCAAAGTCGCCTTCGTTGATTTCGAGCCGGGATTCGTTCCGGAAAAAAGCCTGCTCTACCGGACCCTGCTCCAGAAATATTCGGTCGAACTGAGCAAGGAGCCGGACTATGTCTTCTATTCGAACTACGGGGAGCGCCACCTGCGCTACGACTGCATCCGGATCTTCTATACCCGGGAGAACATCGCCCCCGACTTCAATTTCTGCGACTATGCCATCGGCTTCGACTACCTGACGCTCGGCGACCGCTACTTCCGCTTCCCCGCCTACTACCTGGACCGGGAGGACTTCGGGCTGATGAACGACAAGACCTATTTCACGTCCGGCGACATCCGGAGCAAGGGCGGGTTCTGCGGCTTCTATTACGGGCTGGAGGACGAGACGCCCGAGCGCGACCTCTTCTTCGAACGGCTTTCCGAATACCGCCCCGTGGACGCGGGCGGCCACCTGCACAACAACCTGGAAGGCGTCGTCACCGAACGGCAGCAGTTCCTGTCCAACTACAAGTTCGCCGTCGCGTTCGAGGAATGCAGCCATCCGGGCTACACCTCTGACGTGCTGATGCAGGCTTTCGCGGCCCAGACCATTCCGATCTACTGGGGCAATCCCTTCATCGGACGGGAATTCAACACCCAGTCGTTCGTCAACTGCCACGATTTCCGTTCCTGGAGCGAGGTGATCGACGCCGTACGGCGCATCGACCAGAACGACGAACTCTACCTGAAAATGATGCGGACGCCCGCCCTCACGGGACCGGAGCGGGACATCGACCGGATGGAGGAAAACCTCCAGGCCTTCCTCTACGGCATCTTCGACCGGCCGCTCGAGCAGGCCCGGCGCACCAGCCGGTCCGCGGCGCGCATCCACTTCGAGAAACGCGCCCGCCTGAAGGAAATCCTCTACCGGATCTCCCCGCAGGGAATCTGGGACTCCCTCCGCCAAACCGGGATCGTGCGATGAACCTGCCGAAGATATCCGTCGTAACCGTCACGTTCAACGCCGTGGACGTGATTGAGAAGACCCTGCTGTCCGTCCTCGGACAGCGCTATGAAAACCTTGAATACCTGATTATCGACGGAGCCAGCAGCGACGGTACGATGGCCGTCGTGGACCGGTACCGCGACCGGATCGACTACATCTCCAGCGAGCCCGACCGGGGCCTCTACGATGCGATGAACAAGGGAGCGGCGGCCGCGACCGGCGACTATGTCATCATGATGAACGCCGACGACGTATTTGCCGACGACCGCGTCGTCGCCGACGTGGCGGCCTTCCTCGGCGAACATCCCGACTGCGATGTCGTGTTCGGCGACACCGAAGAACTGTGGGAATACGGCCCGGTCGTGCGCAGGCCCGAACAGGCCTACCGGAACCACAAGATGTGCATCTCGCCGCAAGCCGCGTTCACCCGGACGGAACTGATGCGGCTCCATCCCTTCAACCTGCAGTACCGCTACGCGGCCGATTTCGAGCAGTTTTCCACGTTCTACCTGGCCGGAAAGGTCTTCCTGCGCATCGACCGCCTCATCGCCCGCGTGGAGAAGCGCGGCGGCGTCACACGCGAGAACCACCTGGCCTCCGCCCGCGAGATCTATTCCATCATCGAATCGCAGGGCTTCGACGTCCGCCGCGAAAAACGCCGGATTCTCCGGCATATCCGGATGGTGGACACGTTCAAGCGCCTCACACCGGGCTGGATCGCCAATCCGGTCCTGCGGCTGGTCGCCAGGTATTACAAGCCGCTGTAGCGGCTGCCGTTCAATCGGTTATCCGGAAGAGATTCCTGCGGCGCTGCAGTTTCTGCGGCACCTCCACCCAGAAGAAATGCTTCAGGCCGTGCGGCGCGCACAGGCGCCGGAAGAGCGACCGTACCCGTCCGCCCGCCGACGGTCGGTCCTTCGTGAAAGCGGGATGCGACGTGAGGAGGATTTCCTTTCCCGTCTTTTCCTGCACCTGCCGCTTGTACCGTTCCAGGGCTTGCAGGTAATCCGAATAGAGCGGAACGACGAAACGGTCGTCGATGCCCCAGTAATAGTACACGCTGATGTCCGCCAGGTTCCGGTTGACGTATTTCAGTCCGGCGAAATGGAAAAAGACCAGCTCGGTTTCCCGGCCCCCGACCCGCAGGCGATAGCCGCCTGAAACCGGATCGTGCGAGACAAGCCGGTACTGCGGAAGGTTCCAGGGCGCCACCCCGGCGCCGGGATGCGCCGTCTCCAGCACGAACCCGTAGGTATCCACCCAGTCGTCCAGATAGCGCTGGTCGCCGAACGAGCCGCCGTCCATATCGGCGGAACAGCTTTCCAGGCATTGGTCCACCCAGTGCCGCAACACGCCACGCGCCGCGTCGTCGTTCCGGAACAGATTGAATTCCACGCAGAACCGGCCCGCAGACGCCTCGCGTTCCTTTTCGAACCGGCAGAACCGGTGTCCGGTCAGGAGCACCGACCCGCCGCGCCGTTCCAATTCGTCGAACAGCACGCCCGGATCCGCGTAGAAAGCCATGTCGGCGTCGATATAGGCGCAGCAGGGCTCCCCGTACCGGTCCAGGACGTATTCGATCAGCGCGGCCGAACACGTCCAGCAGTATTCGCCGAACGAACGGTTCCCCTTCGCTTCCCGGAGTGCATCGTTCTCAAAGTCGGACAACCGGATCGGGACCATTCTGTCATACCCGCAGTCCTGCAGGTACGAATGGCACTCGTCGTCCATCGCGAGGGTGTAAAGCACGAAATCGCCGGCAACCCTTTCCAGGGATTCGTACAGCACCAGACCCTTGTCCAGATAGGAAAAGCCGAAGAGCGTGCAGAGAACCTTCTTCATCGCCCGAACCGGTTGAGGGCATCGATGACCGTCTCCACGTCCGCGTCCGTCATCGCCGGTCCGATGGGCAGCGAAAGCTCCTGCGCGTGAATCTTCTCGGTCACGGGAAGCGAACGGCCGTTCCACGCCCGGTAACAGGCCTGTTTATGCGGCGGAATCGGATAATGGATCAGCGTCTGGATGCCGTTTTCCTGCAGGAACTGCTGCAACCGGTCCCGCTCCTCTGCAAGGACCGGGAAAAGATGGAACACGTTCTGTTCATCCGGCAAGACGGCAGGCCAGTGGATCCGGGGATTCCGGATCTGGCTGTAATACATCCGGGCAATGGCCCTGCGGCGCTCGTTTTCGGCATCCAGGTACTTCAGCTTGACACCCAGGACGGCCGCCTGGATTTCATCGAGCCGGCTGTTGCGGCCGCAGTAGTCGAACACATATTTCCGCGAAGAGCCGTAGTTGGCGATGGCCCGCACGGCAGCGGCCAGCGCGTCATCGTCCGTGGTCACGGCGCCCGCATCGCCCAACGCGCCCAGGTTCTTGCCGGGATAGAAGCTGTGGCCGGCCGCAAATCCCAGGCTGCCCGTGCGGCGGCCGTTCCAACGGCATCCGTGCGCCTGGGCATTGTCTTCCACCAGCAGCAGGTTGTATTTCCGGCACAGGTCGCCGATCTTTTCGGAATAGGCGCACCGCCCGTACAGATGGACGATCATCAGGGAACGCGTACGGTTCGTAATATGGGATTCGATCCGGTCGGGATCGATCTCCAGCATATCTTCCCGCGGCTCGACCAGCACGGGGACCAGGCCGTTCTGGGTAATGGCCAGAATGGAGGCGATATAGGTATTGGCCGGAACGATCACTTCGTCGCCCGGCTTCATCCGGCCGAGCTCCAGGCAGGCCTGGTAGATGCAGGCCAGGGCGTCCAGCCCGTTGGCGCAGCCCACGGCATGCTTCGTCCCGATATAGGATGCGTATGCCCGTTCAAACTGGCCCACGCGCTCGCCGAGCAGGTACCAGCCGGAATCGACGGCCGAGCGGACCGCCTCTTGGATCTCATCCCGGTGCAACGCCGTGACCGCTTTCAGGTCCAGGAACTTAACCATTGCCGTTCACGTATTTCAGGAATTCGTCATAACTGCGGATATAGTCTTCCTCCGCATACGGATGGGATGCCAGCACCAGGCAGATGGAACCCGACGAGAATCCCTGTTCCTCCGCCCAGATGCCCGGCGGGACATACAGGCCGTAAAAAGGACGGTTCAGCGTCACGGTCCGCCGGTTGATGCCGTCGTCGAGGACAACCTCGAAACTCCCGCTGGCCGCGACAAGCAGCTGGTGGCATTCCCGGTGGGCGTGCGCCCCCCGCGATTCACCGCCCGGTATGTCGTAGGAATAGAAAACCCGCCGGATGTCGAACGGGACGTGGACCCCGTTGTAGACGTAGGTCAGGTTGCCCTCCGGCTCGTGATTCTTCTCCAGGGAGAGGAAACTGCAGTCAAATACGGTCAGCGGCTTCATCGGCTTTCCATTGCTTGAATTCATCAAAATCCATGATATAGTCGCCCTCGTCGTATTCCTCCGAGGCCAGGATCAGCGCCACCGAATTGGTCGAGAAGTTCCGCATCACCCGCCAAAGGCCGCCGGGCACGTACACGCCCTTGTACGAACGGTTCAGGCTGAAAACACGTTCGTCCTGCCCGTCGCGGATGACCACGTCGAAGCTCCCGGACAGCGCGACGATGAACTCCTGGTTCCGCCGGTAGGCGTGGCCGCCCCGCTCGTCGCCGCCCGGGACGTCATAAATCCAGTAGGCCCGCTTGATCGCGAACGGGATCTGCCGGTTATCCTCGATGATCGACAGGTTCCCCCGGCCATCCGCAAGCTTGGGCAGATCCAATACCGTACAGTCAGTGACTAACATGCTTCGATGCTTTCTATCGATTGGACAAAGTTACAAATTTTTCCAGAAACAGCGGACCAGCCGTTCCCGCCGCGACTTGAGCGACCAGAAGAACCGTTCGAACGCTTTCCTTCCCCGGGGGCTTTCGGCTTCGAGCGACGCTGCCTCCCAATCCAGCGGGGTATCCGCGAGCGTCACGGCGAACCGCAGCTGCCCCGCATCCGGAGCCGTGTGCTCTCCCGCATCGGACAGACTGTTGAGGCGCACAAGCGGTTTGTCCGGGTACACGGTAAATTTATCCTGCAGGAACGCGGAAGCGTACCAGCAGATCGCCCAGGACCCCGCCTTCCCCTCGGCCTGGTCTTTCAGCATCCGCAGGTAGGGATAGGACCCGTTGAAATCGAACTCCCGCTTCCGCCTTTGCCGTACGATCTCCCGGTACAGCCGTCCGGCATCGCTGTCGAACAGGTCCCAGGCCCGCTTCCAGGTAGCCCATCCCCAGCAGTCGGCTCCCTTGACCAGGAAAGCTTCGGGAAGCTGCTCCTTGTGGGGATAGACGTAGCCGTGGATGCAGGCGATGTCCGTCCGGTCCTTCAGGCGTTCCAGACCCTCGTTCATGTATTGCAGGAAGAAGGGCGACACGCTGTGGTCGTCTTCCAGGACGATGATGCGTCCGTACCGGCCGACCGTCTCAGTGACGCCCGCCGTGATGTTCCTGACCAGCCCGTAATTCGTCTCCCGTTCCACGATCCGCACGGACTTGAAGCCGGTGACGCCGTGGAGATACGCCCGGACGGCGGCGACGTCGGCAGCCGCCTTCCCGTTCCTGGGCGCGTCAGAATAGACGATCAGGTCGGTCGCCGCCGCCTCCCTGTTCGCAAGGAGACACGACACCGTCTCCCGGGTATTCCGGAGACGGCTATAGGTGAAGAGGACAACGGGCGAAGGGGCTTCCATGCTACAGCGTGGTCAGGAATTTCAAATCGGCCGAACAGATAATCGTATGCTGCTTCGAAGCCTGGCAAGTCGTCGAACAGAAAGCGATGTTCCGGTTTTTCAGTTCATTCATCACTTCCTGCGCCGTTTCCCGCTCGCCGGTCCGGTCTGTATCGTCCATAATGATGCAGAACCGCGGCGCAAGATGGCCCTTGACGATTTCCAGGACCTCCGGACGCGAATAGCGGTCGCTCCCGAACGGACCGTCGACCAGCACGAAGTCGAACTGCTTTCCGGCAACCGCCTGCTCCAGCCCCTTGTAGGTGACCGTCTCGCAGTCCTTGTACCGGATCGTTTCCAGTTCCAGCAGCTCCACCCGCACGGGATAGTCGCCGTCCCGGCCTTCGTTGAAAAACTTCACCCACTCGGCGTCGTGCTCATACGTGACCGCATCGGCCTGGAAATAACCGGCATACTGATGGACCATCTTGGACGACTGGCCCAGGCCGAACTCCGCGATGCTGCGGGGCTTCATGCTGCCCAGGGCACGGTACAGCGTATAGAGCAGGCCGAAGTCGGCGGCCCAGAGGCCCGGTGAAAAGCTCTTGTATTTCAGCCACGCGCTGTCGGCGACCGTACTGTTGAACGACAGCGCTTTCAGGATTTCGGCACGGGTGGCATTCTGCTTCCGGACCTCTTCCAACAGCGGCCGGAACAACCTTGCATGCTTGATGCGATCGAAGAACATATCCTTATTCGGTTTGATTTCTGTGTAAAAGGAACTGGACACTCTCGCGGAAGGTGACCGACCGGGTGGCCCACATCAGGAAGACATACACGGCCGCCGTCACGACGATCTTGGCGGTCATCAGCAGCCAGGGGACGGAAATCCAGCGGGTCAGGAGCCAGGCGGCGGCGATGGACACGGCGGCGATGCCCAGGAAGGGAAGCAGGTCGTTCATCAGCTGCCCGAACGTATAGCCGATTTCCCGGTGCGCCAGGAACGCCCAGACGAAAATCCAGAGGGCGTTGATGGCCGTGATGCCCGCCACGATGGCCGTGATGCCGGACGGGGCGAGCAGGAACACCAGGCCGAGGATCAGCGCGAACAGCGTAATCTGGCTCCACATATAGGAAGAAGACTTGCCCCGGCTGAGGATCAGGTTGGAGCAGACGTGGATCACCGGCGTGAAGGCGGCCCCGGCGCAGAGGATCTGCAGCAGCACGATGCTGTCGTTCCATTTATCCGTCAGCACGATCGTGATGAATTCCGGCGCGATGAAGGCCAGGCCCAGCATGGCGGGGAAAGCGATGAACGCTGCAAAGCGGACCATCTTCCGGAACACGCGCAGCTGCCGCTGGCTTTCTTCCGTCACGCTGGCCAGGACTGGCTGCGCGACGCTGGTCACCATCCCCGTCAGGACGCTGACGCCCATCTGGCTCCACTTGTTGGCCTGGGTGTAATAGCCGACGCGTTCCGCGGAATAGTAGCGTCCCAGGAACACGGACACCAGGTTGCTGTTCACGATAGCCAGCATGCTGGTAAACCAGATCCGGATGCCGTAGGAGAACATTTCCCGGATCGGGCGCAGGTCCAGGCGGAACGAGGGGCGCCACTTCGAGAACAGCCAGTAGCCGGCGGTGGACAGCGCATTGAGGACCAGGGCCTGGATAGCCAGCGTCCAGTACGCAAAGCCGCGGGACGCCAGGATGACGCCCACCGTACCGGAGATGATCACGGAGACGATGCTCACGACCGCCATCTCCCGGATCATCAGTTTCTTCAACAGATACGTCCGGTGCGCCGTACCCAGGCCGACGAGGATGAAACTCACGAAACTCAGGCGGGCCAGGCCGACCAGCGCGGGCTGGTGGAAATACCGGGCGATCAGCGGCGCGCAGCAGAACAGCACGATGTAGCAGATCGCCGACACGGTCAGGGTGAACCAGAATACGGCGTTGTAGTCATCGTGCCGGATTTCCTTCCGGTTGATCAGCGCCGACGGGAATCCGCATTCCTGCATCACCGTCGCCAGCAGGGTGAAGATGGCCAGCATCCCGACCAGGCCATAGTCGTCGGGCGCAAGCGTACGGGCCAGATAGATGCCGAAGGCGGCATTGAGCAGCTGCTGCAAGAAACTGCTCATCCCGCCCCAGAAGAGCCCCTTCGAGGTCTTGTCTTTCAATGTGGATCCTGCCATCCGCGAGATATCAATCTTCAAATTTAACGCTTTTCTTTGAAAAATTGCTTTTTCGTCGGTTCCGTTTCGGAAAAATGCCCTTTCTTTGTGGAAGGCGGGGATGTTCCCCGTCCGTGACTGTTAAAAAAGGAGGTTATATGAAAAGATCTGTGATGGCGGCGATAATCTCCGCCACCCTGCTCGCATCCTGCACCTGGATGCCCGATTTCTGGGAAACGGACTCCGGCAAGGACACGGAGCCCGAGATTCCGATGGACGAGGTCCTCGGCGTCGAAGAACTGATTGTCCGCGATTTCACCGGCGACACCGTCTGGGTCCGG
The DNA here is from genome assembly GCA_947306365.1 of uncultured Bacteroidales bacterium. Lineage (GTDB taxonomy): Bacteria > Bacteroidota > Bacteroidia > Bacteroidales > UBA932 > Cacconaster. The sequence goes on from CAMZGD010000016.1 coordinate 49,889, forward strand.
GGCTTCATCGTCGGCGGACTCTCCGCCGACGCATCCATCGATTTCGGCTGCCATGGCGACGTCCTGGGGACGGCCGTCATCCTGGCGGACGACACCGGCTGCACCGAACCCGACGACTGTCTGGCCCTTCAGCTGACGAAGAAGGCGCACAAGGAGGCGCTGGGCCTGGACCGGCCGGCCAACCGGGATGCGGTCCTGCACCGGGAAATCTTCGTCAGGGGCAAGACCACCACCTACAAGGGCTATCCCGCCCTTACCAACCTGAGCGAGTACAAGTTGGAATAAATTTTTGGGAGATTGCAAATAATTGTATACTTTTGCAGTCCCCAAAAGGGCTGACTCGCTAGCTCAGTTGGTAGAGCACAGCACTTTTAATGCTGGGGTCTTGGGTTCGAGCCCCAAGCGGGTCACAAGAAAGGCTTCTGGAAATCCAGAAGCCTTTCTTGTGACCAGTCGGCGGCAAGCCGCCTCCTTCGTATACGGGGGCACATCCCCCCAACCCCCGCGCCATTCGGCGCGATTTTGTTTGACTTGTCCTGAAATAGAAGATTTCATCCTCAAAAAGGCATATATTTGAGGATGAGAGGCCAAAATTCGACTCTCCGTCCACAAAAGAGGCTGTTTTTGAGGACAGAATAGCCAGAGCATCACTGGCCGGGGAGAGGGCGGACGGCGGCGTCAGAAATGCCAGCCGCAGACAAAGAGAAGGTAGTGCAGACGGACGCTGCCGGACACGTTGCAGTCGGGATACTGACGCAGCATGTTCCGCAGGCCGACGCTGGCTTCAAAACCCCACTGGAAATGCTTTCCGCGCTGGAAGACGATGCCGGGCTGCAGGCCGATGTCCCATTTCCAGAACTTTTCCTTTCCGTTCCTGGGATCGAAGGGATCGGCATCGATGTAGTATGTGTCGGGAACGACCATATAGGAGACCTGAGGCCCCAGTCCGATGACCACGCCGGTCCCTTCCGTATCAAGATGGTAGCGGGCCTGGCAGAAGACATCGGCCATCGACATCCCCTCCGGGTCTCCGCCGTCCCAGCCGATGTGGTTGACTTCTCCCAACTGGGAGCGAAGACCGGCGCCCGGCATCAGGGACCATCGTTCGCCCATCCGCACATCCAGTCCGTAGGACAGGCGCAATACGGCGCCGGGAAAGACGACCCGGGCCTGGTTGCCGGTCTCGCCGAACAGGCCGGCACCCAGCATGACATTGCTCTCCAGCTGCTTCCTGGCAGCGTTTTCCTGCGCCCCTGCGGAAAGGCTCCCCATCAGGGCAAGCGCGATCAGTAAGAATCGTTTCATAATGCGTGGCTTCTGTACTATAAGATGCACGATACCCGGAAACGTTGCGTCCCTTCGCGGAAACAGGGCCCGGGTGCGGGAAAGGATTCCCCGCACCCGGGCCGGTACAGACACGGATGGCGGCGGGCCGCCTCCGTGATTACGCGCCGAAGTTGTCGTAGAGGATGCTCTCGGGTTCGACGCCGAGGGAATCCAGCAGGTTGACGACGGAAGACACCATCATCGGCGGACCGCACATGAAGTACTTGATGTCCTCGGGGGCCTCGTGGTCCTTGAGGTACGTCTCGTTCATCACGTTGTGGACGAAACCGGCGGTGTACTTCACACCCGCGGCATCGGCGGCCGGATCCGGACGGTCGAGCGCCAGGTGGAAGTGGAAGTTCGGGAACTCCTGCTCGATCTCCGCGAAATCCTCGAGGTAGAAAGCCTCGACGAGCGCGCGGGCGCCATAGAAGAAGTGCACTTCCTTTTTGGTCCGGAGCGTCTTGAACAGGTGCATGATGTGGCTGCGGAGCGGAGCCATGCCGGCGCCGCCGCCCACGAACACATATTCCTGGCTGTCGGGATCGTCCTTCGGAAGCAGGAACTCGCCGTAGGGGCCGCTGATCCAGACCTTGTCGCCCGGCTTGCGGGAGAAGACGAACGTCGAGGCGATGCCTGGAGGCACCGGCAGCATCTTGAACACACCCTTCGGCTGGCTGCGGTCGAACGGCGGCGTCGCGATGCGCACGTTGAGCTTAATGACGTTCTTCTCGGCCGGATACGAGGCCATCGAGTAGGCACGGATAGTCGGAACGGTGTTCTTGTACTTGATGTCGAAGAAGCCGTATTTCTCCCAGTCCGGACGATAGATCGGGTCGATGTCCATATCGGCGAAGCTGACGTCGTAGGCCGGGATGTCGATCTGGATGTACTCGCCGCTCTTGAACTCGATGTTCTCGCCCTCCGGCAGGCGGACGGTGAACTCCTTGATGAAGGTGGCCACGTTCTTGTTGGAGATGACCTCGCACTCGAGCTTCTTGACGCTGAGCGCGGAGTCGGGCACCTGGATCTTGAGGTTGTCCTTGACCTTCACCTGACAGCCGAGCCGCCAGTTGTCGGCGATCTGCTTGCGGGTGAAGAAACCCGTTTCGGTGGGAAGGATGGTTCCGCCGCCCTCGAGGACCTGGCACTTGCACTGGCCGCAGTTGCCCTTGCCGCCGCAGGCGGAAGGCAGGAAGATCTTCTGTTCGGCCAGGGTGTTCAGAAGCGAGCCGCCCTGCGGCACGTCGAGCACCTTCTTGCCGTCGTTGATGTCGATCTTCACCGTTCCGGAAGGGGTCAGTTTGATCTTGATGAACAGCAGCAGGGCCACGAGGATGAGCGTGACCACGACAATCACGAGGATTGCTGCAAGAATCGTATTACTCATAGCTGAATCCTCCTTCCGTTACAGTGAAATGCCCATGAACGTCATGAAGGCCATGCCCATCAGGCCCACCACCATAAAGGTGATGCCCAGGCCCTTGAGGGGCGCCGGGACCTTCGAGTAGGCCAGCTTCTCGCGGATGGCGGCCAGGGCCACGATGGCAAGCCACCAGCCGATGCCGGAACCCAGCGCGTAGACCGCCGCCTCGCCGCAGTTCACGAACTCGCGCTGCTGCATGAAGAGCGAGCCGCCGAGGATCGCGCAGTTCACGGCGATCAGCGGCAGGAAGATGCCCAGCGACGAGTACAGGGCCGGCAGGTATTTCTCCACCACCATCTCGACGATCTGCACGAACGCCGCGATCACGGCGATGAAGAGGATGAAGCTCAGGAAGCTCAAGTCCACGCCGGCGAAGCGTTCGCCGAGCCAGGCGAGCGCGCCAGGCTGCAGGACGTACTTGTTGAGCAGGTAGTTCAGCGGGAGCGTGCACAGGAGCACGAAGATAACAGCAATACCCAAACCATTTGCTGTCTTGA
>CAMZGD010000017.1 GCA_947306365.1 uncultured Bacteroidales bacterium
CTCAGGCCACAATCGGACACAAAAAAGAGGGTGACCACTTTTTAGTCACCCTCTTCAAAACTTTGTGACTCCCACGGGATTCAAACCCATAACCTTCTGATCCGTAGTCAGATGCTCTATTCAGTTGAGCTAGGGAGCCAGGGGTGAGCTCTACTCGGCTGCGGAAGCAGTGAGGGTAGCTCTCTTTTTCTCCTTGATGCGGGCTTTCTTGCCGGTCAGGCCTCTGAGGTAGAAGATACGTGCGCGACGCACCTTACCGACCTTGTTGAGTTCAATCGAGTCGATGAAAGGGGAGTTGTACGGGAAAATACGCTCCACTCCGATTCCGTTCGACATCTTGCGTACGGTGAAGGTCTTGGAAATGCCGGCGCCGCGTTTCTGGATCACGATGCCACGGAATTTCTGAAGACGCTCCTTGTTCTCTTCCTTGATCTTGTAGGTAACGGTGATGGTGTCACCGGCCTTGAAGTCGGGAAATCCTTTCTGTTCTTGTGCCAGCGCGTCGCAGGCTACTTTCATTAAATCCATATTCTAAACTGCTCTTAAGCGCAACGTTGCTGGATTTCTTCTGATCACTTTCGCAAGAGGTTGCTTCATTTTTGGGACTGCAAAAATACAAATATTTTTTGTACTTGCAACTTTTTTTTCAAAAAATCATTCGAAATGGATTTCGCCGAACCATTCCGGCGTGTGAAAGTTCGGCCGCGGGCTTCCTACGGGGTTCCAGCTCAGGAAGTGGGGGACGGCCGTATGGTCGCCGCACTTATAGAAATTGGCCCGTACGGTCCGGCCGCTGAATGACGTAAGGTTCAGGTCGGACTGGGCGTAGAGCCGCTTCGGGACGGCGATGGTGAGCGTCCAGGCCTGCGGCCCTTCGCGCGTGCCGAAGGCTTCGCTGCCCAGCGTCGACTCGCGGCGGATCTGGCGGACGATCTCCTCGCCGCAGCGGTGCCGTTCGTTCCGGTTTGGGCCAAAGTGGAAAGTGCCGTGCCCGATGCAGTTCATCTCCAGGTTGAAATACGCGCTGTCGCGCTCGGAGGGGATCATGAAGAACTCGACACAGTCATCGAGATAGGGAAGGGATCCGGCATCCTGGCCGTACGTGGCGCGGACGCCTTCCTCCCGTACTTCGTACTGAAGGTAGATCTCCGTTTCGGAATGCATGATGCGGAAACGGACGTCCGGCTTGTAAGGGAAGTCCGCCCAGTTGACTTGGTCGATGGCGTGCCATTCGACGGCGGCCTCATCGAACCGGGCCTTCACTTCTTCGATGGACGGTTCGGGGGTGGAAAAGGCTACTTTTGCTACGAGAATTGTCATAATAAGCAGTTTCATGATGCAAATTTAGGATTTTTGGGAAAAAATATTTACATTTGTAAGATGAAAAGATGATTCCACGGACAATTATCATTAATCAATACAATCATTAAACGTTACAATCTATGAAAAGAGTTTATCGATTCGGAGGTAAGGAAGCTGAAGGCAACGGCCAGATGCGCAATCTCCTGGGCGGTAAGGGCGCCAACCTCGCGGAAATGTGTACGTTGGGCATCCCTGTCCCGGCAGGTTTCACCATCACGACGGAGTGCTGCACGGAGTACTATGCACTCGGCGGTGGCTATACCGAAGAACTGAAGCACGACGTGGCCGAAGCGCTCAAGGCGACCGAGGCCATCATGGGCAAGAAATTCGGCGACCCGAAGAACCCGCTGCTGGTCAGCTGCCGTTCCGGTGCGCGCAGCTCGATGCCGGGCATGATGGATACCATCCTGAACATCGGCCTCTGCTCCGCCACCATTCCGGGCATGATCGAAAAGACCCAGAATCCCCGTTTCGTCTATGACGCATACCGCCGTCTCATCATGATGTATTCCGACGTCGTGATGGAGAAGGCGGAAGGCATCGAGCCGGAGGACGGCAAGGCCATCCGCCAGCAGCTCGACAAGATGATGGAAGACCTCAAGGAGGAGAAGGGCTACAAGTCCGACACCGAGATCACGGCCGAGGAGCTCAAAGACCTGGCCGAACGGTTCAAGGTTCGCATCAAGGAAGTGCTCGGCGTCGAATTCCCCGACACGGCCGAAGCGCAGCTCTGGGGTTCCATCGGCGGCGTATTCAAGTCGTGGAACGGCAAGCGCGCCATCAAGTACCGCCAGATCGAAGGTATTCCCGATGACTGGGGCACCGCCGTCAACGTGCAGTCGATGGTGTTCGGCAACATGGGTGACACCTCGGCGACGGGCGTGGCGTTCTCCCGCAACCCGGCCAACGGTGACAACAAGTTCTATGGCGAATGGCTCATCAATGCGCAGGGCGAGGACGTCGTGGCCGGCATCCGCACCCCGAACCCGCTGAACAACGCCACCAAGAGCCCGCAGAACGCGCACCTGAAGTCGCTCGAAGATGCGATGCCCGCCGTGTACAAGGAACTCGACGATATCCGCATGCTCCTCGAGAAGCATTTCAACGACATGCAGGACATCGAGTTCACGATCCAGGAAGGCAAGCTCTGGATGCTGCAGTGCCGTATCGGCAAGCGCACCGGCCTGGCCGCCCTCAACATGGCGATGGATATGCTCGAAGAAGGCATGATCGACGAGAAGACGGCCGTGACGCGTGTTTCGCCGGCCCAGCTCGACGAGATCCTGCACCCGATCCTCGACCCTGCCTCCGAGAAGAAGGCGACGGTCGTGGCACACGGCCTCCCGGCCTCTCCGGGCGGCGCCGTCGGTACGATCGTCTTCACCAACGCCGACGCCGTGAAAGCGGCCGCCGCGAAGAAGAAGGTGATCCTGGTCCGCGAAGAGACCTCTCCGGAAGATGTGGAAGGCATGCGCGCCGCTGCCGGCATCCTGACGCAGAAAGGCGGTATGACCTCGCACGCCGCCCTCGTGGCACGCGGCTGGGGCAAGTGCTGCATCGTCGGTTGCGAGGACATGAAGATCAACCTCGACAAGAAGGAAGTCTCCTTCGCCGGTTCCGACAAGGTGTACCACGAAGGTGAGTACTTCTCGCTCAACGGTGCGAAGGGCGCCGTCTATGCCGAGCGCATCGAGACGATGGATGCATCCGACAACCCGCGCTTCGTCAAGTTCATGGCCATCGCCGACAAGTACCGCAGACTGGGTGTCCGCACCAACGCCGACAACCCGGAGGACACGGCCCGCGCCCTGAGTTTCGGCGCCGAAGGCATCGGCCTGTTCCGTATCGAGCACATGTTCTACGGCAAGAACTCCGAGACCCCGCTGAGCAAGCTCCGCAAGATGATCCTCTCCAAGACGGACGACGAACGCCGTGCGGCCCTGAATGAACTCGAGCCGTACATCAAGGCGTCGGTCAAGGGCACGATGAAGGTGATGGACGGCAAGCCCGTGACCTTCCGTCTGCTCGACCCGCCGTTGCACGAATTCGTGCCGCAGACCGAGGACAAGAAGGCTGAGCTGGCCGAAGAGCTCCACATTACGAAGCGCGACATCGAGAAGCGCGGCGAAAGCCTCCACGAGGTCAACCCGATGATGGGTCACCGCGGCGTCCGTCTCCACATCACCTATCCGATGATTTCCGAGACGCAGTTCCGCGCCATCTTCACCGCCGCCATCGAGCTGAAGAAGGAAGGCTTCAACCCGAAGCCCGAGATCATGATCCCGGTCACCATCTCCGAGCGTGAGCTCCGCTTCCAGAAAGCCATCTGCGAGAAGATCCGCGCCGAAGTCGAGGCTAGCCTCAACGAGCACGTGGACTACAAGTTCGGTACGATGATCGAGATCCCGCGCGCCGCGCTGACCGCCGACCGGATGGCCCGCACCGCCGAGTTCTTCTCCTTCGGTACGAACGACCTCACGCAGATGACCTTCGGCTTCAGCCGCGACGACGTGAGCACCTTCATGGGCGATTATCTGGGCAACAAGATCCTGGATGCCGACCCGTTCAAGACGCTCGACACCAAGGCCGTGGGCAAGCTCGTGGACTATGCCGTCAAGGCTGGCCGCTCCACCCGCGAAGGACTCAAGTGCGGTATCTGCGGCGAGCACGGCGGCGATCCCGCTTCCGTGAAGTTCTGCCACAAGATCGGCTTGAACTACGTGTCCTGCTCGCCGTTCCGCGTGCCGATCGCACGGCTCGCAGCGGCGCAGGCTGCCATTGAAGACGAGAAATAAGCTTGTTTGAATCCGGGCCCTTCCGTGCAAGCGGGAGGGCCTTTTTTTATATCAGATGAAAATCGTACAGAACCTGGTTGTCGCGCTCAAGGGCTTCTTCATGGGCGCCGCCAACGTGGTGCCGGGGGTGTCCGGCGGAACCATCGCCCTGATTACGGGCATCTACAAGGAAATCATCGAGGCCCTGGGCAGCCTGACGCAGAAGGAAACCTGGAAGGCGCTGTTGAAAGGGGACTTCAAGGGTTTCTGGCAGCAGGTCCACGGGACGTTCCTGCTCTGGCTGGCCGTCGGCGTGGTGCTCAGCGTGTTCTCGCTCGCGAAGCTGATGACCTATGTGCTGCAGCATTTCCCCGTGCAGACCTGGGCGTTTTTCTTCGGGCTGATCGTCGCCTCGGCCATCCTGATGTTCAAGGACATCAAAGGGTGGGGGATCCGGGAAGTCCTCTTCACGCTCGGCGGCGTGGCGCTGGGGCTGCTGGTGTGCACGCTGTCGCCCACGCAGACGCCCGACAACTGGTTTTTCATCTTCCTGTGCGGTGCCATCGCCGTGTGCACGATGATCCTGCCCGGCATCTCCGGGAGCTTCATCCTGGTGATTATGGGCAAGTACGATTTCATCATGCAGGCCGTAGCCGACCTCGACTGGCCGGTGCTCATCGTTTTCGCCCTGGGTTGTGTGGTGGGCATCCTGGCTTTCTCAAAGTTCCTGCACTGGCTGCTGGGCCGCTTCGAGAAGCAGACGATGCTCGTGCTGCTGGGCTTCGTGCTGGGTTCGCTGGTGAAAGTCTGGCCCTGGGCGAACGACAGCGTAAAAGCGCTGCCGGATCCCCATTACGGGGCGGCAGCGCTCTGGTGTATGCTGGGCATCCTGCTGGTGCTCGGCATCGAAAGCATCGCCACTCAAAGTCGCAGGAAGCAGTGAAAAGTCGCCATCAGGCGACCGCCGGAGGCCGGTACTTTGCTGGATAATGCGGAAGAACGCACAGGCCCTCGCATTAGCAAAGTACTAAGGCCGGGAGGCGCGGGGTTTGGGGCAGCGCCCCAGTATTATTCGTACCTTAACGCGTCGATCGGATTGAGGCTCGCCGCCTTGCGGGCGGGATACCAGCCGAAGAAGACGCCGGTCAGCACGCAGACTAGGAACGAAAGCACGATCGAGAAAGTGGAAACGGACGTCGCCGTCCCGAACAGGGCGATGACCTTGGCGGCCACTACCCCCAGCAGGACGCCGATGACGCCGCCCGCCACGCTGATGATGATCGATTCGATGAGGAACTGCAGCAGGATCTGCCGGCCCTTGGCGCCAATCGACATCCGAAGGCCGATCTCCCGCGTACGCTCCGTCACGGACACATACATGATGTTCATGATGCCGATGCCGCCGACGATCAGCGAGATGCCGGCAACGGCGGCGAGCAGGACCGTGAGCATGTCCATCACCGAACTCATCGTTTCCATCATCTCCTGCTGCGAACGCACGTTGAAGTCGTTCTCCTGGCCGATCTTGATGTTGTGGTTGGTCTGCAGGATCTTGGTAATCTCGTCGATGGCCTGGTCGGTATACTCTTCAGAAAGGGCGGAAGCGGTGATGCCCTGGATGTAACTGATGGCAAGGATGCGTTTCTGGACGGTGGTGTAGGGTGCGATCAGCAGGTCGTCCTGGTCCATTCCCATGCTGTTGTATCCCTTGGATTCCAGCACGCCCACGATTTTCATCGGGATCTTGTTGTAGCGGATGGTCTGTCCGAGCGGGTCTTCCCCGTCGGGAAAGAGTTCGTTCACGACCGTCTGGCCGACGACGCACACCTTGGCGGCGTGCAGGATGTCGTTTTCGGTGAAGCACGATCCGCTGGCGATCGCGTAGCCGCGGATATCGAGATACTGCTCGTTCACGCCGTAGATGGTGGTCGGCGTATTGCTGGATCCCTTGATGGCCTGGCCGCTGGCGTTGACCGTCGGGGTGATTTTGTCGATGTAGCTGGCCTGGGAGATGATGGATTCGTAATCGGACAGTTTGAGCGTCTGCATGCTTGAACCGCTCTGGCGGACGCCGCCGAACCGGCCGTTGCCCGGGCTGACCATGATCATGTTCGATCCCATCGAGCCGATTTCCGCACGGATGCTTTGCTTGGACCCGTTGCCGATGGCGAGCATCGCGATAACCGAAGCCACGCCGATGATGATGCCGAGCATCGTGAGGAAGCAGCGCATCTTGTTGTTCAGGAGCGCTTTGATGCAGATCTTGAGTAAGTTGTTGATATCCATGGCCTAATCCTCCTCTTTGGGTAGCGATGCCAGCACTTCTTCGGCGGAAGCGATGGTTTCGTTCCGTACGTCGCTGATGATGCGGCCGTCGCGCAGGGTGATGGTGCGGCTGCTGAAAGCGGCCAGTTCGGGGTTGTGCGTGACGAAAATGATGGTCCTGCCGTCGCGGTGGAGGCGCTGGAACAGGGCCAGCACTTCGTAGGAAGTACGGGAGTCCAGGTTGCCGGTCGCCTCGTCGGCGAGGATGATGACCGGGTCGTTGACCAGGGCGCGGGCAATCGCCACGCGCTGCATCTGGCCGCCGGAGAGCTGGTTCGACTTGTGCGTGAGGCGGTCGCCGAGGCCCACTTCCCGGAGGGCGGTGACGGCGCGTTCGCGGCGCTCGGCAAAACTGATGCCCCGGTTGTACATCAGGGGCAGCTCCACGTTCTCGATGGAGGTGGTCTTCGGCAGCAGGTTGTAGTTCTGGAAGATGAAACCGATCTTGCGGTTGCGCAGCGTGGCGCGGTCGTTCTTCGTCATCTCGCGGACCGACACGCCGTCGAGGTAATACTCGCCCGACGTCGGGACGTCGAGGCACCCCAGGATGTTGAGCAGCGTCGACTTGCCGGAGCCGCTGGTACCCATGATGGTCACGAACTCGCCCTGCGTGATGGTGAATGAAACGCCGCGGAGCGCGCGCACCACTTCGTCGCCGACGATGAATTCACGCTTGATCTGTTCGAGCCGGATAATCTCGTTCATCGCTATTCCGTACGTTTGTTGTCACCCTGCTGCGGCGGACGCGGCATGAAGGGATTGTTGCCGCCGCCCTGCGGCTGTTTGAATTCGCCCTGGGGGCCATTCTTGCTGACCAGCCGGGTTCCGGTGACAACACGGTCGCCGGCCTCGAGCCCTTCGATGATTTCAGTCTGCACGCCGTCAGTGACGCCGGTGACCACGGACACCGGTTCCAGTTTCCCGTCGCGCAGCTGCCGCCACACGGTGTTCTCCTGGTATTTTTCCCCTTCGGGGGTGAAGCGCAGCGCACGCACCGGAACGGCAAGGACGTCGTGCTTGTCGAGCGTGTAGATGGTGATGTTGGCGGTCAGGCCCGGCTTCAGCTTGAGGTCGGGGTTCGGTGCATTGATCACCACCTGGTAGGTTACGACGTTCGAGGTCGTGGTGGCCTGCAGGCGGACCTGGGTTACCGTGCCGTCGAAGGTGTCTTCCGGGAATGCATCCACTTCGAATTCCACGCGCTGTCCTTCCAGCACCGAGCCGATGTCGGCTTCGTCCACGTTGGCGATCACCTGCATCGCGGTCAGGTCGTTGGCGATGGTGAACAGGGTCGGGGTGCTGAAGCCGGAGGCCACGGTCTGTCCTTCATCCACGGCCCGCGACAGCACGACGCCGTCGATGGGCGAGTAGATCTTCGCGTAGCCGATGTTCTTCTGGGCCTTGCTGTAGTTGGACTGGGCCTGCGACCAGGCGTAGCGGGCCTTGTCGTAGCTGTACTGCGCCTGCTCGAATTCCGTCGCGCTGACCAGTTCCTTCTCGTACAGGCCCTTGATGCGCTGGTAGTATTTCGTCTGGTAGTCGTATTCCACCTTTGAGGAATTCAGGTTGGCCCGAGACGATTCGAGTTCGGTCTGGAGGACGCTCATGTCGAGCTCGGCGATCAGCTGGCCTGCCTTGACCACGGAGTTGTAATCCACGTAGATCTTCGAGATGATGCCGGACACCTGGGTACCGACTTCGACCTGCTTGATGGGCTCGACGGTTCCGGTGGCGGTGACGCTGTTGGAGATGGTGGTCGGCTCGATGGTCGTGACCTGGTAGACGAGCGTCTGCTTGTCTGGCTTGTGCAGCAGCAGGATAAGGGCGGCCGCGATGACGGCGGCTGCGAGGACGGCCCAAAGGATGACTTTGGATGTTTTTTTCATATGGATGACAATTTTATAGATCGATGGGTTGGTTCATATAGCGCTCCAGCAGTTTCTCTGAGAGCAGCGCCTGGTATTTGGCCTGCAGCTGCTGGGAGCGGGCGCTGAGGTAGTTGTTCTTTTCAGTAAGCAGTTCCACGGTGTTCTTGATGCCGGCTTCGAACTGCTCGCTCACCAGCCGGAAGCTTTCGGCAGCCGCCTCAAGCTGCGACTTGGCGGCGAAATAGCGCTGCTGGGCAGCGATGGCGTCGTTGCGGACCGATTCAATCGTCGAGAGCAGCTGCTTGCGGGTGCTCTCGCCCTGCAAGCGGACCGATTCCCGCTGCAGCTGGGCCTTGCGCACGTTGGTGCGCACTTGTTTGCCGTTGAAGATCGGCAGGCTGAGATTCAGGCCCAGGCTTTCGCCGAGCTTGTTGCCGAGCTGGTCGAAGTAGGTCACGCCGGTACCGGACGAGTAGCCGGTCGAGAGTCCGGCATTCATCGAAATGGAGGGGAGGGCGGAGCCCTGGGCGATCTTCACGCCGAGTTCAGCCGATTCGAGGTCGAGTTCGCTGCTGCGGATCTGCGGCAGGGTGGCGAGTGCTTCGGCGTAAGCGTCGGCCAGATCCGGGACCGGCATCCCGACCACGGCGTCGTCGATTTCCGGATAACGGACTTCGAACGGTTCGTCGAGTCCCAGTTCCAGCAGCTGCTTGAGCTGGAGCCGCGCGCTTTCGAGCGTGTTCTCGGCGGCGACGGTCTGGTACTGGTCGCTGGCGTGCTGGGATTTCAGTTGGGACAGTTCGACGCGTGAGATGCTGCCGGCCTCGAATAGCTGCTGGCCGCGGTCCACCTGCCGGGCGGAGAGTTCTTCCGCCTGGCGGTTCAGGTCGAGGGCCTCGCGGTTGTAGAGCACCTGCAGGAACGCCTGGGCCACTGAGATTTCAAGGTCGATGCGCGCCTGCTCCACGTCAAGTTCCGAGGCGTCCCGCTGCACCTGCGACTGCCGCACGGTGTTACGGAGCCGGCCGCCCTGATACAGCGACAGACCGGAATTGAGTCCGAAACTGTTGCTGACCGAAACGCCGCCGTTCTTTTCCATATATTCGTTATAGGTCGATACGTTCTGGAAGTTGGTCCCGAAACTCGATGAGAAGTTGAGCGTCGGATATTGCTGGGCTTTCGCCTGTTCGAGCGAGGCGTCGGCCGTTTCGAGCGATACTTCCTGTGTCCTGATCTGGATGTTGTGCTGCAATGCGTAGTCGATGCACTGCCGGAGGGTCCATCCTTCGGTGTTCTGTGCGCGGGATACCTGAGACAGGCACAGCGTCAGCGCGAGGAGAAGGATGCCCGGAATGGGAGTTTTCTGCATATGAAAGGATTTGATACTATTTGACACGATTTGTGCGCGCTCGTTTAATGCTATGTTGCGGATATTTTCTATCTTTGAACAATAATCTACTAAGACATGAAGTATTTCTTTTACTTGTTTTCGGCCGTTGTCCTGCTGGCCGCATTCGTTTCGTGCAAAGGGAACAAGGATGCTTCCGGCCCGATCGCCGTCGTGCCCAATCCCGTCTCGGTCGAATATGGCGGCAGGGGCGTGAAAATCCCCTCCGGTGCCACTATGCCGCGTCTGTATGAGTCTGTCGACAAAAAGCTTGCTACTGAGGAATATATCCTAGATACCCGCAGAGGAAGGGTCAAGATCAGGGGCGGTTCCGACACCGCCGTTTTCTGGGGCCGGCAGACGTTGCTGCAGATCATCGCCCAGGTCAGGGAGCAGGGTGGCAATTGGATTCCCGGCGTGTTGATCCACGACAAGCCCGCCTTCGCCTACCGTGGCGCGCATCTCGACTGCTGCCGCCACTTCTTTACGGTCGACGAGGTGAAGGAATTCATCGATATGATCGCGCTGCACAAGATCAACGTTTTCCACTGGCATCTGACGGAAGACCAGGGCTGGCGTGCCGAGATCAAGCAGTATCCGCGGCTGACGGAGGTCGGTTCCGTACGGGCTGAGACGCTTGTGGGACACTATGGAAGCAAGGAATACGACGGAACGCCGTACGGCGGCTTCTATACGCAGGACGAGATGCGCGATGTCGTGGCCTATGCGGCGGAGCGTTTCGTCACGGTGATTCCCGAGATCGAGATGCCGGGCCACGCTTCCGCGGCGCTGGCAAGCTATCCGGAGCTCGGGTGCCGCGGAGCGGATTATCCTTACAAGGTGCAGACGACGTGGGGCATTTTCCCCGAAGTGTTCTGTGCGGGCAACCCCGAAACGGTCACTTTCCTGGAGAAGGTGTTCGACGAGATCTGCGACATCTTCCCGTCTGAGTACATCCACATCGGCGGGGACGAGGCGCCCCGTGAGGAATGGGAGAAGTGCCCGAAGTGCCAGGCGTTGATGAAGGAGAAGGGTTTCACGCGCGAGGCGGAGCTCCAGAGCTATCTGGTCACGACCATCGAGCAGTATCTGGCCGGAAAGGGCCGCAAGATCATCGGCTGGGACGAGATTCTCGACGGCGGTGTCTCCCAAAGTGCGACGGTGATGTCGTGGCGCGGGGCCAAGGGCGGCATTGCGGCGGCCAAGATGGGCAACGACGTGGTGATGACTCCCAACATCTATTTCTATCTCGACTACTATCAGACCAGCGACCCGCAGGGCAACGAGGAACCCCTTGCCATCGGCGGTTGTCTCCCGCTCCGCAAGTGCTATTCGTTCGATCCGTTCGACCAGCTCGATGACAGCGAGAAAACGCATATCAAGGGGATCCAGGCGAACATCTGGACGGAATACATCGCTACGTTCGATAAGGTGCAGCATATGGCGCTTCCGCGGCTGGCAGCCCTCGCCGAGGTGGCCTGGAGCAATGGGAACCGCACGGAATACGATGACTTCGTAGACCGCATCGTCCGGTCGCTGCTCCCCATTTACGACGAACGCGGCTACAACTACGCCCCGTACGCTTTCAAGGACATTGAGTAAACAGGCTATGCCCGGCTGAGCCGGGTTTCGCTTTCACTGACTGGCCCGGTTTCGACCGGGCTTTTTTTTTCGATGAATCGCCGGGCGCACAGGTATCGCTTCAAAAACCTACGCGCCTGACGGCGCTATCCCTCCCAAGCTGCGCTTGGGCCCCTCCCATTCACGAAACCATGGGCGGTTACGGGTTTTTGAAGCGATACCTGATGTGCCTTCTCGCGATTCATCGGTTACGTCAAGTTTAAGCAATGTCTTTGTTTTTTCGCTACGACACAGCTGTGGGCGCCGTCTCGTCTGTGTCGTAATAGATTTAAGGGTAAAAAGCCTTGATTATGCTTCGCGACACAGCCCAGATAGATAAACTGGCTGTGTCGCAACTTTCCAATGGACTTAACACGAGTCTTCCGCCGATTCTTGGGCTGTCCAAATAATGCTTTTGTTTCCTTGCTGAACATTATTCCGAAAAAGAATGCTATCTTTGCACCGCTTAATTTCCCGAAGGGGAAGCGCTGGTTCCGTAGCTCAGCTGGATAGAGCAACAGCCTTCTAAGCTGTGGGTCCCGGGTTCGAATCCCGGCGGAATCACCAGCTACCCGGCTTTCCGCCGGGGCCGCCGGCGTTTCCGGTATAGTTCGACAGGGAGACGCTGGATCCGCCTGAGATGCCGTCTGTCGCCCAGACTCCGTTGCATTTTATATCACCGCTCACGCTTACGCCTGTATAACCGCTTGACAACGAGGGGGCTGATACGATGAAGCTCGCTATGTTGGCCGGAGCCTTGAAGGCCGCGATGAACGTTTTTCCGTCGTGGAGGGCATTCCAGGAACCGGCGGTTCCGTTCATGCTGTACACCTTCTGCGAAGCTTCGTAGCCGTTTTCCAGGCCGCCGAAGGCGACAACCGTTGCTCCGCTGTTGATATAGAGTTTCTTTCCCTCCTCGGTGTTGGCGTCAATGGCTACTTCCGGATTGCCTTTGGTGCAGATGGCCATGACATAGCCTCCGTTGAGACGGGTGTTCCCGTTGGAGTCCATGGCGTCGTTCCCGGAGGAGTACGCATATACGTAGCCCTTGTTCACGGTCAGGTCTCCCTGGCAGTTGATGGCATCGTCGGAGGAGGAGCTTACATAGGTCTCGCCGCCTTCGAAGGTGAGGTCGCCCTTGACCTCCAGGCCTTCTCCGTTGGCGCTGTTCACCAGGATGGTTCCTCCGCTGACGATAAGTTTTCCGGCGTATCCTGTTACCTTTGCATGGTCACCGGAGCCGTTCTTGGTCACCCAGCCGATCTTGATGCCCTTGGCCGATACATCGTTCGCTTCGCGGCCGGTCGTGGTTACGCTGAGGAAACCGCCGGAGATGTAGCTGTCGGACAGGGTGTGGTTTTCCGCATCGAAGTCGTAGCTTCCCGCGTGGATGCCTTTGCCGCCGTCTCCGGTATTCCGGATGGTGAGCGAGCCGCCGGTCATGGCGAAGTAGTTGTCGGCCTTCACGCCCGCCGAGCCGGAATACTCGGCATCCTCTTCATCGTACGCTACGCCGCCGGTCACAGAGACCAGGTGCGTGCCGCCTTCTACCAGGACGTAGTCGTCCGAACTGATGCCTTTCTTCATGGCGGCGGCCGTGGAGACGACCAGGGCGCCGTTCGAAAGCTGGACGTAATCCTTGCCCTTGACGCCGTTTCCAGCACCGCTGCCGGTGCTTATCTTGATGGTGGGACCGTCCATCAGACGGATGTAATCGTCCGAGACGATACCGGATTATCCTGGGCGTTGAGCGCCTGGACGGTCAGCAGGCCGCTGCCGCTGAAAATCAATTGCGCCTCGCTGAAAAAGACAGCCTTCTGGTCCTCGTCGCCTTCCTTCGCATAACCGGCGGATGCGCTGTCGGAAAGGGTATTGGACCCTTTGACGACAACGAACGTGCGCTTCTTGTTCTGGTTGTTGACCGCCGCGCCGTTCGGATTGGTTATGCTGACCCCGTTCAGGACGATGGCCTGTTTCTTGGCCCCGTATAGCTTGAAGAACCCATTGGCGGTAGTTCCGGAAAGTTCGTAGATAAGCACTTCGCCGCCGGTATTGTTGACGGTGACTTGATTCCCGTTGACAGCGACGTAACCGTAGGTGTCGCCCTTAACGGCGGCGTTTCCCGTTTCGGAGAAAGTGATGGTGATCCGCCCCTTGAAAGTGGTCGTCGAGATGTCGTCGTCGGAAGCGGGATCGCCGGTGGATGCGAAGGAGAGCCCGTTATCACCGGATTCCGCCCCGGCCGGATCGAGGACGGTCAGAACGTAGGAGACACAGGCTGCGGAATAGGTCTCGTCCGCAGCAGAAGATGCTGAAATCAGCGTGGAGCCGCCGGAGACAAGCGTGATGGCGCCGTTCTCATCGATGGTGGCCACTTCCGGTCGGGACGAGGTATAGGAGACACGGATACGATATGCGTTCGTAAGTGCTGGAAAACTGCTTGCGACACCGATTGTGGCCTCGAAAGCGTCGGCGCTCCAGGCAAGGCCCGGGTCGATGAGTTTCGATACCGTCTGCTGTCCGCCGGGAATTCCGAATGGGCCGTCAGGGCCGAAATCGTCCTCCAGGCAACCCGTCACGGCGAGTGCCAGGGCAACGATCATAACAACAAACTTTTTCATGATTTGGCAGGTATTAGCATATACCCGGTCTGCCCAACCAATAATCAGGCCAAGATTTTCTTATAGGGGGCAATCATTCCTTCGGAGAGTTTTCCGCCCATCTTCGCGCGGAGCTTCGGATTGTTCATCAGCCAGCCGACCAGGTACATCTTCAGCGAGGTTTTCCATTTCTTCTGGGGAAAATCGTACTGGCCGTGAGAACGGAAGAAAGCATGGTCGGCGCGCATCAGGCCGCGCATCTGGTAGATCAGATCGCGGAAGATCTTCATGCCGCCGACGCCCAGGAAGTTCTGCGGCGGCGTGTACTGCGTTTCCATCGCCCGGCAGAGCGTGGCGCTCAGCGCATCGACCGCACGGTCGGCGTCCGTCTCGTCGCTCGCCACGCCTGCAAGGAAATTGCCGCCCACCTGGGCGCGCGCTTCCAGCAGCAGCTGCAGGTTCGGCTCGTCGGAATACTTGCCGGCCACCAGATAGCCGAACGGCGTGCCCATCGTCACAGTGCGGTGCCCGTTGCAGAACTGGCGGTCGTCGTACAGCTTGAAGCGGGATCCCATCGCGTGGTCCTTGATGCGGAACGCATAGAGGATGGCGTCGTGTTGGTGGATGGTGTTGCGCAGGAAGTCGTCGAAGCCGTCCGTATACACGCATTTGCCCGTTGCGGCGCAGTTGAAGCAGCTCAGGCAACCGCCCTTGAAGGGGAAGTCTTCGAGGTTGACCAGGTCGCATTCGTAGGGGAAAACGGCGCGGAAGCGGTCGATCAGGGCCTGGAGCGCCGTATCGCCGGGCAACAGGTCCGCTACGATGACGGCCCTCCTGCCGGGCTTCTTTTCCGGTATGGGAGAAAGCGCCGCGGATGCGCCGCCGTCCAGCTGCCAGAAAACGAAGGACAGCCAGTCTTCGGCCTGCTTGCGGCCCTGCTTCGTCAGGATGTCTTCCATATCGGCGGAAAGCCCGTCGATAAAGCGCAGTCCCAGGTCAACGCAGTTGTCGCGGATGAACCGGTGGGCGGTGATGTCGTAGAAATGCTTCGACGTGGAGACCTGTGTGGCCGCCTTGGCGGAGAAATCCTCGCCGGAGGCCTTCATCAGCTCGATGAAACGATGGAGCTGGTACGGGACGAGAAAGGTATAGACGGGATAGCAGAAAACGATCAGTTCGGCTTTGCGCAGTGCTTCCAGGGCGGGGGAGAAATCTTTCTCGAGCGACTTGATCTGCTGACCGGCAGCCAGATAGCTGAATGCGTGCTGCGGGAACCGTTTCTCCAGATACAGGCACGTATGCAGCGTGATGGAATCGGGGCCCTTGGGGCTCCCGTTGATGACGAGGATGTTCATACGACAAAGTTAGCATTAATTGTTATCTTTGTGTGTGCAAACAGCCTTGATAACAGGAGGAAGTTCCGGAATGGGACTCGCGTTCGCGCGGCAGCTGGCCGGGCGCGGCTATGATTTGATCCTGGTCGGAAACCGGCCCGAGGAACTCGACGCGGCCGGGTCTTCCCTGCGTGCGGCGTACCCTGTGTCCGTCACGGTCCGGTTCAAGGACCTGGCGCAGCCCGATGCCGCCGACCGGCTCTACGACTGGTGCACGAAGGAGGCGGGCGTCCTGCCCGACATCGTGGTCAACAATGCCGGCATGTTCTTTTTCAAGGAGCTGGATGCCGCCGACCTGGACCGCGTGCAGGCGATGGTCAATCTGCACGTGGTGACAGTGACGCGCCTCAGCCTGCTTTTCGGCGAAGCGATGAAGCGTCGCGGCAGC
Source organism: uncultured Bacteroidales bacterium (assembly GCA_947306365.1). Taxonomy (GTDB): domain Bacteria; phylum Bacteroidota; class Bacteroidia; order Bacteroidales; family UBA932; genus Cacconaster. The sequence continues at coordinate 15,719 of CAMZGD010000017.1, forward strand.
GGGTATCTGCTCAATGTCTCCTCGATGGCGGCCCGGCTGCCGGTTCCCGGCATCACGGTGTATTCCGCCACGAAGGCCTATCTCAAGAGCTTCGGCCGTTCGCTGTCCTATGAACTGAAACCGTACGGGGTGGGGATGACCACCGTGTGCCCGGCAGCCGTGGCTACGCCGCTCTATCGCCTGAGCGAACAGAAGCTGCAGCTGGGTGTCCGCCTGGGGCTGATCTGGACGCCGCAGGCGTTGGCGAAGCGGGCCTTGCGGGCGATGTTCCGCGGCCGGCGCGTCGTCAGCCCCGGTTTGATGAACTGCTATCTTCCCGCTTTGATCGCCCTCCTGCCCGGATGGCTTGTCGCTGCCTTATGGAAAAAGTGGAAATGATCGTCCTGCTGTTCCTGGCGAGCCTGCTTCCGGCGCGGGCCCAGCACGTGGAAACCGTTCCGTTCGGGGATTTCGAACACTGGACGGTCCGGCACCTGAAGGAATCCGCGGTAATGGGCGGTGCGGTCAGGACGCTGTATGTCGTCGGTCCCGACGAAACCATCGAAGGCAACCGGACCTACGATTATGCGAAGACCATCTGGGCGTCGTCGAATGCCTATGCACGCATCTCGGGCGTCACCAAGACCAGCGTGACGGTCGAGCCGGAAGCCGGGCCGTCCGGCACCTGCGCCAGGCTGTCCACGCAGTTTGCCAGCTGCAAGGTGGCGGGGCTGGTCGAGATCAAGGTGCTGGCCACGGGCGCGCTCTACTGGGGGCGGATGCTGGAGCCGGTCACCAGCGTCAAGCGTCCGTATTCCTTTATGGACTGGGGCATCCCGTTCACGAAGCGTCCGTCCGCCCTGCTGCTCGACTGCAAGGCGTATCTGCCCGCGACGGGTGTGCTGACGCGCGGCACCACGTTCCGCCAGACGGAATTTCCGGGCGAAGATCCCTGCCAGATCATGTTCCTGCTGCAGAAACGCTGGGAAGATGCCGACGGAAACATCCACGCCCTGCGTGTGGGGACGGCCTTCCGGCGGATCGCCCGGAGTACGGACGGCTGGATTTTCTCTCTGGAGGTCCCCGTGATCTACGGAGATGCCCGCAAGGATCCGGCGTACCGGACGTATATGGGCCTGCTGCAGGGAGAACGGGCGTTGTATGCCGTAAACAGTCGCGGCCAGCGGAAACCCATCCTGGAGGAGGGCTGGGCGGAACCCGACACGCCCTGCACGCACGCCGTCCTGCAGATTACCGCCGGCTGCCAGGGTGCTTTCGTCGGGGCTCTTGGCAATACCCTGTGGGTGGACAACGTCCGGCTGGCCTATCCGTAGAATCCATACTCCGATGCAATGATATCTTCGCAAGCATTCAACCTCTTCCTGATCGTGATGTCCGCCATCGCCGTGGTCGTTTTCGTGGCGCTGTTTTTCGTGGACGCCGGCTATGGCAAGTTCTACCATCCGAAATGGGGGCCGTCGCTCGACAACCACCTGGGCTGGTTCCTGATGGAAGTGCCGGTGTTCATCGCGATGCTGGTGCTCTGGGCGCTGTCCGACCGGCGTACCGACGTCGTGCGGCTGGTGTTCCTGCTGCTGTTCGAACTGCACTATTTCCATCGCTCCTTCATCTTCCCGCGGCAGCTGCGCGGGCACAGCCGAATGCCGTGGACGATCGTGCTGATGGGGGCGCTTTTCAATACGCTGAACGCCCTGATGCAGGGCGGCTGGATCTTCTTCCTCTCGCCGGCGGACGCCTATCCGCGCAGCTGGCTGACCAGCGTGCCGTTCCTGGCCGGTACGGCGCTGTTTTTCATCGGGATGTATGTCAACATCCAGTCGGACGGCATTATCCGCAACCTGCGGAAACCGGGCGATATGGCGCATTACCTGCCCAAGGGCGGGATGTTCCGTTTCGTGACGAGCGCCAATTATTTCGGCGAGTTCCTGGAATGGGTGGGCTTTGCCGTCCTGACCTGGTCGTGGTCAGGGGCGGTCTTTGCACTGTGGACGTTCGCCAACCTGGCGCCGCGCGCCGCCCGCATCTACGACCTTTACAGCCGGGAGTTTCCCGACGAACTGGATACGCACAAAGTGAAGCGGATGCTTCCGTTCATCTATTGACATGGCTGACAATCCGATCGTTTCTCCCATCTTTACGCCGGTCACCATCGGGCCGGTGACCCTGCGCAACCGTGTGATCCGCTCGGCCGCCTTCGAGAACATGGCCTACGGAAACAGTCCTTCTCAGGACCTGTATGACTATCACGTGGCCGTGGCGCGCGGCGGGGTGGGGATGACCACGCTGGCATACGCGTCCGTCAACCGGAGCGGCCTCTCGTTCGACGGCCAGCTGTGGATGCGCGAGGAGATCGTGCCGGGTCTCCGGCGCATTACCGACGCGGTCCATGCCGCCGGCGCGAAATGCTCCATCCAGCTGGGCCATTGCGGCAATATGACGCACCGGTCCACGTGCGGCTGCCTGCCGGTCGGCGCCTCCAGCGGCTTCAATCTGTATTCGCCTACCTTTGTCCGCGGATTGAAAACGGCCGAGATCGACGCGCTGGTCGAGGATTTCGGCCGGGCCGTCGATCTGGCGCGTGCAGCCGGTTTCGACTGCGTGGAGATCCACGCCGGGCACGGCTACCTCATCAGCCAGTTCCTTTCGCCCTATACGAACCACCGGCGTGACGAGTACGGCGGTTCGCTGGATAACCGGATGCGCCTGATGCGGCGCGTGATCGGCCGGGTGATGGAAGCGGCGGGCGACGACCTGGGCGTCGTCGTCAAGATGAACATGCACGACGGATTCCGGCGGGGAATGCAGGAGGCGGAGTGCCTGGAAGTGGCGCGCGAACTGGAAAGGCTTGGGGTACACGCCCTCGTGCTGTCGGCCGGTTTCGTGAGCAAGGCGCCGATGGAAGTGATGCGCGGCGCGATGCCGCTCAGGACGATGACGCATTATATGGATATGCGCCGGTTCTGGTGGCTCAGGGCGCTGGTCCGCGTATTCGGCCGGATTATGGTTCCTACAGTACCGTATAGCGAAGGGTATTTCCTGGAAGACGCAAAGCGTTTCCGGGCTGCTGTGAAACTGCCGCTGATCTATGTGGGCGGGCTCGTGTCCCGGCAGAAGATGGAAGAGGTGCTGGCAGCGGGATTCGACGGGTTGCAGATGGCCCGGGCGCTGGTGCGCGACACGGACTTCGTGAACAAGCTGCGCAGCGGTGAATGCGAGCGCAGCGAATGCGGCCATTCCAACTACTGTATCGGACGGATGTACACGCTGGAAATGAAATGCAACCGGTGTGTGGCCGACCTGCCGGACAAGCTGCGGCGGGAAGTGGACCAGGCTGAAAAGCGGTGGCGATGAACGGAAGGGTCCTGGTTACCGGCGCTACGGGCAGTATGGGGGCGGCCGCGGTCGAATCGCTGGCGGCGCAGGGGATTCCCGTGCTGATGGCCTGCCGCAACCTGGAAAAGGCAGCGGCTGTCCGGGAGAGCGTTCTCGGCCGTCATCCGCAGGCAGACCTGGCCGTCCGGAAGATCGACCTGGCATCGCTCGATTCGGTCCGCGCGTTTGCGGAAGGCCTCAAAGCGGACTCCGTCACAGCGGTGTTCAACAACGCCGGCGTCATTTCAAAGAGCTATTCCATTACTGTAGATGGATTTGAAAACACTTTTTCCGTCAATTATTTCGGTCCTTGGCTCCTGACGCTGCTGCTGCTGCCAAAACTGCCGCCGGACGCGCGGATTGTGAACATGGTCTCGCTGACCTGCCGGTTCGTTACGCTCGATGAAACCACCTTGCGGCCGACGGAACGTGCGTTCAGCCAGCTGGGCACGTATGCACGCGCCAAGCGGTCGCTGCTGTCTTTCTCGCTCGAACTGGCCCGCCGCCATCCGCAGTTGCGGGTCAACCTGGCGGACCCTGGGGTCGTCGCCTCCGATATGATCGACCTGGGGCACTGGTATGATCCGCTGGCCGACCGTCTCTTCAAACCGTTGTGCAAGAAGCCGGTTGACGGCGTACAACCGGCTCTGCGGGCGCTTGCTGCCGCGGAAGGCGTTCGTTATTATGTAGGAAAGGGAGACCGGGCCGTTCCCCGGCGGTATCTCAATCCGGCGCTGGACACGCGCATCTGGGCGGAAACGGAGCGGCTTATCCGCGTTTGAGCGTAGCCAGGTTCAGCACCAGGTAATAGACAAGAATCAGGAAGATACAGAGGCTGACGGTCACGTGCCAGGGATGATGGAGTTCCCGGATCAGGCACGCGATCACCAGGACGACGCTGCCCACGATGAAGGCCTTGAGCTGCCGTGTCATTTTCTTGAGCGAAAACATGGGAAATTCGCACACCAGCAGGAAAGAAAAGAGGGCCGTCAGGACGGGAATGAACCAGACCGTTCCCATCAGGATGTGCAGGAAACCGTCGGTATAGAAAGAATAAACGGACAGGGGAGTGAGAAGCAATGCGCAGCCCGAAGTGGCCAGGCCCAGGAAACTGGTGGTCTGGCGGGTGTCGATGTTGAATTTGGCCAGCCGGAGCGCGGAAGCGGCGGTCAGCACGAAGGGGATCCAACGCAGCAGCGGAATCTCCGGATGTGCGATCCCATACCAGGAAGAGAGGCAGGCCGAAGGACAGAGTCCGAAACTGATCAGGTCGGCCAGCGAGTCGAGTTCCTTTCCGATTTCAGAATAGGCGTGAAGGGCCCGGGCCGAGAATCCGTCGAAAAAGTCGAAAAACTCGGAAACCAGCAGGCAAACCAGTACGGCGGAAAAGTGTCCCCGTACCGCAAAGACAACCCCTGTGCAACCCGAAAGCAGGTTGCACAGGGTGAGGATATTCGGAATGTGCTTCTTCATCAGAGGCCCATTTTTTTGCGGATGTCCCTGGGAATCGCGTCCTTATGGACCATGATGCTGATGGTACGCATCTGGATGTAGGCCCTAGACATATAGAGGTAACCCTTCATCTCCTCGTTGCGGCCTTCGCCCCAGGAATTCTTGGTCTTGTAGAACAGATTGCCGTCCTGGTCCTTGTACAGCCCCGTGAGGTGCATCAGGTGGTCGTCGACGGTCTGGAAGCGTTCGAAGGCGGTCTGGCGGATTTCCTGCGTCACGACGCGGTCGGGATACACTTTCTCCAGTTTGACGGCCTCGGTGAAGTCTTCGGGTGCCGGGCAGATGGCGATGCCGCGGTTGTGCTGGAATTCGCCGGAGGTCAGGTCGCCGTCCCACGCGACCGTGTAGCCGTTGCGCAGGGCGTTGTCGATCACGGCCATGAAATCGTCGAGCGGCAGGTTCCACAGCAGCGCGTGGTCCCAGTTGTCCGGAATCTCGAGCGGGACCTGTTTATAGAAGGGGTGATGGCTGAAGCTCGTCAGTTCGACGTAGTCACTCAGGTCGTCCAGGCCCAGCATCTTGGCGAAGCCCAGCGGGGTGTAGGTCTTGCCCTCGTACACAAACGTCTCGGGAACCTCGCCCAGGTAGATGTCGAACAGGCTCTTGACGAGCTTGTGGTATTCGGGGCTGAGGTTCTTGAGGTTTACGGAGACATCGGCGATGCCTTTCAGGTAGGAAGACAGTTCGCCGTGGTCGTGCCGGTCGGAGCCGTAGTTGATGCCGCCATACACGCTTTCCGGCACGATGCCGTAGCGTTCGATGGCATTCGTGGCCATATGGGCGATCGAGCCGGGGTTGATGTTGCCCCGGCCGCGGCGGAGATAATTGTCGAAGATGCGGTCCTTGTAGTTGTTCCGCACGATGAACATCTCGGAGAGATCGTATTCTCCCTTGCCCTGGCGGAGCAGTTCCGCTTCAAGGAACGACACGGTCGCGAAGCACCAGCAGGTGCCGGTACGGGCCTGGTCCTTCACCGGAGTGACGGGGATGTCGCGCACCGGCGTGAAGGTGTAGATGGTCTGGGTCTGTGCAAAAGCAGCGGTACAGAGGACCGCTGCCAATGTGATGGTAAGGATACGTTTCATTCCGGATTACTTGATGCCGAGTTTCTTCCTGATGTCCTTCGGAATGGCGTCCTTGTGGACCATGAAGTCCATCGTCTTGTAGCGCACATAGGCTTCGGAGACATACCAGAGGCCCTTGTACTTGCCGGTCTCGCCCCAGGAGTTCTTCACCATGTAATACTTGGTGCCGTTCTGGTCCTTGGCGATGCCGTAGATCTGCATGCCGTGGTCGTCGGTCGTCGTCTTGTTGTCGTATCCTTCCTGGCGGAGTTCCGGGGTGATGGTCAGTTCGGGGACGGGTTCGTTGAAGGTGGGACGCTGTCCCGGGACGGCGCCGCCGACCCAGCGGACCTGGTCGGAACCGGCCTGTTCGGCCTTCTTCTGGATGGCTTCCATGTCGGGCACGATGCCGATGCCGTCGCGGGTGAAGCCCTGTTCGCTCACGTCAGAAGCCCAGGCCACGGTGTAGCCGTTCTCGACGGCATAGTCGATGATGGCCATCATGTCCTCCATCGGCACGTTGTAGGCCTGCTCCCAGCGCCAGTTGTCTTCCACTTCCACGGGGTGTTTCTCATAATAGGAAAGGTGGGTCCAGGAAGTGAAGTCCAGATAGTCGTCGAGGTTGACGTTCAGGGTCTCGAAATAGCTCTTCGGGGTGTATTCCTTGCCCTTGTAGGTAAACTTCTCAGGAATGGGACCAAGGTAAGCGTCGAGAATCCCCTGGAGGCCCTTCTTCCAGGCGGTGGAGAGCTTGCGGTTGGGGTTCCTCAGGATGCCGTCCATGTAGCCTTTCAGTCCGGCTTCGAGTTCACCGTGCATATGGCGGTCGGTGCCGTAGTTCAGGCCCGGCATCACTTCGTCGGGCACGATGCCGTAGTCGCGGAGCACGTAGATCAGGTCGCCGAACGAGCTGCCCTGGGCATAGTTGAGCTTTCCGTCCACGCGGACGTATTTCACGGCCTTGTCGGCATAGGCGTGCGAGACGACGAACATCTCGGAAAGGTCGGGATAGTCGGCTTCCTTGAGCTTGTTGATGCGGATGGCCTCGGACTCGATGAACGAGAGGGAGGAGAAGCACCAGCAGGTGCCGGAACTGGCCTGGTTCTTCACGGACGTGATCGGATTCTCCTTGACCACGGTGAATTTGAAACCTTCGCCCCTGTCTTCCGGTTTCGGGGGCATGGGGCCCATGGGCGGTTGCGCGGTTGCAGCGATGCTGATGAGTGCGGCTGCGAATAAAAGGATTTTCTTCATATTGGAATGGATTGTTGATTCTTCAATTCACAAATATAAGCATTTTCCCAGGAATATCCAATACTGACAAAATGGCATTATTTTGCGGTTGGTCGCTTTTTTGATTCCACTCTATTTCGGGTTGGGCTAAAGGTTTCTAAACCACCCTCCCACTTAGTGGGCCCCTCCCACTGAGGCGTGGGCGCCAATGTTTAGATACCTTTAGCCCAATCCGAAACCAAAGATAATAGGAGGTAATACATATGAACAACAAAGAAAACCTTGAATTGCTTGGCAAGTACGCCATCAATTTGAATGAGCGGGCGCGCAGCGGCAAGCTCGATCCGGTCATCGGCCGGGACGACGAGATCCGCCGGGTGCTGCAGATCCTTTCCCGCCGGACCAAGAACAACCCGATCCTGGTCGGCGAGCCGGGCGTCGGCAAGACCGCCATCTCCGAGGGCATCGCCCAGCGGATCGTCAACGGCGACGTGCCGGAGAACCTGAAGAGCAAGGACATCTATTCCCTGGACATGGGCGCGCTGATTGCGGGCGCGAAATACCAGGGCGAATTCGAAGAGCGGCTGAAGGGCGTGGTCAAGGCCGTGACGGAAAGCGACGGCCAGATCATCCTCTTCATCGACGAGATCCATACGCTGGTCGGCGCGGGCCGTTCGAGCGGTGCGATGGATGCGGCCAACATCCTTAAGCCGGCGCTGGCGCGCGGCGAACTGCGGGCCATCGGCTCCACGACGCTCGACGAGTACCAGAAGTATTTCGAGACCGACAAGGCGCTGGAACGCCGTTTCCAGATGGTGATGGTCGACGAGCCGTCCGTGGCGGAGTCGATTTCCATCCTGCGGGGCCTGAAAGAAAAATATGAAAACCACCACAAGGTGCGGATCGAAGACGACGCCATCATCGCGGCGGTAGAACTCTCGCACCGCTACATCACCAACCGTTTCCTGCCCGACAAGGCCATCGACCTCGTGGACGAAGCGGCGTCGAAGCTGCGGCTGGAGATGAATTCCGTGCCGGAGTGCATCGACGAACTGAACCGCAAGATCAAGCAGCTCGAGATCGAGAAAGAGGCGGTCAAGCGGGAAGGGGAGTCCCCGAAACTGCAGTCGATCCAGGAGGAACTGGAGAAGGCGCGTACGGAACGGGACAAGCTGAACAAGCAGTGGGACAGCGAGAAGGGCCTTCTGAAGGCCATCCAGGAAAACCGGCAGGCCATCGAAGACTACCGCATCGAGGCGGATGCCGCCGAACGGCGCGGCGACTACGGCCGCGTGGCGGAACTCCGTTACGGCAAGATGGCCGACGCGCAGCGGCAGATCGATGCGCTGGAACAGCAGAAGGCGGCCAATCCCGACCCGATCATGAACGAAGCCGTGACCGACGAGGACATCGCGGAGGTCGTGGCGAAATGGACGGGCATCCCGGTCAACAAGATGCTGCAGAGCGAACGAGAGAAACTGCTCCATATCGAAGAAGTGCTGCACAAGCGGGTCATCGGCCAGAACGAAGCCATCGAGGCGGTGTCGAACGCCGTCCGGCGGAGCCGGGCGGGCCTGCAGAACGAGAAGCGGCCGATCGGCAGTTTCCTGTTCCTGGGCACCACCGGCGTGGGCAAGACCGAACTGGCGAAGGCGTTGGCGGAGTATCTGTTCAACGACGAAAACATGATGACGCGGATCGATATGAGCGAATACCAGGAGCGGCATACGGTAAGCCGGCTCGTGGGCGCGCCTCCGGGCTATGTGGGTTATGACGAGGGCGGCCAGCTGACCGAAGCCGTGCGTCGCAAGCCGTATTCGGTGATCCTGCTCGACGAGATCGAAAAGGCGCATCCCGATGTGTTCAACATCCTGCTGCAGGTGCTTGACGACGGCCGGCTGACCGACAACAAGGGCCGTACGGTCGATTTCAAGAACACGATCCTGATCATGACCTCGAACCTGCGTCCCGACCTGGTGAAGGAAAGCTTCCGGCCCGAGTTCATCAACCGGATCGACGAGATCATCACGTTCCACGAACTGACCCCTTCCGACATCCGGCAGATCGTCCTGCTGCAGATCGGCCAGCTCAAGGAGAAGATGGCGTCGATGGGGATCACCATCGATTTTACGGAAGACTTCATCGACTTCCTGAGCACGAAGGGCTATGATCCGGCCTATGGTGCGCGCCCGGTGAAACGGGTGCTCCAGAAGGAGCTTATCGACGAACTGGCGAAGAAGCTGCTCGACGGCTCGCTCTCCCGCGACAGCGCCATCACCGCCACCTTCCGTGACGGCCGGCTGGAGCTTTCCTGACCGCCCTCGTCGCATCCCGCTCTCCAATCGTGGCACACAACCCACTGATTCTGAGCCTCTTCCTCGAAATCGCTTGCGTCAAATAACGCAAGCGATTTTGTTTAAATAGCTGAGGAGCAGAGGGATGGGTGACACGGAAAAATCCTGGGGAGGGCTGCTGAATCTTTAGCTTGGAATTGAAATCGATTTCGTAACTTCGCGGCGTGATTGAAAAACGATCGAAACATGACGATTGAAATCCTTCTGTTGATCGCCGGACTGGCACTGGTGCTCATCGGTGCGGAGGCGCTGATCGACGGGGCTTCCGGACTGGCCCGCCGCTGGGGTATCAGCGAGTTCGTGATCGGTTTGACCATCGTGGCGCTGGGAACGTCGGCACCGGAGATGGTGGTGAGTTTCATCTCGGCGGCCGAACGGAATTCCGATCTGGCCGTCGGTAACATCATCGGCTCCAACATCTTCAATACGGCGCTGATTCTCGGCCTTTCGGCCGTCATCGCCCCGGTGGCCATCACGCGCGGCAACTTGCGCCGCGACATTCCGGTCAACATCGGCATTACCTTGCTGCTCATCGTGCTCGGCCTCAAGCACACGATCTTCGGCATCGGCCAGAATGGCCTGAGCCGCGTGGAAGGCTGCATTTTCCTGGGGCTTTTCGTCTGGTATATGGTTTCTTCGTTCCTGCACGACAAGGAGAACTTCGATTCCGGGGAAATCGTCGGAGAGACGGCGGGACGGCCGATGTCGCTGGCCAGGGCGCTGCTCTTCATCGTCGCCGGACTGGCCGCCCTGATCTTCGGCGGCAGGCTTTTCGTCGACCACGCCCAGGAAATCGCCCGTATGGCGGGCCTGAGCGACAAGTTCATCGCCATCACCGTGCTGGCCCTCGGCACGTCGCTTCCGGAACTTGCGACCAGCTGCATTGCGGCTGCCAAGGGCCGCGGCCAGCTGGCCCTCGGCAATATCCTGGGATCGAATACGTCGAACATCCTGCTGATCCTCGGCGGATCGGCGGTCATCCATCCGCTGAACATGGGCCACATCGACCTGATCGACTATACGGCGGTCTTCGCCTGCGCCCTGAGCCTGGTGCTGTTCGCCTGGACGGGCGTGAAGAACCGCATCGACCGGCTGGAAGGCGTGATCCTGGTGCTCCTGCAGATCCTCTATTTCGCGTACCTTTTCATCATAAAATAGGATGTCGCTCTGGGAACTTCTCTTGCTGGCCGTCGGCGTTTCGATGGATGCCTTCGCAGTTTCCATCGGGAAAGGGCTGTCTGCCCGGAAAGTGACAGTGCGCGAAGCGCTCGCGGTCGCACTCTGGTTCGGCGGTTTTCAGGCGCTGATGCCGGTGATCGGCTATTTCCTCGGGGCGGGATTTGCCGATCTGGTGGAGAAAATCGACCATTGGATCGCGTTCGCCCTGCTGGCGATGATCGGCGTGAACATGATCCGGGAGGCACTGAAAGCCGGAGACGCCGAACCGGCCGATGCTTCGTTCGCATTCCGTCCGATGCTGCTGCTTGCCGTGGCTACGAGCATCGACGCGCTGGCCGTAGGCGTTTCACTGGCGTTTGTCAAGGCGGACATCTGGCGCTCGATCGCCATCATCGGCGTGACGACGGCCTTGTTTTCCGTGGTCGGCCTGCTGATCGGCAAGAAGGTCGGAAAACGCTTCCACAAGGATGCTCAGATCCTGGGGGGTGTGATTCTCATCGCCATCGGCCTGAAAATCCTCATCGAGCACTTATTCTTTTGATGCTTCGATCCAACGGAGATTGAACCGGTAGTGAAGCCGGCTGGAAAGCAGGTGGATGATGCCGTCGGGCGACTGTGTGCACGCCAGATAGCCTTTGGGCTCTGCGTGCACGGCATCCATCGTAAAGGAACCGGTCCAGGCGCCGCCGTCCATCGTCCGTACAGCCCCGTCGGTCAGATGCCGGCGGACGGGCCATGTTTCCCCCTCGTCGTAGGAGAGGGCCGCGAAGAGTCCGTTTTCATCGAAGGAGCATAGGAGGATCGGGCCCTCGGCCAGCCTGCGCAGCACCAGCCGCTGTCCGCTGCCGATGGGCGGGAACGGGGATGCGGTGAGGGTCCAGGAACGTCCGCCGTCTGTGCTGCGGCTGCAGGGCATCTTTCCATCGACGGCGTTGCCGCGTCCGAGGGCCAGCAAGGTGCCGTCCGCCCGTTCGACGATCCCTGCGTGGATGCCGGCGATGGTGCTGCCGGTATCTTCCCACGTCTGTCCGCCGTCCCGGGAGACGTGCAGTGCGGTGCCGTCTTCTCCCCCGGGGCCGGCGTCGCAGCAGAGCAGGATCCGCCCGTCGCTAGTGACGATCGGTCCGGCAATGACCTGATGACGGACGGTATGTTCGGGAGCGATAAGCCGGGGATGGCTCCACGATTGTCCGTCGTCCTCGCTGCGGCGCAGTAGGATTGCAAGGTCGCGCCATTCGCCGGCGTCGCTTACCCCGTTGAAATGCAGCAGTGTACCGTCGGGAAGCGTCAGCAGCGCCGTTCCGGTCACGTTCCGTTCAGGCACCTGGAAGAAGAGGCGGGCAGGGGACCACTGGCCGTCGTGGCAGCGCGCCTGCAATACCACCATTTCGCGGCCGGCTTCGGCACGGCAGGAATACCAGACGGCCAGCAGGTCGCCGCTGCGTGTCACCGTCACGGCGGGCTGATGATTGTGCGGGAAAAACGGTGTGGATGGGTCGTCCGGTGGCAGGATGTACGGCTGCGGAGCCAGGAAAACGGGTTCCGGCCGGCAAAGCATCGTGGCGGGCAGGACCTCCACGATACGGAAACCCCGCAGGACCGAACGGTCTTCGGGCAGGGCGGCGGCGCGGGCGTCGCTTCGCAGATAGCGGAGCTCCACATTGTGGCTGCCGCCCCGCGTGACGCGGAAACCGGTATTGTCATCCCACGCGTCCAGACACCATTCCTCTACATTTCCGTGCATGTCGTACAGTCCCCAGGCATTGGGCGGGAATTGTGCCACACGCAGCGGAACCGGCACCTTGTCACGATTGTTTCCCTGCGCCTTTCCCTGGCTTTCCGGAAACGAATCGCCGGTATTGAAGGCCGTACGGGTGCCCGCCCGGCAGGCGTATTCCCATTCCGCTTCCGTGGGCAGCCGGAACGTGCGTCCGGTACGCGCAGACAGCCATCGGCAGAAACCGGCGGCATCGTCCCACGAAACCATCGTGACGGCATCGTCGTCACCGGTCGAGAAGGCGCGCCCGTGCGATGGATCGTATGCTTCGTACTGTGCGTTGGTCACTTCCGTCGCGCCCATCTGGATCGTCGTCTCCGGAATCTGCACCAGCGGCAGCCCGATTCCCGCCACCCGGACGGTATCGGCCGGCAGGAGCGCGAACAAGAGGGAAAGGACAGGGAGAATCGTCATGGCCGTCAGTCTATTCTTTCGATAACCAACTCAACGGAACCGTCTTCCAGGGAATTGTATTGATCAAGATGAATGTGTGCCCCGGGGTCGCTTTCCGCCAGCGTCGTCAGTTGTCCGGCCAGCGACCGCAGTCCCTCCCTGTTGGCAGAAACAACGACCTGACCGTCCTCGATCCGGACGGCAATCTCAAAACCGTCTTCCCAGTAAAATTCCATCAATACAAAGATAGCAATAAAATGGATAACAATAAAGCCCGGCGGGGAATCCCGTCGGGCTTATTGGTGTGTAATCGTATCCGATGAAATTACTGGATTTCGATCTGGCGGTGGAGGGCAGGTTTCTCGATGATTTCAAGCTTGGGGAGACGGATGTTGAGCACGCCGTTCTCCATGCGGGCATCGATCTTGTCGGTATCCACGTCGTCGGGCAGCATCAGCGACTGCTGGAATTTCTCGTAGGAGAATTCCCGGCGGAGGAAGCGGCCGTGCTTCTTCTCCTCCTTGTTCTCAGCCTTCTTTTCCATGTCGATGAGCAGGTTGCCTTCGCCATCCAGATGGATCTTGAAGTCGCCCTTCGTGAGCCCAGGTGCCGCGATTTCCACCTCATACGCCTTTTCGTTCTCGATTACATTGATGGCAGGCGCCGTACAGTTCGGGCGTTCCATCCAGCCGGTGTCGAAGAAATCATTGAAAATTTCTGGAAGCCAGCCATTCGAAGTTCTTCTAACAGGTAACATAATGCAAAAACTTTATTCGTTCCGGCGTCCGGCCTTCCGGCCTTCTTCCCGGATCCCATTCGCGGGACACTATAGACATAGACAAACTGCGGACCAGCCCGGAATAATGGACAAAACGGCACGGAAGGCGTGCCAAATTGTCAAGAAAGCTCCGCCCGGGAAGCCAATTCGTCCACCAGCGCGCATTGCAGCGAACGCTCGATCCAATAGTGGAAACGCGTGCGGGGGAATCGTGCTTCATACTGCCTGGCACGGACATAGGGGAGGACTCCGTCTGCGATGTCGTGCCAGATGTCCATAAAGACGAAGTCGGTTGCCGACGGACTCATCCGATGCGCAAGATAATCGAACGCATCTGCTTCTATGACAGATACTTTATCTTTGGATGGAAACTGTGGAAGCAGCTGCTCTTTGAAAAGCGCGATGACCGACGGGTCGCGCTCGACGACGGTGACGGAGGCCACGTCGGGCTTCAACGACGCCATATAGGTGAAATAGCCGAGTCCCAGGCCGAAGGTGACCACGCGGCCGGACGCCGCGTCAATGGCGGCCTGCGAACTCTCGATCTCGCTCGGCTTGATGGACATCCATTCCCGGCCGTCCTGCAGCACGGAAGGATAGCTGAACGGCTCCGGGAAATAGCCGATGGCGGGAATCTGCCGCAGGTCGTCCGTCAGGACCAGGTCGTCGCGGAGAAAGAGTTCGTAGGGCCGGTAATGCTGCCAGGAAAACTGCCAGGTCCCGCAGGACCGGTCGGCAATGCGGATGTTCCGGTAATACGGATTGTCGCGGTACGCGGCCGCGTCGAGCCTCCGCAGACCCGGACGCAGGTACGATTCGGCGATGAACCGGTCTTCCTCCGACGATTCGGGATCGAGACCGAGGAATCCCCCCAGCAGGGCGGCATACACTACCTGTTCGGCCGCAGGGTCCGCACCGGCGGGCAGGAGTTCCGCCATCAGTTCCGGCGTGACGGCACAGGGCGTCTCGTTGAGATAATCGGCGACGAGCCAGCCGGCGCGATGGTTAACTTTCCTGATATCCATTGGCCAGGACCAGCTTTTCACATTCGACCCGTTCGCCAGCCAACCACACGAAATCGCCCGCCTGGAACCGGAAATCAGGCTTGGGACTCATCAGCGAAAGCCCGTCGCGCTCGACGCCGACCACCATGCAGCCCTTCTGCCGCATATTCGTTTCGCGCAGCACCTTCCCGTCGAGATAGCAGCCTTTCTGCAGTTCGAAGGTGTCGAGCACGAAATCGTCGGTCTCGTAGGAGTCGGGCGAACCGAGGTTCTCGGCCGTCATGTCTTCGACGAAACGCTTCACTTCCTCGCGGGTGCCGATCGCCAGCACTTCGTCGTAGGGATAGATGTATTCTTCCGGTGAAGGGACGAGGATGCGACGGCTGCCGCGGACCACCTTGGCGATGTTGATGCCGTATTTCTGGCGGAAAGGGATGTCCTTCAGCTGACGGCCGGCATATTCCGAGTTGGGCGAGATGATCACGTTTTCGGCGGCGACATCGTGTCCCTGCATCTTGGCGCGGACCCCGGAGGCAATGGGCGTCCGGCGGCGTTCGTATTCCTCCTTCTGGTTGAGATTGGTGATGAACCGTTCTTCAAGGCCGGTGAACTGATGGACCGAGCGGCGCGCCAGGATGAAGAACACCAGTCCGGCGAGCACGATCAGCAGCAGGCTCCAGTAGGAGAGGGAATAGTGCACCAGCACCGCCGCGATGACGAAGGCGATGGCGATGAAGATGCGCAGGAGGACCATCGAGAGGATCGGCCACTTGTAGCTGTCCTTTTCCTTCATCAGGTGGATGGCCGACCGCTTGATGTCGCTGCCGTTGACGGCCAGACCGTAGAGGAACGGCGCCATGACCAGCAGCGTGACGGCGAGCGTGACGCCGTTGTGCAGCGCGGCGGACCAGGTCGGGAAAAGCGAGGTCACCAGCTTGTCGAGATAGAGTTTCGATCCCAAGAAGATGGCGGTCAGGATCACGCTGTAGAGCAGGACGCGGAGTCCGTAGCTGCGGAGCAGCCGCTTCCATTCGCTCTGCTCCTCCGCACTGGCTTTCGCCGAGGCGTCGGGCGAGGGATCGAGCTTGGCGAGGAACTTGACCGGCAGCTTCTTGTAAAGGAAATTGCAGACCGGCGTGGCCGCCTTAATCATATAGGGCGTGGTGAAGGTCGTGATGACCGATACCGCGATGATGACCGGATAGATGAAACCCCGCATCACGCCGAGGCTGACGCCGAGTCCTGCGATGATGAAGGAGAACTCACCCAACTGCGCCAGGCTGAAGCCCGTATGGACGGCCGTATTGAGGCCGCGGCCCGCGACCAGGGCGCCCAGCGAGCCGAAGACCGTCATTCCGAAGACCGTCACCAGCGTGAGGATCAGGACCGGCAGCCAGTGCTCCGCGATGACCTGCGGATCGACCATCATGCCCACCGATACGAAGAAGATGGCGCCGAACAGGTCCTTGATGCTCACCACCAGTTTGCCGATATGCTCGCCCTCGATGGTTTCCGAGAGGATCGAGCCCATGACGAACGCGCCCAGGGCCGAGGAGAAGCCCGCGAAACTTGCCAGCGTTACCATCCCGAAGCACAGGCCGATGGCCACCAGCAGCAGGATCTCGTCGGTCAGGTATCTGCGCGCCCAGCGGAGGAACGAAGGGATGACGTAGATGCCGACCAGAAACCAGAGGATCAGGAAGAACAGCAGCTTGGCCAGGCCCATCAGCATCTCGCCGCCCGCAAACTGGTTGGCGGTTGCGATCGTGGTCAGCAGCACCATCAGCACCACGGCGATGAGGTCTTCGACCACGAGGGTGCCGAACACCAGCGTGGAGTAGGTCTTGTTTTTGAGCCCCAGGTCGGTGTATGCCTTGATGATGATGGTGGTTGAGGACATCGACATCAGGCCGCCGAGGAAGATGGCTTCCATCGGGCTCCAGCCGATGGCGTGCCCGACGATGTTGCCGGTGACGAACATCCCGACGCAGACGCAGCCGGCCGTGATCAGCGCGCTGCTGCCCACCTTGAGCAGTTTCTTGAAGCTGAACTCGAGACCCAGCGCGAACAGGAGGAAGATGATGCCGATCTCGGACCACTGTTCCACGGATTCCGTGCTCGAAATGCCGAACAGGCCCAGGTGCGGCCCCACGATGAAACCGGCCACGATGTAACCCAGGATGAGCGGCTGCTTCAGCGCCTTCGAGATGATGGTGAACAGTCCCGCCGAGATCAGGATGACGGCCAGGTCCTTTACCAGATTCAGTTCTTCAGACATATTTTCATCAGTATATCGAGGTAAAGTTAGCAAAAAAGATGTTAAATTTGTATGCACAATACCTTCTTATGAGAAAAACGCTACTATTTGCCTGTCTGCTGCTGCTTGCTGCCGGCGGCCGCGCGCAGACGTTCACGGAATGGCAGGATCCCCTCGTCAATTCCATCAACCGGCTCCCGATGCACAGTACGTTCCTGGCGGATGAATCCGAGCTGATTCCGCTTGCCGGCGACTGGCATTTCAACTGGGTTCGTAGTGCGAACCAGTATCCCGAGAATTTCTGGCGCACGGATTACGTGGAGATGGCCTGGAGCCGGATGGAGCTGCCGGGAGTCTGGGAGCTGAACGGTTATGGCGATCCCGTGTACGTCAACATCGGCTATCCCTGGCTGGGGCGTTACAAGAACCAGCCGCCGATCGTCCCTACGGAGAACAACCACGTGGGTTCGTACCGGAAGTATTTCCAGATCCCTGCGGACTGGAAGGGACAGCAGATGATCATCCACTTCGGTTCGGTGACTTCGTGCATCTACCTGTGGGTGAACGGCCGCTTCGTGGGCTACAGCGAGGACAGCAAGCTGGAGTGCGAATTCGACGTGACGGAGTTCCTTCAGCCGGGCAAGCGCAACCTGATCGCCTTCCGGGTATTCCGCTGGTGCGACGGAACGTACCTGGAGGACCAGGATTTCTTCCGGTTCGCCGGCGTGGCGCGCGACTGCTACATCTATACGCGACCGATGAAGCACATCACGGACGTCGCCATCACGCCCGACCTGGACGCCGGCTACCGCGACGGCACGCTGTCGGTCAACGTGACGGTATCCGACTACCGCAAGACCAGCGTGGAGATGCAACTGTTCGATGCGGAAGGGAATGAGGCAGGGAAGGCCGTCAAGGCGTCCGGCACCTTCGTGAGCGGCCGTTTCTACGTCGACAACCCGCGGAAATGGAGCGCGGAGGATCCCTACCTGTACCGGCTGGACGTCAGGCTCAAGGACGGGAAGAAAGTGCTGCAGACGCTGCATTTCAACGTGGGCTTCCGCAAGGTGGAAATCAAGGGCTCCGACCTGCTGGTCAACGGCAAACGCGTGCTGATCAAAGGCGTGAACCGCCACGAGCTCGACCCGGACGGCGGCTACGTGATGACGCGCGAACGGATGGAGCAGGATATCCGGCTGATGAAGGAACTCAACGTGAACGCGGTGCGGACCTGCCACTATCCCGACGATCCCTACTGGTACGAACTCTGCGACCGCTATGGCCTCTATATGGTGGCGGAGGCGAACGTCGAGTCGCACGGCATGGGCTACGGCGACCAGACGCTGGCCAGGAACCCGCAGTACCAGCAGGCGCACCTGGAACGGAACGTCCGCCACGTACAGCGCAACTTCAACCATCCGAGCATCATCATCTGGTCGCTGGGCAACGAGGCCGGCTACGGTCCCAACTTCGAAGCGGCCTACCAGATGGTGCGGGCGATGGATCCCAGCCGTCCGATCCAGTATGAACAGGCGAGCTACGACGGGATGACCGACATCTTCTGCCCGATGTATGCCAAACACGACTACATCCTGAAATATGCGGCCAACCCGGAAAAGACCAAGCCGCTGATCCAGTGCGAATATGCCCACGCGATGGGCAACTCGGAAGGCGGCTTCAAGGAGTACTGGGACATCATCCGCCATTCCCCGAAGCTGCAGGGCGGCTTCATCTGGGATTTCGTGGACCAGTCTATCCACTGGAAGGACAGCCGGGGCAAGACCTACTATGCCTACGGCGGCGACTTCAACCATACTGATCCGAGCGACCAGAACTTCTGCGACAACGGCCTGCTCAATCCGGACCGCAAGCTCAATCCGCACGCCCATGAAGTGCGTTATTTCTACCAGGACATCTGGTCGGACCTTATCGCGCCGCACCGGCTGGAAATCACCAACGAATTCTTTTTCCGCGACCTTTCGAACTATGCGATGCGATGGGAACTGCTGCGCAACGGCGTGTCGCAGGCAACCGGACTCGTGTCAGACGTAAACGTCGGCCCGCAAGGGAAAAAAATCGTGGACGTGCCCTATGGCGATATCGATGGGACGGCAGAATGGCTTTTGAATGTCAGTTACTTCCTGAAGGAATCGGAAGGATTGCTTGAGAAAGACTACGTGGTTGCGCGGCAGCAGATTCCTCTCAACGGATTCAAGTGGGAGATGACGCCGCTCCGTAGTTCGACGCGGCCGAAGATCCGCAACAACGCGGCGCACCAGTTCACGGTGAGCGGCGGCAATTTCGAGATCGTGTTCTCGATGGACGACGGCACGATCACGCGCTACCGGGTGGGGGGCACCGACCTGCTCAAGAGCGGGGAGACGATCCGGCCAAATTTCTGGCGAGCCCCGACCGACAACGATTTCGGCGCTTCGCTGCAGGAGAAGATGGCGGTCTGGCGGAAGCCCCAGTTCTCCTATTACAGTCTCTCCCAGTACGACAAGAACAACCTGCAGGTCATTACGATCGAGTACCGGGTAGGCGGGACGGACGCACTGGTGCAGATGGAATACCGCATCAACGACCAGGGCGCGATGGAGATCACGGAAACGCTCGTCCCGGGCAAGAACCGCGACCTGCCGGGCCTGTTCCGTTTCGGCGTGCAGATTCCGATGCCCAAGTCGTTCGAAAAGCTGGAGTACTACGGCCGCGGCCCCTTCGAGAATTATCTCGACCGCAATGCGGCCTCGTTCCTGGGCATCTGGGAGCAGACTGTCTCGGAGCAGTTTTATCCCTATATCAAACCGCAGGAAAACGGCAACAAGACCGACATCCGCTGGCTTAAGATCGCCAATGCCGCCGGCCACGGCCTGCAGGTCGAGGCGGAGGAACCGTTCTCGGCATCGGCGCTGCACTATCGGATCGAGACGCTCGACGACGGCGATTTCAAGCATAACCGGCATTCAGAACTGCTGAAGGAAGACGATGTGACGAACCTGCTGCTCGACTGGAGGCAGATGGGACTCGGCTGCGAGGACAGCTGGGGCGCCCTGCCGCTGCCGGAGCATATGCTTCCATACGGTCCGTACCGGTTCCATTTCACCCTGAAGCCGTTCTAATCCTTTTTCCCCATGCTCAACATCTATTGCAAGAATACCCGTACGTCCCGTCAGTTCAATGAGGGGACCACGCTGGAGGAGATGCTCCCCGAATTCGAATTCGTACGTCCGTATCCCATCGTTTCGGCCAAGGTGAACAACGTGTCGCAGGGCCTTCGTTTCCGCGTGTACAACAACCGGGACATCGAGTTCCTCGACCTGCGCGACCCGAGCGCCCGCCGGGTGTACTGCCGTTCGCTCTGCTTCCTGCTTTGCAAGGCGACGCAGGACGTATTCCCGAAGGCGCAGATGGAGATCAAGCATCCTATCTCGAATGGCTATTTCTGCGAGCTCCACAAGCCGGACGGCGGTGAGACGGCGGACGGCGACGTGGCGCGGATCAAGGGCCGGATGCAGGAGATCATCGACCGGAACCTGCCGTTCCACCGGCGCGAGGTGCGGCTGGAGGAGGCCATCGAGATCTTCCGGGCGCAGGGCTATGAAGACAAGGTCCGGCTGCTGGAGACCAGCGGACAGCCGTACGTGGACTACTATATGCTGGGCGATACGGTCGATTATTATTACGGCCGCCTGTTGCCTTCGACGGGCTATATCAAGGTATGGGACATCATTCCTTACCACGGCGGCATCCTGCTGCGCGTCCCCGACCGGTTCGATCCCGACGTGCTGGCACCGTTCGTGGACCAGCCCAAGACCTTCGAGGTGTTCTCGGAAGACTTCAAGTGGAACCGGATTATGAATCTGCGTAATGCCGGCGACGTGAACCACGTGTGCCTCGAGGGCGGTGCGTCCGACCTGATCCAGATCTCGGAAGCCCTGCAGGAGAAGAAACTCGTTCAGATTGCAGAAGAGATTGAACGGCGCTACAACGATCCGGAGCATCCGGTGCGCATCGTGCTGATCACCGGCCCGTCGAGCAGCGGAAAGACCACCGTCACGCGCCGGCTGAGCGTGCAGCTGAAGGCCTGCGGCCTCCATCCGATTTCCTTCTCTACTGACGACTATTTCGTGAACCGCATCGAAACGCCGAAGCTCCCTGACGGCAGCTATGATTTCGACAATTTCGAGACCGTCGACCACCGGGCGCTCGAGCAGGATGTGCTCAGGCTCCTGCGCGGGGAAGTGGTGGATATGCCCGAATTCAATTTCGTGACGGGCCGCCGGGAGTACAACGGCAAGCACCTGCAGATGAAACCGGGCCGCGTGCTGCTCATCGAAGGCATCCACGCCCTCAATCCGCAGCTGATCCCCCAGGTGCCGGCGTCCAGCACGTTCAAGATCTTCATCTCGACGCTTACCAGCATCTCGCTCGACGACCACAACTGGGTGCCGACCAGCGACAACCGGCTGCTGCGCCGGATCATCCGCGATTACAACAAGGGCGCGTTCTCTGCGCGTGAGACCATCAACCAGTGGCCGAACGTGCGCCGCGCCGAGGAACAGTGGATCTATCCGTTCCAGGAGAACGCCGACGTGATGTTCAATTCGGCCTATCTGGTCGAGTTCGCCGTGCTCCACGTGCACGCCGAACTGATCCTGCGCACCGTTCCGAAGAATTGTCCCGAATACAGCGAGGCCCACCGGCTGCTGAAGTTCATCCATTATTTCATTCCGGTTTCCGACAAGGAAATCCCCGCCACTTCACTGCTCCGTGCATTTATCGGCGGCGGAAGCATGTAGGCGCACCCAACTTCCGGAAAAAGTCAGATCAGGCCAAGGATCAGGTTCCAGAGCAGAAAGCGGAGGAATTTGCCGAGCAGGAGCAGGAGCGCGGTCAGCCAGGGATTCGTCTTGTAGAAACCCAGGGCGATCGCGAACACGTCGCCCACGAACGGCACCCAGCTCAGCAGCGCCAGCCATACGCCGTAGCGGTCGACGTATCGTTTCTGCTTTTCCAGGGTCTCGGGTTTTACCTTGAACCATTTCTCCAGCCACGTCCACTTGCCGAGCCAGCCCAGGCCGAAGGAGGTCAGCGAACCCAGCCAGTTGCCCAGCGTACCGACAGCCAGGCAGCCCCAGGGATCGGCCGTCATCTGCAGGACCGCGATGTAGAGTACGTCGGAACTGAAGGGAACGACCGTCGCCGCGAGAAATGTACCGAGGAAAAGGCCCCAGAGGCCCCAGGCGCCGAGATCAGGCATGGCGTCGACAGGAGAACAGGCGGTTGGGGAGTTCGCTGATGAGGATGATGCCCAGGACGATGGCGATGGTCACCTTGACGGCCATGAAGCCGCTGCCCAGGGCGAGCCGCAGCTGGTCGGACACCACATAATACGAAGTCCAGAAAACGCCGGCACCGGGCACCAGCGGGAAGATGCCGCACAGCAGGAACACGATGGCCGGGCAGCGGTCGAGCACGGAGAAATACCGTGCCGAGAGCACGACGAGCATCGTCGCGAAGACCGTCGCGGCCGGTGGCGTGAACCCGGCATAGCGGGCAAGGACCATGTAAAGGATCCATCCCAGGACGCCGCTGACGCCGCAGAGGATATAGTACTTGCGCGGTACGCCGAACAGCACCGCAAAGGCGGCCGTGCCGATGAAGGACGCAATGATCTGGACCGGCATGGCAAAGGTGAACGGATCGACCGTCATCCCCTTCAATACGATCAGCTTTCCGAAAACCAATCCGTCGCAGACAAAGGCCAGGGCGACGCCGGCCGCGATGCAGAAAAACACCAGCATCGCGTCGAGCAGCCGCGTGGCGCCGGCAATATAGTCTTCATTGGCCACGTCGCGCACGCCATTGACGAACGGGACGCCCGGAATCAGGGGGATGATGGCGCCGATGATCATATTGGGCAGGCTGTGGCCGAAGCCGATGCGATGGAATGCGATGCAGAGCGCCGTCACGAAAAAGCCGCCGACGATGTTGCCCACGATCTTTGACATGTGGGGCGCCGTGACATAGAGCACGAACAGCCAGAGCAGGATGCCGCAGACGAACGACGCGGCGCAGTCGAGCATCCCGCCGCCGAAGACGATGCAGAAGCCCGCGCTGCCCAGCGCAGAGGCAAGGACTTGCTCCCAAACGGGGTGGGGGCGCATGTTACGGATTTCCTGGAGCTGCTGCCGCGCACTTTCCAGGGTGTGCTTTCCGGCGACGATGTCGCGCGAGAGCTGGTTGACGGCCACCACCTTGTCGAGCTGCGTGCCCTTGAAAGGAATGAACTCCACGTTCGCGTACTTGTTGAAGCTGCTGGTGGTGAAGATGCCGTTGCTCAGCACGAAGAAGCTCTTCTTGTCGACGCCGTAATGCGAGGCGATACGTTCCATCGTCTCTTCGACACGGGAAATCTCCGCGCCGTTCTCGAGCAGGATATGCCCCGCTTCCGATGCGACGGCAAGGGCTTCGGCCTGCCGTTCTTCCAGATTCTCTGCCGGTGACTGTAGTTTTTCGGGCATTTTCGCGACTAATGGGAAAAAACTTTCTTCGTGCTGCAAAGATAGCTTTAATTTGATTATCTTTGAAGTTCGAACGAAAATTACAATTACCTGCAATATGAAGAGATTCATTTCCATTATCGCTGCCCTGGCCTTCGGCCTGGGTAATTTTGTATCTGCCCAGCAGATGCCCCCGATTCCGGTCGATCCGCAAGTCCGCATCGGCCAGCTTGAAAACGGCCTGACCTACTATATCCGGCACAACGAGGAGCCGAAGGGCCAGGCGAACTTCTACATCGCCCAGAAAGTGGGTTCCATCCTCGAAGACGAATCGCAGCGCGGCCTCGCGCACTTCCTGGAACACATGTGTTTCAACGGTACGGAGCATTTCCCGGGCAACGGCGTGGTAAAATACTGCGAATCGATCGGCGTGAAGTTCGGCGCCGACCTGAATGCCTATACGAGTATCGACGAAACCGTCTACAATATCGACAACGTGCCGGTGGAAAAGGTGCCTGAGGCCATCGATTCCTGCCTGTGGATCCTGCATGACTGGGCCGACGGCCTGCTGCTGACCCCGGAAGACATCGACGGCGAGCGCGGCGTGATCCACGAGGAGTGGCGCAGCCGCCAGAACGCCCAGATGCGTCTCTATGAGAAGATCCTGCCCGCCATCTACCCGAACAACAAATATGCGGACCGCATGCCGATCGGCCTGATGGAGGTCGTGGACAACTTCCCGTACCAGGTACTGCGCGACTATTATGAGAAATGGTACCGTCCCGACCAGCAGGGCATCGTGGTGGTCGGCGACATCGACGTGGAGGCGGTGGAAGGCAAGATCAAGGACATCTTCGGCACGATCGCGAAGCCCGTGGATCCCGCGGAGCGCTACTACGTTCCGGTCGAGGATAATGAGGAAACCATCGTCTGCCTGGCTTCCGACAAGGAATTCCCGTATGCCCAGGCATTCCTCTTCTGGAAGCACGACGCCTATCCGGACAACATGAAGGGCGACATGAACTACCTGGTTTACAAGTATGCCGTCGGCATGGCCGACATGATGCTCAACGAGCGTCTGCAGGAACTGACGAAACTGCCCGAACCGCCCTTCATGATGGCCCAGTTCGGCGGTGACGAGGACTACTTCCTGGCCAAGACCAAGAAGTCGTATATGGGCGTCCTGGTCTGCGGGGAGAACCAGCTTGAGAATGCCGTGACGACGGTCTGGCGCGAAATCCTCCGCGCCAAGCGCGGCGGTTTCACGGCCAGCGAATACGAACGTGCCCGCAGCGAATACCTGAGCCAGGTCGAAAACAGCTACAATGCGCGGGAAAAGAAGAACAGCCGTTCCTACTGCCAGGAATACGTGCGCCATTTCATCGATGCCGAGCCGATCATGGGCGTGGAGAACGAATATGCCCTTGCCCAGCAGCTCTGCCCGAACATTCCGGTCGAAGTGGTGAACCAGCTGTTCGCGCAAATGGTGGAAGAGGGGAAGAACCTCGTGGTGGCCTGCATGCTTCCCGAGAAGGAAGGCGTCACGTATCCTACGGATGCGGAAATGCAGCAGGCCCTCGCCGCTGTCGCGGCTGAAGATATCGAGCCGTACAAGGAGGAAGTCTCCAACGAGCCGCTGATCGCCCAGCTGCCCAAGCCCGGCAAGATCAAGAAAACACAGAACGGCCCGCTCGGCTATGCCAAGTACATCCTTTCGAACGGCGCGACCGTTTATGTGAAGCCTACGGATTTCAACAAGGACCAGGTGATCCTGCGCGCCTTCAGTGACGGCGGCACCTCGCTCTATCCGGAAAGTGAAGCCATCAACCTGAAGAACATCGGCGTCTTCACCGAAGGCGGCGTCGGCAACTTCAGTTCAACCGCCCTGACCAAGGCGCTGGCCGGCAAACAGGCGAGCGCCAGTCCGTTCATCAGCCTCCTGGAGGAGGGGATCAATGCT
Source organism: uncultured Bacteroidales bacterium (assembly GCA_947306365.1). GTDB lineage: Bacteria > Bacteroidota > Bacteroidia > Bacteroidales > UBA932 > Cacconaster. The sequence continues at coordinate 41,105 of CAMZGD010000017.1, forward strand.
TCCTCCACCCCGAAAGACCTGGAGACGATGTTCCAGCTCGTTTATCTCCGGTTCACGGCGCCCCGTACCGATGATGACGCCTTCGCATCCTGGAAGAACCGGATGCACGCCCAGCTCGTCAACCAGGAGGCCCAGCCGATGTCCGCTTTCCAGGACACCCTCTACAAAGTCATCTACAACGACAATCCCCGCCAGACGATGATGAAGGCGGCCGACCTCGATCAGGTTGACTACCACCGTATCATGGAGATTGCCAGGGAGCGTTTCGCCAATGCCGCCGATTTCACCTTCACCATCACCGGTGCCTTCACCATCGACGAGATCCGTCCCCTGATCGAGCAGTACATCGCTTCGCTGCCCGGCAAGGGCAAGAAGGAGAAGGCCGAGGAAGTGCTCAACTTCGCGACCGGCCGGAATGAAGTCGTTTTCGCCAAGCAAATGGAGGTTCCGATGGCCATCGTCCTCTACCTGGAGTCCGGCAAGGGTACCTGGGACCTGAAGAATGACCTGACGATGGACATTGCACACCAGATCCTCGACATCATCTATACCGAGGAGATTCGCGAAAAGGAAGGCGGAACCTATGGCGTGAGCACGAACGGCGGGTACAATGTACAGCCCAAGACCACGGATGAGTTCATCCAGATTGTCTACCAGACCAGCCCCGAGGACTACGAGCGCCTGAACACGCGGATCGAAGAACTGCTGAATGAATTCGCACAGAACGGTCCTGCAGAGGCCAGCCTCCAGAAGGTAAAGGACTATATGCACAAGAAGCACGCGGAGAATCTCCGTGACAACTACTTCTGGGCAAACGTCCTCCGGGAATACCTGAAATACGGTGTCGACGCCATTACCGGCTACGACGAGATGCTCGATTCCATCACGGCCGATGACGTCCGTGGTGCCATCGAACACTTGCTGAACCAGGGTAACCAGGCTAAAGTGGTCATGTACGGCGTAGCCGAATAAAGCGACAGTATCTGAATGATTAAAGCATAAAGAAATGAGCCAGCTCCATATTATCGACCACCCCATGATCCAGCACAAGCTGTCGATCATGCGCGACATCCACACCGGATCCAAAGACTTCCGTGAACTGCTCAAGGAGATCTCCCTGCTGATGGGCTACGAAGTGACCCGCGATCTCCCGCTCGAACCCGTCGAGATCGAAACCCCCATGCGAAAGATGACCGCCCGTGTCATCTCCGGCAAGAAACTGGCCATCGTGCCGATCCTGCGTGCAGGACTCGGCATGGTGGACGGCCTGCTGACGCTGCTGCCCGTCGCCAAGGTCGGCCATATCGGCCTGTACCGCGACGAGACCACGCACCAGCCGGTATCGTACTACTGCAAGATGCCTTTCGACATCGACCAGCGTCTGGTGATCGTCACCGACCCGATGCTCGCCACCGGCGGCAGCGCATCCGACGCCCTTACGATGCTCAAGAACCTCGGCTGCCAGCACCTGCGCCTGATGTGCCTCGTGGCTGCGCCCGAAGGCGTCAAGCGGCTGCAGCAGGATCATCCCGACGTGGATATCTACGTGGCCGCCCTGGACGAGGAACTCAACAGCGACGCCTATATCCTTCCGGGTCTTGGCGACGCCGGCGACCGCATTTTCGGTACGAAATAGTGATCGGGCTGTACATACTGTCGGCCGTTCCCCTGGCGCTGTTCATCATCCTGCTTCTGGTGATGGACTCCTTCGCCCTGACAAAATGGTCAACCCTGCTGCAATGCATTGTGGCAGGGATGGCCATGTTCATGGTCTCCTGGCTGGTCTGCCGGATTCCGGCACTGGGGGATAACAGGCTGGCCGTCTCGACCATTCAGGAACTGCTCAAAGGTTCCGTCATCTATATGCTCATCGCCCGGCGCAAGGTCGGGCTGCTGGGCGACGCGACCATCTACGGCTCCGCCGTCGGCGCCGGCTTCGGCCTGCTGTCAAGCATCTTCTATCTGACCGCCCACGGCGGCGCGGATGTCCTGCACACGGTCTTCCTCGGGTTCGAGGCGGCCGTGATGCACATCGGCTGCACGTCCACCCTGGCCATGGCCTTGATCATGGTCCATCAGGACCGGTTCGGCGAATCCCGTACCGCCAAGGTAGTCGGTTCCTTCGTGGCCTTCCTGGCAGCCATCCTGATCCACTACGTACACGCGCTGGAGCCTATCAATCCGATCGTACTGACGTCCCTGCTGATCGTCTATTTCGTCGTCAGCAAGCATTCGCTGTTCAAGAAGGACAGCAAGTACGTCCACGACTGGCTGGACGCGGGCATCAACAACGAAATCTCCCTGCTGGGTGCCGTCCGGCGGGGGGACTTCTCCGCGACGAAAGCGGGGGCGTACCTGCTGTCGCTGAAAGACCGTTTCGAGCCGGAGACCTTCTTCGACATGTACTGCTACATCCAGAATTATCTGGAGCTTTCAATCGCTGCCCGGAGCAACCTGATCCTGAAGGAAGCGGGGCTCGACCCGGTCCGTGACCCGGACAACCCGTCGCGCCTGTCGGAGATGGTGGCGCTCAGAAAAAGGATCGGCCCGACGGCGGAACTCGCCCTCAGGCCGATCGTAGACCGGAACCAGGTCAACCGCTGGGCGCTGAACAACCTTATCTGAGGTCGTCCTGCGCTTCGAGAAGCGCCTGCAGCGCAGCCGCCGTGAAGGCGATGCCGGCAATCTTTCCGTCCGGGTCAAGCAGGAACATCGTGGGAATCCAATGGAGATCGAAAGCGGTCGAAATTGGATTCTCTTTCATTTTGATGCCGTTGCACAGCTGTAGCCAGGCTATTTCGTGCTCGACGCAATAGTCGGTCAGGGCCTGCTTGTCGGTATCGAACGACACGCCCACGAACTGTACGCCTTTCGGTGCATACGTCGCATAAAGTTCTTTCATGGCCGGCACTTCAGCCCGGCAGTCCTTGCACCAGGTCGCCCAATAGTCCAGGACGACATAGTTTCCGCGGAAATCGTTCAGGCGGACCGGCTCGCCGGCTACGTCGGGCGCTTCAAAGTCGGGCGCTTCGGTTCCGATGGCCAGGTTCGGCAAATACTGGCTCATGTCGACGGCTTCAGCAGCCGGGGCCTCCGGCGCGGGGGCGGGCGTCTTTTTCTGCTTGTTGCAGCCGGCTGCCAGGATCAGCAGCGCCGCTGCGAGGATGAGGATTCTTTTCATGGTTTATTCAATGGAATTGATGTCGATCAGGTTGTTCAGGATGGCGTAGGCCGTCAGGCCCGCCACGGTCTTGATGCCGATCTTGCGGGTGATGTTCTTGCGGTGGGTTATGACGGTGTTGATGGAGATGTTGTGCCGGTCGGCGATTTCCTTGTTGAGCAGGCCCTGCGCTACGCTCACGAGGATTTCCTTCTCACGTTCGGAAAGCGCTTCCCGCCCGGCATCGGCTTCGTGGCCGGTCTCGGCGCGGGCATACCGTCCCGGCGATTCCAGCATCCGGACCATCGGGACCAGCACGTCGTCTTCGATGCAGGTATGGTGGTCCAGGTCCTGCTGCAGGTTGTAGATCGAAAGCAGCACGCTGATGCGCCGCCGGTTGTCGCAGACATCCGGCAGGGACTTCATGATCAGGTTCTTCAGGTCGGAAAGCGTCTCCTGGATATGGGCGTGGTTGTCCTCGAACCGGTCGATCGTGAAGCTGGTGTTGCGGTTTCCGGCAAGCAGGTTCCGCACATAGGGGATGACCGAACGCTCCTCGTAGTCGAAATGCCGCTGCAGTTCCGTGCGGTAGTCGGCGAAGAACTTGCGGATGACCTGCTTCTGCGTCGGTGTGCAGGGCTCGATCAGCGCTTCCAGGGCGGTGTCGAGCTCGACAAGCGAGCGGTTGACGTAGTAGTCGTGCGATTCGTTGAGATAGTGCAGGATGTCGGTAAGGCGGCAGTCGCGGAGCTTTTCCGGGGCCGGCCGGAAGTCCGGGTCGGCATAGACCTCACTCAGCAGCAGGAACGTGTCCGGATCGACGTCGGCTTCCGTGCAGATGTCCTCCACCGTGCGGTCGCCGAACCGCTGGTCGATGCCGAAACGGGGGAGCAGGCCCAGCAGGTGGAAATCACGCTCCACAAGGTCGGCCATCTTCATTTTTTTGCTGAAATGCATCATACGGTCAAGCGGTTGTATTTCGTTTGCAAAAGTAACGAATTTTCAGGGTTGCAGCAAGTAGCCGGCCGCCTGCAATACCTTGGTCTTCAGCAGGGGATGCAGTTCCGGATGGGAAGCCAGGAAGGATTCGACGGCTTCTTTCGCAGCTGGTGCGGTCTGCGGCCCGAGGATGCGCCTGCACCAGGAAGCCGGGAAGAAGATGTCGCCCGTGCGCTGGATCTCGGGCAGGATCTCCAGGGCGGGACGGATATAGGCGACGGCCTCGTCGCGCCGAAGCGGATGGCAGAGCAGGTCGAGGGCGGCGAGGACCCGTGATTCCGGCCGGCGGTTCTCCACGAGCAGCAGCGACTGGAAGAAGGCTTCCCGGTCTGCACGGTCGGGCTCGGCGGCCTGCACCACGAAATCGAACGTAGCCAGCCTGTCGGGATGCGGGATGCGTTCTCGTTGCGTGTCCCGGATGGCGTCGGCCCGTTCGGGGAACCGGAGCATCAGCTGATAGGAGAGGTTGGTATAGTCATTTTCACCCAGTGTCAGGCCATGGGGCGGTTGCTGTCGCTCCCAGAGGGCATAGAGCCAGTCGCAGGTCCTCGGCCCCTCCGCCAGGTAGAAAAGGGTACGGAAAGCCTGCAGGCGGATGTCGTGGGGACGTTCGCTATCAAGAACGATTTGGAGAAGCGTCTCTTCCAGTTGCGTCGCTCTGTTTTTTGTCCCGCTCCGCCAGGCGTCGGCTGCATAGCCGAGCAGGGAGCCGAAGATGAGGCTGTTTTGCTCCTGGAGGAGCTGTCCGGCCGCCCAGTCGACGAATCGCTCCGCATCCAGCCGTTTCCGCCACACATTCTCATAAAGATTCATCAGCGAGCGGAGGCGCGCCGTTTCGTCGAGTACCGGGTACTGGGCATAAGCCTGTCCTGCCTGCTCTTCGTCAAGCGGAAACCAGCCGTAGGCCATGACGTCGGCCGCATATTCGTCGGGGGAGAGGCAAGGCATGCCGGGTTCTTTCACCCAGTGGCGGCTCCACGCGTCGATGTCGAAAGCGGCCTGCGGACTGAGGGCGGCAATCAGGTCGTCCCAGGTGGCATTGCCGTAGGCGTAAGTCCGAAGATAGGTCTGCAAGCCCTTTCGGAAGGCTTCCGCACCCATCTTCCGGGCGAGCATGTCCATCACGACGGGCGCCTTGTCGTAGATGATGTTGCCGTAGATGAGCCCGGCGTTCTGCAGATTGTCGAGCGGACGCCGGATCGCATTGGAACCGACCGTGCGGTCCTCCGCATAAGCAGGCGCATAGTACGACTTCAAGTCGTTCAGCCGGTGGTTGACGGACGGGAAGGCCGGCCGGACTATCTGCGCAGCGAACCAGTTGGCGAATACCTCCTTGGTCCATACGTCGTCGAACCATTTCATCGTCACATAGTCGCCGAACCACATATGGGCGGTCTCGTGGGCGATGAGCTGTGCCCGGTCGAGCCGTTCGGCCTCCGTGGGCGCGGGGCCCAGGAAGATGCGCCGGTCGTTGTAGAGCGTGGCGCCGGTGTGTTCCATGCCTCCGTACTGGAAGTCCGGCAGGACGATGAAGTCGTATTTGGCAAAGGGATAGGGGATGCCCGTGTATTCTTCCAGGTAGTCGAGCGCATCGAAGACCAGCCGGAAGATGTCGGATTGCTGGGCCAGTCTGGCGGGATCGGTCTCCCGGTAATACATCGAGATGGTCCGGCCGCCGCGTTCTGCGAAGGTGCGCTCGAACTTTCCGGCCACGAACGAGAAGAGATAGGTGCTGAGCGGCTCGGTCTCCGCGAAGCGGATGGTCTTGCGGTGGTCGGCTTCCGCCGTCTCCTCCTCGATATAGGTATTGGACACGGCCGTCCAATTGTCCGGAACGGTCAGCGACAGCGTGTACCGGGCCTTGAGGTCCGGCTGGTCGAAGCAGGGAAAGAGCGTGCGCGCGCGGTCGGGAACCAGCAGCGTGTAGAGGAAATCGTCTCGCCGGTTGAGCGACCGGTCTCCCGCCGTAAAAGCGATTTCGATGCGGTTCTCCCCTTTGACCGTGTGTCTCTTACTGATTATAATGTGTTCATTTTCAATGTGTACGAATGGCGTATATCCATTGATGCTTAAGGATTCGGGAAAGCCCTTCGCCTTGAAATCCAGAACGATGTCGTCCTTGCGGTCAAGGGTCAGCCGGATGGTCTCCCGGGCTTCGACGGGCTGGTCCTTTTCAGCTGGAAGATCGAAATGCAGGTCATAGCGGACATCGGCCATGACTGTGCTGCGCGCCTCGGCCAGTTCTACGGGCACGCCTTCTCCGGGGGTACGGAAACATCCTGCCAACAGGATGGACAGGGCCAGTGTCAGGCCCAGATGAGCAGGCCGGAACATATGATTAGGCCGGAAACGACCAGGTCGATGAGGCAGAAGCCCATGATGTCCTTCGCGTTGAGTTTCGCGATGGCCAGGGCGGGAATGGCCCAGAAGGGCTGGATGAGGTTGGTCCAGGCATCGCCCCAGGCGATGGCCATGCCGGTCAGGCCGGGATCCACGCCCAGGTCGGCGCCCGCCGAGAACATGATGGGCGCCTGGATGGCCCAGTGTCCGCCGCCGGAGGGAACGAACATGTTCAGGATCGCGGCGCACAGGAAGGTGAGCAGGGGATAGGTGGTCGGATTGGAGATCGAAATGCAGGCGTCGCTGATTACCGTACCCAGGCAGATGCCCGATTTGCCCACGCCCATGATGATGCCCATGATGCCGGCGTAGAACGGGAACTGCAGCAGGATGCCCGCCGCTCCCGTAGCGGCTTTCGTGAAAGCGCCCACATACGCCAGCGGCGTCTTGTGGAGGATGATGCCCAGGAACAGGAAGATCAGGATCACGGTATTGAGGTCGAGCGAACCGCCCCGGAAGAACAGCTTGATGACGACGTAGGCGAGGCCGAGCAGCGAGATGATCCAACTCAGCAGGCGGCTGTTTTCCATCTTTTCGGCCGGCGTGTCCGGTTTGGCCGCCAGTTTTTCCGGTTCTTCGCGAAGCAGCAGGGGATCGACCGAAACAACCTGTCCTTCTTTCGGATGCATCAGGGAATTGACCAGTACCAATGCAGCGATGACCAGTACGACCATGATGAGGTTGTGCGGATCCAGGACGGTCTGGGAGATCGGTACGGGATTGACGAGCGCGCCGCGGGTGATTTCCTTCAGCCCCGTGCCCGGCGTGGCCATGGTCAGGGGAATGGAACCGGAAATGCCGGCGTGCCAGACCACGAAGCCGCTGTAGGCCGACGCGATCAGCAGGCGATAGTCCACGCCGCGCAGCTTGCGGGCGATTTCCTTGGCGAAAATCACGCCCACGATCAGGCCGAACCCCCAGTTGAGCCAGCAGGCGACGGCCGAGACCCCCGTTACGACGGCGATGGCGCCGGCGGGCGTCTTGGGCAGGGAGGCCAGCGCGCTGATGCCTTTCTTGACGACGGGCGCCGCTGCGAGCGCGGAACCGCACACCAGCACGAGCGCCATCTGCATCGCGAATGCCAGCAGCGACCACACGCCGTTCCCCCAATGCTCGACCACCTCCAGCGGCGTCTGCCGGCAGACCGGCATGGCGATCAAAAAGGCAACGACGGTCAGGATTACGGCAAAGATAAATGGCTCAGGGAGAAATCGTTGGACGACCTTGACGCAGGCACGTATGATTTTCTGGAACATTGCTGCAAAAATTGGTATGCAAAGTTACATCTTTTTTCTATCTTTGCGGCATTAAACCGGCCATGAAGAACTTTCTCTTTTCCAACGGCTATGCCAGCTCCTTCGACCCGCTTGCCAGCATGACGGGCCGGAGCCTCGTACCTTTGGGAACCGGTACCGTCTAACCCAAATAATACAAATTTTCGATGAAAAGATTGTTTGTCTTGTTTGCCTTCCTTCTGGTTTCGTGTGCAGCGTTTGCACAAGATGAGATACCGCAGTCGGAGGGCACTTTGCTTGTCGTACCCCGTATTGACCTCGATCCTGCGTATTCGGGCGGCGAGTGGTCTTTCGATTTGGGAAGCACGTCCCTTTACACGCTTTTCGAAGGCAATCTGACAAAGAACCTGTCGTTCTCCGTCAGCAACCACTGGTTCGCTTTCTGCACGGAATGGGACGATGCGGCCAGCCTGTACCGGAATACCTGGCATTCCAATTCCGCCAACTGGGTCGACTGGGCCAACCTGACGCTAACGCTCGGGAACTTCTTCGTCACCGCAGGCAAGGACTATATGCGGATCGCGACCTATGAGATAGACGAGTACGACTACAATGCCCACTGGCAGATGAATTCCCTGCTCTGGAACATGCTGCAGGTGTATCAGTGGGGCGGGCTTGTCGGCTGGCAGAACGATGACGAAAGCCTGAAAGTGTCCCTGCAGATGACCACGGACCCGATGATGGTCCATCCCTTTGAAAGGAGGGATCTCAAGGATTACGCCTATACATTCAATACGACCTACGAAGGGGAAGCGCTGTCGCTGATGGGATCGGTCACGCACTCCGGTTCCTGGGGCTGGATCGGCGCGCTCGGAGCTAAGGTGCCGGTATCCGACGCCCTTACGCTCGGAACCGACATCAGTCTGACCGAGTTCGTCAAATCAGGCGCCCTGTCCGTCGAAGCATCCGTTTCGGACAAGCTGGACCTGGTCGGCAAGGTGGGCTACGAGAAAATCGGCTCGGACTGGGGTGAAATGTTCGGCGGCGGACAATTCTTCGGCGGCGCGGCCTGCAACTGGTACCCGCTCCGGGACAGCCGTGACCTGCGCGTCCATCTGGTGGCCGCCCCCATGGTCTATGTGCATTCCGATGATACGGTATCCAGCCTGTATCTCTCGGCCGGCGCCACCTATTTCTTCTCGTTCAAACTCTTCTAACGCTTTTCCGGAATGGCTGACGAGAAAGACATCATCATCCGGCTGGACCATATCTCCAAGTCGTTCGGTGACAAGAAGGTGCTTGATGACATCTCCCTCTATGTGAAACGTGGCGAATTCGTCACGTTCCTCGGCCCTTCGGGTTGCGGCAAGACCACGACGCTGCGCCTGATCGCCGGTTTCGGCAAGCCGGACGAGGGCAGGGTGCTCATGGAAGGAAAGGACATTTCCGACGTTCCGCCGTATCAGCGGAAACTCAATACCGTTTTCCAGCGCTATGCGCTTTTCCCGCACCTCGACGTATACGACAATGTCGCCTTCGGCCTCAAGCTCCAGAAGGTTCCGGAAGACGAGATCGAGAAACGCGTGAAGAAGGTGCTGAAACTCGTCAGCATGTCGGATTACGAAGAGCGCGACGTGGAGTCGCTCTCCGGCGGCCAGCAGCAGCGTGTGGCCATCGCCCGCGCCCTGATCAACCAGCCGAAGATCCTGCTGCTCGACGAGCCGCTCGCCGCACTCGACCTGAAGATGCGCAAGGACATGCAGATCGAGTTGAAAGAGATGCACAAGAAGCTGGGCATCACCTTCATCTATGTGACCCACGACCAGGAGGAGGCCCTGACGCTCTCCGACACCATCGTGGTGATGAACGAGGGCAAGATCCAGCAGATCGGCACCCCGACCGACATCTACAACGAACCGGTCAACTGTTTCGTGGCCGATTTCATCGGAGAAAGCAATATCCTGAAAGGCAGGATGCTGCGCGACCGTCGCGTCGCTTTCATCAAACACGAGTTCGACTGCGTGGACGAAGGGTTCGGCGAGGACGTGACCGTTGACGTGGTGGTCCGCCCCGAAGACATCTATTTCACGAAGGATCCGGCCAAGTGCCAGTTCAAGGCGAAGGTCAATTCCTGTACGTTCAAGGGCGTGCACTATGAGATGTGGGTGGATACCGACACCGGTTACGAACTGATGATCCAGGATTATGACCCCTATGAGGTCGGAAGTGAAGTGATGCTTTACATCGATCCGGATGACATTCAGGTAATGAAGAAGGAACGCCGCGCCAACACCTATCCCGCCAAGGTCAGGGGAGAGGGGAAGGTCGAGTTCCTCGACACGGAATTCGCCTGCGATACGACGGGCTTTGCGGAGGGCGACGAGGCCGTCGCCACCATTCGCTTTGAGCACGTGGAACTGCTCGACTACGAAGAGGACGCCGACCTGACCGGAAACGTGGTCTTCATCCTGTATATGGGCAACCACTACCACCTGACCATCAAGACGGAATGCGGCGAGAACATCTGGGTCGACACCAACGACATCTGGGACAAGGGCGACTTCGTGGGCATCAAGATCCTGCCCGGGAACATCAAACTCTCCAAACCGGCGGCTGGAAATGAATAAGCGTTCGAGCTGGGCATTGCCTTATTTCATCTTCCTGGTGCTCTTCGTGGTGCTGCCGCTGGTGATGATCCTGCTGTATGCGCTGCAGGACGGCTCCGGCCACTTCACGCTCAGTAACATCACGAAGTTTTTCACCGACAAGGATGCGTTGAGCACGTTCGCCCTGTCCATCGAAGTGGCCATCGAGAACACGCTGCTGTGCATCCTGATCGGCTATCCGGCCGCCTGGATCCTCGCGGACAACAAGCTGAACCGGAGTGCCGTCACCGTGGTGCTCTTCATCCTGCCGATGTGGATCAACGCCCTGATGCGGACGCTGGCCACGGCCGAACTCTTCAACATGGCGGGCATCCCGCTGGGGAAGGGAACGCTGCTGTTCGGTATGTGCTACGACTATCTGCCGTTCATGATCTACCCGATCTACAACCAGCTCAAGAAAATGGACAAATCCTACGCAGAAGCGGCGCAGGATCTCGGCGCGACGCCCGGACAGGTGTTCCGCAAGGTCACCCTACCGCTGTCGATGCCGGGTGTGTGGAGCGGCGTGATGATGGTCTTCATGCCCACCGTCTCCACCTTTGCCATTTCGGAGTTCCTGACCAACAACAAGATCAAGCTCTTCGGTACGATCATCCAGGAAA
>CAMZGD010000018.1 GCA_947306365.1 uncultured Bacteroidales bacterium
GGATCCAGATCGGCAACGAGACCACCGGCGGCATGCTCTGGCCCGACGGCCAGAATTACACCGATGCGGGCTTCGCCGATTATGTGCAGCTCCACAACGCCGGCTACGACGCCGCCAAGGCCGTCTTCCCGGATGCGAAAGTGATGGTGCATGTGGACAACGGCTGGAAGTGGCCGACGCTCGACTGGTTCTTTTCCTCGTTCGGGATCAAGGGCGGGAAATACGACCTTATCGGCCTGTCGCTCTATCCCGAAAAATCCAACTGGCAGACATTCAACCAGCTGACGCTCGACAATATCCGTACGCTCTATAACCAGTATCAGAAAGAAACGATTATCTGCGAAGTCGGGATGGAGTGGACCGATGCAGCTGCGTGCAAAAGTTTCCTCAGCGACCTGATCGCGCGTGCGAAAGCTGCCGACAGCCACTGCACCGGCGTCCTTTACTGGGAGCCCGAAGGCTATCAGGCGTGGAGCCATTATTCCAAGGCGGCTTTCGACAATACGGGAAAACCGACGGCAGCTTTGGATGCTTTTAAATAAAGACGAAGATGTCCATCTAAAAGAGGCTTAAATCTGGATGAGAGCATAGAATACCGGGGGCTGTCCACGAAATTGCCCAGAAATGTGGATGGGAGCAGAAAAAAACGATCGCCGTCCACGATAATGGCTCCAAATGTGGACGGGAAGTTAGAATAAGCGGAGCGAAACGTATCAATAGTATGAGAAGAATTAGTATATTAATATTCATAGCTTTTACGCTATTGATGTCTTGCCGGGAACAGGAGTCTCCGCGGCGGGAGTGGCTGCTGACGGAGTGGGAATTCAGCCGCGACAGCCTTTCGTGGACGGCCGTCACCGTGCCGCACGACTGGGCCGTCTACGGTCCGTTCGACCGGGCCAACGACCTGCAGGCCGTGCAGGTGTTCCAGAACAACGAGGCCGGCGTTACCGAACATACCGGCCGGACCGGCGGCCTTCCGTATATGGGGAAGGGGTGGTACCGTACGACCTTCGACGTAGCCGGCTTCGATCCGGCGGAGACGGCGGTCGCCCTGCTGTTCGACGGCGCGATGAGTCAGGCGAAGGTGCGCATCAACGGCCGTCCCGTGATGGAATGGCCCTACGGCTACAATGCCTTCCATTCCGACATTACGGCGTACCTGCATCCCGACGGGAAGGATAATCTGCTGGAAGTCAGCCTGGAAAACCTGCCGCAGAGTTCGCGCTGGTATCCCGGTGCGGGCCTCTACCGCAACGTCCACGTGATCCGTACGCACAAGACGCATATCCCCGTCTGGGGAACCCGCATCCGGACGCCCGAGGTGTCTTCGCGTGAGGCGACTGTCGAGGTGGGCGTCCAGGTGGAGAACGGCCGCGAAGGAATGCGGCTCCGCACGAAAGTCTACGGCCCGGACGGCCGAGTGAAAGCCTCCGCAGAAGTTCCGCTTGCCGACGGTGCGGTACAGACGCTTCGCGTTCCGGCTCCGAAACTGTGGTCTCCCGAGACGCCGAACCTGTACCGGGCGGTGACGCAAGTGCTGGACGGCAGGCAGGTGCTCGATGCGTATGAGACGTCCTTCGGCATCCGCACCATCGGGCTGGTTCCGGACAAAGGATTCTATCTCAACGGCGCGCTGCGCAAGATCCAGGGGGTGTGCAACCATCACGACCTGGGCCCGCTCGGGGCCGCGGTCAGCAAGGCCGCCCTGCGGCACCAGCTCGCGCTGTTGAAGGAGATGGGCTGCGACGCGATCCGCACCTCGCACAATATGCCGGCCCCCGAACTTGTGGAACTCTGCGACGAGATGGGCCTGATGATGATGGTGGAGGCGTTCGACGAATGGGACATCGCCAAGTGCGAGAACGGCTATCACCTGTATTTCGACCAGTGGGCGGAAAAGGATATGGTCAACATGATCCGGCACTTCCGAAACAACCCGTCGGTGGTCATGTGGGGCATCGGCAACGAGGTGCCCACCCAGTGCGCCGACGAAGGGTACAAGGTGGCGGCGTTCCTGCAGGACATCTGTCACCGCGAGGATCCGACGCGGCTGGTGACGGCGGGGATGGACCGGGCGGACTGCGTGGTCCGCAACGGCTTCGCCCAGCTGCTCGACGTGGTCGGATTCAATTACCGGACGCACAGATACGAAGAAGCCTACGAACTGCTGCCCCAAAAACTGCTGCTGGGCTCCGAAACCGCTTCGACCGTGAGTTCGCGCGGGGTGTACAAGCTGCCGGCAGAACTTCGTTCCGGCGTGCAGTACGCCGACAACCAGTGCTCCGCCTACGACCTGGAATACTGCTGGTGGTCGAACGTTCCCGACGTCGATTTCGCGTTGCAGGACGATCTTCCCTGGACCATCGGCCAGTTTGTCTGGACAGGGTTCGACTATCTGGGCGAGCCGACGCCCTACGATGTGGATGCGTGGCCGAGCCACAGCTCGTATTTCGGCATCTTCGACCTGGCCTCGCTGCCCAAGGACCGATACTGGCTCTACCGCTCGCAGTGGAACCGGACTTCCCCGACGCTGCACCTGCTGCCGCACTGGAACTGGGAGGGCCGGGAAGGGGAGCCCGTCCCCGTCTTCTGCTATACCAGCTATCCGTGTGCGGAACTGTTCCTGAACGGGGTGTCGCAAGGCATCCAGCGGTTCGACACCGGCGACCTGCTGCGCCGCTACCGGCTTGTCTGGCCCGACGTGGTGTATGAACCCGGCGTGCTGGAGGTCGTGGCCTACGATGCTTCCGGCCGGGAAAGGCAGCGTGAAACGGTCCGCACCGCAGGTGCACCGGCGGCCATCGAACTGACGGCCGACCGGCAGACGATCGCTGCCGACGGCCTCGACCTGGCCTACGTGACGGTGCGTGTCGTCGATGCCGACGGCAACCTGTGCCCGCGGGCCGACAACGTCATTTCCTTTACGGTCGAGGGCGCGGGCTCGTTCCGGGCCGCCGCCAACGGGGACGCCACCTGCCTGGTACCCTTCCAGTCGCGGCAGATGCCTGCCTTCAGCGGCCAGCTCACCGCCATCGTCCAGTCGTCCGACGCGCCCGGGACCCTCGTCCTGAAGGCCGCAGCGGACGGCCTCTCATCCGCTTCCCTGAAAATCAAGACAAAATAAACCATACTGACATGATTGACAAACAGATTCTCAAAGACTGCTTCGAAAAGCATTTCGGCGCTGCCGAACCGCGCTTCTTCACCGCTCCCGGGCGCATCAACATCATCGGCGAGCATACCGACTACAACGGCGGTTTCGTCCTGCCCGGCGCCGTGGACAAGGCCATCTCGATGGCGATCCTGCCCAACGGGACCCGATACGTCAACCTGGTCTCGCTCGATTACGAGGGTGCGGCCCTCTTCTTCGAAATCGGCGGTCCGCAGCCGAAGGAGCAGTGGGCTTCGTATTTCTATGGCGTCATCGAGGAGATGCGCCAGCGCGGCGCCGAGGTCGGCGGCTTCAACGCCGTTTTCGGCGGCGATGTGCCGCTTGGCGCCGGCATGTCCTCTTCGGCGGCGCTGGAGTCGTGTGTGGGAACGGCGCTCAACGCGCTGTTCAACCTGAACTTCACCCGGGAGGAACTCGCGAAGATCGGCCAGATGACCGAACACCACTACATCGGCGTGCGCTGCGGCATCATGGACCAGTTCGCCTCCATCTTCGGCCGGAAGGGCCACGTCGTCCGCCTGGACTGCCGCAGCCTGGAATACACGCTGGTGCCGTTCAATCCCAAGGGCATCGACATCGTGCTGATCGATACGATGGTCAAGCACACGCTGGCTTCGTCGGAATACAACGTCCGTCGCGCCCAGTGCGAGGAAGGTGTCGCCGTCATCAGGAAATACCGCCCGGAAGTGGAACTCCTGCGCGACGTCACGATCGAGGAACTGGAGGCGCACCGCGCCGAGATCGATCCTGTTTCGTTCAAGCGCTGCGCGTTCGTGATCAACGAGAACAAACGCCTGATGGCCGCTTGCGCCGCGATGGAAAAGGATGATTTCGACGAAGTGGGCCGGCAGGTCTATGCGGCGCATGAGGGCCTGAGCAAGGAATACGGCGTGAGCTGCGAGGAACTCGACTTCATCGTAGGCATCGCACATCAGCATCCCGCGGTACTCGGCGCCCGCATGATGGGCGGCGGTTTCGGCGGCTGTGTCATCGCGCTGGTGAAGCACGAAGGTGTCGCGGACTATGTGGCCGACGTCAAGAAGCAGTATGCTGCGAAGTTCAACAAGGATCCGCGCGTCATCGAAGTCACCATCTCCGACGGCGCCCGGGAATGCTGACGCCATGGTGAACGCAGATGACATCAAGCTGTTCAGCATCGTCAATGCGGACGGCTCGGAGGTGATCCTCTCGAACCTTGGCGCCGGCATCGTGTCGGTCGTCGTCCCCGACAGGGACGGGCGGCCGGCCGATGTCCTACTGGGCTATCGCGATCCCGCCGATTACGACACGGACGGACCGTGCATGGGCAAGGTGCCCGGCCGCTATGCGAACCGCATCGCGGCCGGCCGCTTCTCCCTTGGCGGCAAGTCCTATGAACTGGCCGTGAACAACGGCCCGAACCATCTGCACGGCGGGCCCGGCGCACAGTGCTTCGCCAACCGGATCTGGGAGGCGGAGGCCCTGCCGAGCGGCGTGCGGTTCACGCTCGACAGTCCCGACGGCGACGCGGGCTATCCCGGCGCCCTGCACGTGGAGGCCCGCTACACCTGGAGCGACGACCGCCGGCTGACGCTCCTGCTGCGGGCTACGTCCGAAGCGGAGACCATCGTCAACCTGACCAACCACGCGTATTTCAACCTGAAAGGGGAGGAGGCGGGCGATGTGACCGGTCACCGGCTGAAACTCTACGCCTCCCGGTATCTGCCGACCGACGAAACGCTGATTCCGACCGGTGAACTGGCACCTGTGGCGGGTACGCCGATGGACTTCACGCAGCCCAAGGCGATCGGTGCGGAACTCAAGGCGGTTTTTCCGGCCCTGAATTATGGCAAAGGGTACGACAACTGCTTCGTGGTGGACGACTGGCAGGAAGGCATGGTGCGTCCCGTTGCCGAGCTGTCCGAAGAGACGTCGGGCCGCCGGCTCGTGGTGCTGACCGATGCGCCCGGCATCCAAGTCTATACGGGCAACTGGCTCTCCGGCTGTCCGGTCTCCAAGAGCGGACGGGAATACCGGGATTACGACGGCGTGGCGCTCGAGTGCCAGGCTTTCCCCGATTCGCCCAACCGGCCGCAATTCCCGTTCAAGACGCTGAAGCCCGGCGAAATCTACGAGAATACCATTATCTTTGCGTTCGACTGAATGCAGCCTGAATGAGTGCCAGCCGCTTCATAGCGTCGAAACTTTCGGACGGCGACGGCCGCCTGAGCCGGACGAGCAACACGATCGCGTGGGTGTCCGTCTGCCTGAGCGTGGCCGTAATGATCATCGCCATTGCCGTGGTTGCGGGTTTCAAGGCGGAAATCCGCAACCGCGCAACGGGCGCGATGGGTTCCGTGATGCTCGTGCAGCCGGGGCAGGCTCCCGTCAACGAGTTGTATCCGTTCTCGGAGAACCTGTCCTACCGTGGGAAACTTGCGGCTGAGCCTTCCGTCCGCAGCGTCTCCGGCGTGGCCTGGCGTTCCGGCCTGCTGAAGACCGACGAGCACATCGACGGGCTCTACTTCAAGGGCGTGGATTCCCTGTACGATTTTTCTTTCTTTGCGTCCTGTCTGGTCGACGGTTCGCTGCCAGACTATCACGGCCGCACCTCCAACGACGTGCTGCTTTCCCGTACCACGGCTTCGAAACTCGGTTTCTCGGTGGGCGACGACGTGGTGGTGTATTTCATCGGCGATGAGGTGAAGGTGCGCAAGTTCCGGCTCTGCGGCATCTACGATGCAGGCCTGGAGGAGATCGACACGAAGATGGGCGTGGCCGACCGGCGGCAGGTGCAGCGGCTCAATGGCTGGGCGTCCGACGAAGTCTCGTCCATCGAGATCCGGATCGCCCCCGACGCGTCGGTAACGGGGATGAACGACCGTGTGCAGGAGATCGTCTACACGTCGATGCAGGAGACTGACCAGGCGCTGTTCGTCACCAATGTCAAGAAACTGTACGGCCATCTGTTCGACTGGCTTTCGCTGCTCGACCTGAATGTGCTGATGATCCTGGTGCTGATGGTCGTGGTGGCCGGCTTCAACATGATTTCCGCCATCCTGATCATCCTGTTCGAGAAGATTTCCACCATCGGCCTGCTCAAGGCGCTGGGAATGACGTCGCGCGAGGTGACCCGCGTGTTCCTGCTCCGGGCGGGGGCATTGGTGGGGAAGGGGATGCTGTGGGGCAATGTCGTCGGTATCGGCCTGTGCCTCATCCAGCGGTACACGCATGTCATCAAGCTCGATCCGGCCAATTACTTCGTCAATGCCGTACCGATCCGCCTTTCCGTCGGGCAGATTCTCCTGCTCGACATCGTCGCAGCCATCGTGATGATGGCCATCATCTCGCTGTCCGCCCTTTTCGTATCCCGCGTCAGTCCCGACCGCACGATGCGCGTCGAATAAAGCCTGGCGGGCCTTGCCCGGGCGCGTCCAGAACCTTTTCGGGACAGCGGGGGCGCTTGTCCCGAAAGAACCGTGGCCGCTCCACCAGGCCTGCGCACGGCCCGCCCGACAGGCAATCGATACTAATCGATGATTTGCTGATACAGCTGATACGTCTCGAGGATGGCCTCGATGTAGGCCGGCGTCGTGTTGCTGTATTGACGGTAGGCCACGGCCACGTCGTCCCAGCGGTTCGGGTCAAGTCCCATCTCCGCCGTTTCCGCGCGCCGTTTCGCCAGCGCCCCGCCGCCCGAATTGTAGGAGGCCAGTGCAAATTTTACCACTTCGGCTGAATCCAGTCCTTCCCGCCGGAAATCCCGCAGCAGGTCGTCGAACAGCATCGTGCCCACCTTGATGTTCGTGTCGGGGTCGAACAGGTCGTCGGTCGGCACACCGTAGTGGTCGGCCGTCACGTCGCGCACCTGCATCAGCCCTTTGGCCGACATGCTCGAGAGCGCATCCATGTTGTACTGTGATTCGTGGAAGATGATGGCCGAGAGCAGCCGCCAGTCGATGCCGACCCGGGCGGCGTGCCGCCGGACCATGTCATCGTAGGGGGAAAGTCCCTGGACCGGCCCCTTCCCAAGCATCGTCCGAAGATAATCGGTGTTGTAGCTCCGGAAATACCGTCGCGTCATCTCCCGGTAGAACGCGTCGTCCTGGAAGCGTGCATACCAGAAATTCACGGCATTGAGCAACCGTGTGTTGCTGCGGTTGACGGTCCAGACGATGTCGCCCTTCACCGGGACGGAGAAGAGCACGGAATCGCCCCACGTGCCGGGCAGCGAGTCCGTGGCGTTGAAGACCACGATCGAGAGGCTGTCGCCTGCGAGCTGGCGCCAGCAGTCCGGACTTGGCTGGGGTTGGAGGATCCGCATGAAACTCCCGTTCTCCTCGCCGAAGGCGCCCAGCAGCTCGTAGTTGAACCCGACGCTGCGGCGTGTCGCCTCTTTCCGGTCGATCACGATGGCGCAACGGATGGTGTCGGCGTCGAAGCCCTGTCCTTCCGTTCCGACGGAACGCTGCAGCGAAAGGGCGCCGGCATGGACGGCGACGAGCACGAGCAGGCAGAAGACGATCCGGAAAAAGCGGGACATATCGGAGGGGACGTCCGGTTACCAGACGTAGAACGGCCAGTGGATGCCGAACTTGAAGCCCGATACGGGCTTGATGTAATGGTACGCCGAGAAGTAGTCGGAAACCGGCCACTCCTGGAAGGCGTTGGTGTATTTCACATAGATGCTGGCGCGTTTCCACTGGATGTTGGCGAACAGGTCGAAATAGGGCGCGTTGCCGATTTCCTCGCGTGTCTGGAGATGGAACTGCCCGATGTCCGGACTGTAGGCGGGCGCCCACCAGCGCGTGTTCGCGATGGCGTTGACGCCCAGCTGCATGTTCATCACGTCCTTGACCACGTCGATGTCGAAATACCAGCGCAGGTTGAGCGCCAGCCGGGGCAGCGGCAGCACGTCGGGTGCAGAGCTCAGCTGGAAAAGCGCCCGGTTGTCAAAGTGGAGATGCCAGACCGTGAAGTCCTTGTGGAGGTATGCGCTCATCACGCTGACCGGCTTGTCATACTGCCGGATCACTGCGAGGGTGTCGTAATAGAGCATGTTCGCCACCAGCGCGTAGCCGAAGGACGCGTCGAGCCGCCATTTCGGAATCGAAAGCTCCGCCTCCAGCGTGCTCTTCGACACCTTGCTGAAATCGTTGTCCCACCGGTGGTGGTTCATCGTGATCCGTTGCTCGAAAGGATGCGGTGTCTTCAGGCCCGTATGGAACTTCCCGGTAAGATGGATGCCGCCCTGCAGGGGGTAGACCGAAAGCCGCAGCTTGCCGTTGATGTCGAAGTCGAACATCCGGTAGCCGGCATAGTAATAGTCTGCGTCGGCATCCCAGGCCAGGTATTTCTTGAGCTGTCCGGATGCGCCGCCGTACACGTAGAGATTGTGCTGCGTCTCATACTGGCGGCCGGTCAGATAGTCCGAGGGGCTGAAGGTATAGGTCGAGAGGATCTGGTAGCCGATGCCGGCGTTGATCTTCGCCAGCAGCGCGTCAGGCGCGTAGGGCTGCAGCTTGATGAAGAAGCGGTTTTCGAAATTGCGGACGGCCAGCTCGTCGGAACTGTTGGTCGCGTTGAGGTAGAACGCGTCGTGGTACAGCGCACGGCCGTAGGTGTCGTTTTCCGCGATCTCGTCGACGTACAGCTTGTTGTACGTGGTGAATTCCCCGCTGTGGCCGAGATGGGCCATCGTGCCTTCGCCCAGCGCCAGGGAGTCACGGTCCTTGCGGAAAAAGTTCATCGGCACGGCGAGCGTCTGGTGGATGAACCAGCTGCGCCGCTTGTAGTCGTTCGAGGCGCTGTTGAGGTTGACGGCGATCGACTTCGACTCGACGGAGGTGTCGCGGATCCAGAACGAGTCCTGGACGCCGCCGTTTTCCGAACGGGTGATCCGCTGCCGGATCGTGCCGAAGTTGGCGAAATACCGTTTCCCCATATAGTTGCCGATGATGAAGGTGGTGCGATGGTCCGTATCCTCGTTGGCGAGCATGCCCCGCGATCCGAGCCGCTTGTAGCCCAGGGTAAAGTTGAACGACGGCGTGATGTTCTGGGTGGAGAGCAGCTTCAGGTTCGATTCCTCCTTCTTCCGGTTCACGAAGGGGGTGCCCCAGTAGGCCAGTTCGGTGTAGGGCGTCTTGGTGTTGTACTGCGGAATGCTCTCGTCCGTGTAAGAGTCGCCGATGTACGGCGAGAACATCGGTGCGTCGTCCACCTCCTCGCGTTTGAACCAGTTGTGGTAGAGTGTGGCGGAGCCCACCGGGCCGAGGTAGGTGGCTCCGACGTCCTTCCGGTACATCGGATATTCCGAGAAGTTGCTGTTGGCCGTGGTGTCCAGGCCGCCGAGGGTCATCTCGTTGAACTTCTTGTCGGAGGTCCATACCAGGATGCGTTCGCAGTATAGCGAGTCGGGTACGACATACGTGGCCAGTACGCGGGGCGCGGCGGCCTTGAGGCTGTCGCGCTCCTCCTTGCGGAGCCGGCGCACCAGCCGCTTGATATCGGTGGTGTCGGGCAGGCGCTGCGCGATCGAGTCGATGTAGGCCCGGTAGAGCGAGTCGAAGCAGGGAAGCGTGGCCGTGTCGATCTGGGTCCAGAAGACCCGGTCGAGGGAGTCATAGAGATTCTGTCGCCGGATCGAGTCGGCCTGTGCGGCCAATGCGGCCGAATCCAGCGGCGGAAGCGTGTCGCGCAAGAGCGAATCCTGCAGCCGGGGCAGATAACGGCTCCGTCCCGCGCCGGAAGAAATCCCGGGCAGAAGCAGCAGCGCCAGCAGCGCGGCCGTTCCCAGTGCAAGAATCCGCTGTTTGGTCATCGTCCCGACGTTTATACAATCTTCACGCCAATCCGCGCCAGTTCGTTGAGCGTCCGGTTGTGTCCCTCCTTGTCGATGTAGGCGAGCCCGCGCTCGAGCAGGAACACGTTGTGGCCGGCCTTGACCAGGTCGAAGCAGGTCTCCCGGATGCAGTATTCGGTGGCGATGCCGCTCACCAGTACGTTCTTCGTCAGGAAGTTGTTGAGTTCGATGCCTTCGGCGTTGTGGCTCTCGAAGCCGGAGTACTGCTCCCGCTTCGGGTTGACGCCCTTGAAGAACATGTTGTCCTTCGACGGCCGGTGCCCGGCCAGTTCCACCTTCGTGTAGAAGTCCGCGTGAATCTCGCCGCCGCGGGTCTGCATCACGCAGTGGGGCGGCCACGGGCCTCCCTGCTCCTGGAATGAGCAGTGGTTCACCGGATGGTGGTCCATCACGTAGAGCACCTGGTCGTTGGGATAGCGGTTGATGATCCGGATGCTCTCCGCCACGGCTTTCTCCGCGTTCGCGCAGGCCAGCGTCCCGTCGATGAAGTCATAGAGCATGTCCACCACCACGTGGGTGTAGCGGTTGGTGGCCGTTCCGTCCTCCTGTTCCTGCATCATGTTGATCTGGTGGATGAGGCGGTTGATGAGCCTCATCTTCAGGTCGTACAGGTCGTCGGAGATGTCCACCTTGTAGTAGTGCGGGTTGATGATACGGGTCTGCGTCTCGTTGAACGAGGCCAGGTTCGCCTTGTAATAGTCACGCTTCTCGAAGATCGTGCGCGTGTCCTCGACGATGCGGCCGTCGTCGTAAACGAGCTCCTGCAGCGGCTTGAAGGTATAGGAACCGGCGGGGAAGGTGGTGTACTTGGTCTCGTCGGCCTCGTCCGTGATGTGGAGCTCTTCGCCGGCCTCGATGATGCGGGCGAAGGAATCGTCGCGCAGGCAGGTGACGTCTGCCTTGAACTTGCCGTCCTGGATGATGCGGTAGGTGATCTGGAACCCAGGGTTGATGAGCTTCGCCTTGTCTTCGCTCCGCTTGAGGATCGGTTCGTCGTCCACCTGCACGAGCTTGTACACGTTGCCGAAGCACGGATTGTGCTTGCTGGTGGCGATGGCGTCGCCCACGCCGTAGCTGTCGATGCGGGCGCCCTGTTTCTCCAGGTCGGAGATGATGTATTCGTCGAGCGAGTTGGTGGCGAAGATCTTGCAGTTTAACAGGCCGGCCGCGTCGAGCATCTCGCGGCACTTGACCGAGAGGTAGGCGAGGTCGCCGCTGTCGAGGCGGATGCCGTAACCCTGCGGATAGCTGTCGTCGATGCCGTTGGCCTTGAACGCCTTGATGGCGTTCTTCACGCCGCACTTGAGGGTGTCGAACGTGTCGACGAGCAGGATGAGCCCTTCGCCGCGGTGTGTCTTGATATAGGTGTCGAACGCCTTGTATTCGCCGTCGATGGTGCAGCCGAAGGAAGTGGTGTAGCTGTGGGCCATCGTGCCGCTGGCGTCGAAGCCGAATTCCACGCCCGTGAGGATGTTCGACGTGCTCGCGCAGCCGCCGATGAAGGCGGCCTTGGCGCCGTACTGCGCCGCCCAGGGGCCGTGGGCGCGGCGGGAGCCGAACTCGCTTACAGGGTGCGAGGCGGCCCGCGTGACGCGCGAGGCCTTCGTGGCGATGGCCATCTGGTGGTTCATGATGCAGAGCAGCGGCGTCTCGAGAACCTGCGCCTCGATGATCGGTCCGACGATCGTCAGGACGGGCTGTTTCGGGAAGGCGATCTCACCCTCCTTCATCGCATAGACCTTGCCCGTGAACCGCATGTGGGCGAGGTACTCCCGGAATTCACGGTAATCGTCGCCGGGGAGGAACTGCTCGAAGAAGGAGATGTCCTCGCTGCCCAGGCCGGCGATCATCTGCACCGCTTCGCGGATGCCGCTGACCACCGCCCAGTTGTTGTTGTCGGGCGCCTTGCGGAAGAAAAGGTTGAACACGGCGATGCGGTCTTTCATTCCGTTCTCGAAGAAAGACTTGCCCATCGTGTACTGGTACTTGTCGGAGCAATAGGAGATATTGAGCATGGTGTTAACCGAAAATAGTTTCATTGTTGCGGGCCAGCTGCCGGACCTTTTCCAGCTGCGCGTCCGTGATCCGGAAGCCGGTGAAATGGCCGATCTGCCGGCAGGCGTGCACGTCGGTGCCCAGGTAACTGTACATGTCGTGGT
Organism: uncultured Bacteroidales bacterium; assembly: GCA_947306365.1. GTDB lineage: Bacteria > Bacteroidota > Bacteroidia > Bacteroidales > UBA932 > Cacconaster. The sequence goes on from CAMZGD010000018.1 coordinate 12,176, forward strand.
CGAGGAGCCAGCGGACGATGTCCAGCGACGGCTCGCCGTACGCGCCGGTAAGCGACATCATGTTGAGCTGCAGCCGGCAGCCGGCGTCGAAGAATTCACGGAGTTCGGCGACGCCTTCCTTCCGGTCGAATGCCGTCTGGTAGAAGACATAGCGCTCCGGATGCGCGAGAACAGGCTTGAACCCGTCCAGCTGGAGGTTGAAGATCGTGTCGCGGATCTCGCGGCTGCGCTCGAAGTACGACATCTCGATGAGGATATGCCCGTCGGGCCAGCACAGCCGGTCGCCGGACGTGGCGAAAAACTCGTCCACCATATACTCGGAGGCAAGGTGGAACGTCAGGTCGGAACGGAGGTCTTCAGGAATCCGGGGCAGGAAGGCCTCGAAGCGCTCCTGCAGGTCCGCGGCCGTGTTGGGGAACATCGTGCGGGAGACGTGCGGCGTGAGGATGACCTTCCGGACGCCGAGCCGGTGGAGTTCCGTCAGGATCGCCACCGATTCTTCCACGTCGGGCGAGCCGTCGTCCACGCCGGGCAGGATATGCGAATGAGCGTCGGTCGTGAGGCCGATGTCCGCAAACGATCCGGTTGCCGGCTTTTTCCTGAAGAAGCGCATGGATCAGCTGGTTTCCGTCCCGGCATTCTCGGCCTGGCCGACTTTCTTCTTGTCGCCGTAGCCATAACCGTAGCCGTAGCCGTATTTGTTCTTGCCGTAGCCGTAGTGGCCGTAGCCGTAACCGTAGTGGTAGCCGTACGAACGCGCCTTGATGTCCACGCCGTTGAGAACGATATACACGTTCTTCAGCTTTTTCTCGCGGGCGATCTCGTCGAGGTCTTCCACGAAGCGCAGTTCGCACACGCCGGCGCGCAGCAGGAAGATGTTGGCGTCCACGTAGCGGTTGAACGTCGTGGCGTCGGCGACGGGCAGGTACGGTGAACTGTCGAAGAGGATGTAGTCGTAACCCAGCGACTTGAGGTATTCCACGGCCTTTTCCATCCGTTCCGATTCGATGAGCTCCGAAGGGTTCGGCGGAATGGCGCCGGCGGGCAGCACGTCGAGCGTCGGCACCCCGTTGCATCCGTGCTCGATGGAGGCAGACAGGTCGTCGTTCTTGCCGACGAGGTAGGGGACCAGGCCCTGGTCGTGATGCTGGTGGATGCCGAAGATCTTGGAAAGCTGCGGCTTGCGGAGGTCGACGCCGACCAGCAGCACCTTGAAGCCTGTATGGGCGATGGTAAGTGCTAGATTCGACGAGATGTAGGATTTTCCTTCGCCCGGCACGCCCGAGGTGATCTGGAAGGTCTTGTGGCCCAGGTAGCGGACATTCGAGCGCAGGATGCGGAGCGTCTCTTCGAACGGGTCGCGCCCCGTGACTTTCATCAGCTGGCCCGGATTGTCGGAGATCGGGATGGAAGCCAGGACCGGAATGTCAGTGCGGCTGGTGATGTCAAGCTTGCCTTCGACCTTGCTCTTGAGCGCCTGGCGCAGGAAGAAGATGCCCGGCGGGAGGCAGAAGCCGAGCAGGAAGGCCAGCAGGTAGATCATCCGGCGGTTGGGCGCCGTTGGGACGGCGGTGTTGCGGGCCGAGTCGATCACCTTGCAGCGGTCCACGATGGCGTAGAGGGAGATCAGGGCTTCCTCCTTCTTCTGCTGGAGCAGGATGTAGAGCGGTTCCTTGACCTGCTTCTGGCGGCCGAAGCGCGAAAGCTCCAGCTGCTGGGTAGGCATCTCGGAGAGCCTTCCCTTGGACTGCCGCAGCTTGGCGGTGATGTTGTTGCGCTGCAGGCCGAAGGATTTCTCCTGGTTGCGCACCGAAGTGACGATGTTGCCCAGGATTTCCTGCAGCTGGTTGTCGGCCTGGATCACCAGCGGGTTCGATTCGCTGGAGCTGGCCAGCAGGCGGTTCCGCTCCATCAGCAGGGTGTTGAACTGGTGGATGGTACTGTTGAGGCCCACGTCGGTGATGCCGATGTTGGCCGGTATGAGCACAAGGCCCTCGTCCATCTGCTTGATGTATTCCTTGATGATGTTGAGGAGCTCGATCTGTACGTCGATGGCGTTGAGCTGCTCCTCGTAGCGGGCGTCGGAGGAAAGGGTGATCTGCGACTGGGAGGACATGTCCACCACCGTGTTGGCGCGGCGATAGTCCTCAAACTGGTTTTCGATCGTGCCGAGTTCATCCTCGATGAGTTCCAGCCGTTCGGTCAGGAAACTGATGGTGTTGTTCACGGCGCGGCTGCTGAACTCCTTGGCGTCCTCGTTGTATTTTTCGACCAGGCAGTTGATGATATCCTCCGCCCGTTTGGGCACTACGTCGGTGTAGGTAATGTTGACCACGTCGGACCGGTAGCTCGACTTCAGCTGGCCGGTGACCGTGAGATTGCCGCGCATGCCCTTGGCGGTGTTGCGGGAGGGCTCCATCGCGATGATGTAGGCGTCACCCGGATCGAACTTGCCCAGATGCGTCTTGTCGATGATCAGCGTGTGGTTGTTCACGGCGAAAGGTTCGCCGAAATGATAGGCCTTGTTCTCCATCGGATACTTGTTTCCGTTCACGACCAGCTTGTTGATCCTGAACGAATTCGAGTCGGACGGCGTGAACGTGAGCTCGGTCTGCGGAGGGTTGCTGAAATATTCGGTCGAATCGATCAGCACGGAGAAGGGATTGTTTCCGTAGAAGAGGATGTCCTTGATGGGCCTTTTCTTGGAATAGGTGTAGTTGAGGCCGTATTCTTCCACCACGCGCTTCATCAGCGTATGGGAGTTGAGGATTTCGATCTCGTTGGCCATATAGCCGTTCTCAAGGCCGGAGATCACGTCGGTCAGGTTGACCAGGTCGGAACGTCCCTTGTTCACGAGCATGATCTTGCTGTTGGCCGTATAGCGCGTCTTGGTGACCTTGTTGTAGCACCAGGCGGCGAGGAGGCACAGAAGCAGGGACGCCAGGATGATCCAGCGCATGCCCCATACGACGTTGAGGATTTTCTTCAGGTCGATCGAGGACTCTTCCTCGCGGGTGTTGTAATTGAAGTTGGGATATTCCTGCATAGCGGTTACTTGGTGGCCACGCGAACGATGAAAAAGGTGGCGACGGTCACCAGGGTGGACAGCGTGCTCAGGGCGATGGACCACAGGCCGGTCGGCGTGGTTCCCGAGGCGATGCGCTTGGCGCTCTGGGGCACGTAGAGCACGTCGTTCTGGTGCATGAAGAAGATTTCCGAGTTCAGGATGGTGCTCTCGGTCAGGTCGATCTTGTAGTGGATCTGCTTGCCGTGGTCGTCACGGATCAGGATGATGTCGTGGCGGTCGGCGTTCAGGCTGAGGTCTCCCGCCATGCCGAGGGCCTGCAGGATCGTGACGCGTTCGCTCGGCATCGTATAGGTGCCGGGACGGTGGACTTCACCCAGCACGGTGACACGGTAGTTCATGAAGGAGACCGAGACGACCGGTTCCTTCACCAGGCCGCGTTCCGTCAGCAGGGTGGTGATGTGGTTCACCAGTTCGGTGCGGCGCATGCCTTCCACGTGGATGCGGCCCAGGCCGGGCATGTCGATGCAGCCGTCCGCGTCGACGAGGTAGGGGATGGTGGAGTTCGCGTTGGCGTTGGCGATGTTGCCGGAAGAACTGTAGAACAGGGTGAAGTTATAGGGCGCCACCACGCTCTTGTCGGGACCGGAAATGACGATCTGGAGTTTGTCGTCCTTGGTGATGACGGGCTGGTATTCCGCGTCGATCTTCTGCGGGTCCACCTGGTCGATGTCCTGGAAATAGAGGATGTCCTTGGGCGAGGTGCAGCCTGCAAGCGAAAGCAGCGCCACCCCGGCGAGGAGCGTCGTACGAAGGACCGTTCTCAGCGATTTGGTCATAATATTCTGCTAATTCTGCTAACTTACAAAGGTAATGATTATTCCGGAACTATGCAATCCAACTGCGACAATTTGCCCACGTCGTGCAGCTCGAGCCCCGGCATCACGGCGGCGCGCACGACGTGCGTGCGGCAGACGGACAGGTAGAAATCCACGATGGAAAAACGTTCGGGCCAGTCGCGCATCAGCGGGAAGACCTGCGGGCTGATGCAGTGGATGCCCGAGAAGGCCAGCCGCACGCATTGGTCGGGGTCGATGCCCGGCCACGGGCTGCGCACCTGGCCGGTGGCGAGGTTGGTCCATCCCACGAGCCGGCCCTCGCCGTCGAACAGGAAATAGCGCTGCGTCTCGCGGTCGCTCACCAGGATCGTAGCCAGGTCGTCCGTCCGGTGCCGGGCACGGAACCAGGCCAGGTCGAGGTTGGAGAGGATGTCCACGTTGTGCACGAGGAAGGGCTCCTTGCCGGCGAGCAGGGGCTCCGCGTGGCGGATGCCGCCGCCGGTCTCGCGCAGCAGGTCGGTTTCGTCGGAAAAGGCGACGTGGACGCCCCAGTCGCCGCGTGCGGCGGCGTAGGCGCGGATCTGGTCCGCGAAATGGTGGACATTGATCACAAGGTCGTTGTATCCGGCCGCCACAAGCTTTCCGGCCACGTGTTCCAGCAGGGGCTTTCCTCCCACGGGCACGAGCGCCTTGGGCATCTTGTCGGTCAGCGGACGGAGCCGGGTGCCGAGCCCGGCGGCGAAGATGAGCGCCTTCATCGCCCCTAGAGTTCCTTTTCGATTTCCAGCTCGCGGTGGGTGATGCGCACCCGGATGCTGAACTTTTTCGCGAGGTGGTCGGCCAGGTGTTCCGCGCAGTACACGGAGCGGTGCTGGCCGCCCGTGCAGCCGAAGCTCACCATCAGGTGGGTGAACTTCCGTTCGATGAAGCGCTGCACGTGCGCATCCACCAGGTCGTAGGCGTGGTCGAGGAACTTCAGCACGCCGCCGTCGTCTTCCATGAACTTGACGACTTCGGGGTCCACGCCCGTGAAGTGCTTGAAGTGCTCGTATTTTCCGGGATTCTCAAGGCCGCGGCAGTCGAACACGTAACCGCCGCCGTTGCCGCTGGCGTCGTTGGGGATGCCTTTCTTGTAGGCGAAACTGAAGACGTCCACTTCGAGTCCGCGCTCCTGGTTCAGGTCGGAGAACTGCTTCATGCCGGTCAGTTCGCCCAGCAGTTTCGTCAGGTAGGGATACTCCTCGAACGGCTCCTTGAGCAGCCGGCGCAGGTTGTCCATCGCGTAGGGAACGCTCTGCAGGAAGTGCGGCTTCTTCTCGAAATAGCCGCGGAAACCGTAGGCGCCCAGCACCTGCAGGGTCCGGAAGAGGACGAAGTGGCGCAGTGTCTTCAGGAATTCCGTCCGCGAGATGGGCATATAGGGCTTCAGCGCGTCGAGATAGGCGTCGATGAGTTCCATCTTGAACGCCTCGGAATAGGCGGCCTTGGCCTGCCAGATGAACGAGGCCACGTCGTAGTAGACCGGTCCCTTTCGGCCGCCCTGGAAATCGATGAACCAGGGTTCGCCGTACTTGATCATCACGTTGCGGGCCTGGAAGTCCCGGTAGAGGAAAGTGTCCGACATGCTGCGCATCAGGACGTCCGACATCGCCCGGAAGTCCTTGTCGAGTTCAATTTCGCTGAATTCCAGGCCGGTTGCCTTGAGGAAGCAGTACTTGAAATAGTTCTGGTCGAACGAGATCATCCGCTCGTCGAATTCCGGCTGCGGGAAGCACACCGAAAAGTCGAGGCCCGCAGCACCCTCGAACTGGATCTTGGGCAGGGCGCGGATGGCTTTGGTGATGAGGGCTTTCTCGGCGGGGGAGTAGGCGCCCTTCTCACGGCCTTCGGCCACGAGGCTGAACAGCGTGTCGTTGCCCAGGTCTTCCTGGAGATAGCAGGAGAAGTCGTTGCTGTGGGCCAGTACTTCCGGTACGTTGATGCCTTTTTCCCGGAAATGGCGCGCCATGTTCCAGAACGCGATGTTCTCGGGAACCGAAGTGCCCCGGGCGCCGATCAGCGTGACGTCGTCGCCCGTGATGCGGAAATAGCGGCGGTTGCTGCCCGACGAAGGCAGTTCCTCGAAGTTCCGGACCTTCTGCCCGGTATATTGCTCGAATAGATGTTTGACTGGATCCATAATCCCCAAAGATAAGCATTATTCTCCGGATTTCCATCCGACCGTCTGCACCAGCGTGATTTCCTGCTCCGGCGCAAGCCCCAGCCGTGCGGCGAGGGCTTCCTTGGGCACCATCGCGCGGACCACCGTGGCGAGCCCTTCCGACGCGCAGAACAGGTAGATGTTCTGCGAGATGAATCCCGTATCCACGTAAATGGTCTCGACCACGCCCCGCGGCGTCTTGCCGGTGACCTTGTCGGTCCGGGCCACGAAGGCGAGCTCCGCGGCGGCCGTACCCACGTAGTCCTGTGCGCCGGAGGCGGCGCGCAGGTCCTCGCCGGTTACGGGCACGAGCCGGTTTTCGGCCGGTTCATAACGCCAGGCGCCTTCCGGCAGCAGCACGTACAGGTCGGTCTCCTGCCGGTTGTGCGAAGAGGGGGCGCTGCGGCGCTTCGGGGTGATGTAGCCCCACGCAGCCCAGAGCAGGTCGGAGAGCAGCTGCAGGTCGGCTTCGTCGTCGAGGCGGAACCGCCGGCTGCCGTACTGCCGCTCCGAACGGCGCAGCCGGATAGCATCGCGCAGCGGCATGCCGCCGCTGCGCCGTGCATCAGGAAGTGTGATTTCTTTCAAGCGTCTTTCGTGCTTAGTCTGCTTTCGGACCAGCGGCGACGAGTTTCCTGCCGGCCGCGTTGTACTCGTATTTCTTGAAGTTCTTGATGAACCGTCCCGCGAGGTCCCGGGCCTTTTCTTCCCACTGCCGGGGATCGGCGTAGGTGTCGCGCGGGTCGAGGATGTTCGGGTCCACGCCCTTGAGCGCAGTGGGCACCTCGAAGTCGAAGAACGGGATCTTCTTGGTCGGGGCGCTGTCGATGCTGTGGTCGAGGATGGCGTCGATGATGCCGCGGGTATCCTTGATCGAGATGCGCTTGCCGGTGCCGTTCCAGCCGGTGTTCACCAGATAGGCCTTGGCACCCGATTTCTTCATCTTCCGGACGAGCTCTTCCGCGTATTTGGTCGGATGGAGTTCGAGGAACGCCTGGCCGAAGCAGGCGGAGAAGGTCGGGGTCGGTTCGGTGATGCCGCGCTCGGTGCCGGCCAGCTTGGCGGTGAAGCCGCTCAGGAAATAGTACTTCGTCTGCTCGGGGGTAAGGATGCTCACGGGCGGCAGCACGCCGAAGGCGTCGGCGCTCAGGAAGATCACCTGTTCGGCGGCGGGGCCGTGGCTTTCGGGGCGCACGATCTTCTCGATGTGGTAGATCGGGTACGAAACGCGGGTGTTCTCGGTGACGGACTTGTCGTTGAAATCGATCTTGCCGTTTTCGTCGACGGTGACGTTCTCCAGGAGCGCGTCGCGGCGGATGGCGTTGTAGATGTCGGGTTCGGATTCCTTGTCGAGCTTGATGACCTTGGCATAGCAGCCGCCTTCGAAGTTGAACACGCCCTTGCGGTCCCATCCGTGCTCGTCGTCACCGATCAGGAGACGTTTCGGGTCGGTGGAAAGGGTGGTCTTGCCGGTGCCGGAGAGGCCGAAGAAGATGGCGGTGTTCTCACCGTTCATGTCCGTGTTGGCGGAGCAGTGCATGGCGGCGATGCCCTTGAGCGGGAGGTAGTAGTTCATCATGGAGAACATGCCCTTCTTCATCTCGCCGCCGTACCAGGTGTTGAGGATCACCTGTTCGCGGGAGGTGACGTTGAAGGCCACGCAGGTATCGCTGCGCAGGCCGAGTTCCTCGTAGTTCCCGACCTTTGCCTTGGAGGCGCAGTACACCACGAAGTCAGGCTCCTGGTCGAATTCCTTCTGGTTCTTCGGACGGATGAACATATTGGTCACGAAGTGGGCCTGCCAGGCCACTTCCATGATGAAACGCACCTTCATGCGGGTGTCGGCGTGGGTGCCGCAGAAGCCGTCGACCACGAAGAGCCGCTTGCCGCTGAGCTGCTTGAGGGCCAGTTTCTTGACTTCTTTCCATACCTTCTCCGACATCTTGTGGTTGTCGTTCGGATATTCGGGGGTGGTCCACCATACTTCGCCTTTCGCGCCTTCCTTCGTGGTCTTGTCATACACGATGTACTTGTCTTTGGGGCTGCGTCCGGTAAACTCGCCGGTCATCACGTTGATGGCGCCCAGCTCGGTGACGACGCCTTTGTCGAAGCCTTCCAGGCCGGGTTTGGTCTCCTCGTTGTAGAGGACTTCATAAGTGGGGTTGTAGAGCACCTCGCGGGTGTTCCGGATACCGTACTTGCGTAAATTGATGGAGTGCATGCTATTGTGTTTTTTATGAATTCTCTATTCTGCAAAGATACGTATTTTTTATGGGACTTTTCCGGCTTTTCGGCAAAAATCATTATATTTGAGGATTGAAGGAAAACAAAAACCACGCTTTATGGACGACAAAAGACCAACCATCATCGATTTCGTTGAAAAGTACACCCGGCAGTTTGCCGGAAGCGTCTATCTCCGCGAGAAGGTGGACGGCGTCTGGAAGGAAATTACCCAGGAGCAGACGCGCGGGGAAGCTTACCGCATCGGCGCGGGCCTGATGGCGCTCGGCCTGCAGAAAGGCGAAAAGGTCGCGCTGCTCTCGGAGAGCCGCGCGATGTGGATCCTGGCGGAACTGGGCGCCCTCTACGCCGGCGCCGTCGACGTTCCGCTCTCGGTCAACCTCGGCGAGGGCCGTGACCTGCTTTTCCGCATCCACCATTCCGACACGCAGTGGATCCTCGTTTCGGCCAACCAGCTGCCGAAGATCCGGGCCATCATCGGCGAGTGCCCCGCCGTGAAGAAGGTCATCGTCTTCGATGATACGGCCTATCATGTCGATGCCCTGAACGAGGGGGAGATCCGGATGTCCGAGGTCCAGCGCCTGGGCGACGCGTTCCTGGCCAAGGACCGGCAGGCGTTCATGGACCGTTATTCCTCGGTCGGTCCCGACGACTATGCCAACATCAGCTATACGTCGGGTACGACGGCCGACCCGAAGGGCATCCTGCTCACGCACCGCAACTACACGGCCAACGTAGAGCAGGGGCATTCGGTCATTTCCGTCGGAGAGGGCCATACGATGCTGATCATCCTGCCGCTCGACCACTGCTTCGCGCACGTGGCCGGCATGTACACGATGATGTACTACGGCGGCTCGATCGCTTTCGTCCCGATCGGGCGCAACGCCCTGGCGACGCTCAAGAACGTGCCGACCGCCATCCGGGAGACGCGCCCGCACATCATGCTCTCCGTTCCTGCGCTGGCCCGCAACTTCAAGAAGAACATCGAGAACAGCGTGAAGACCAAGGGCCCGACGGTCGAGAAGCTCTTCAATTTCGCCGTGAAGAACGCCATTGCCTACAACAAGGAGTACTACAACCGCGGCGGGTGGAAGGTGTGCTGGCGCAAGCCGCTGATGTGGCTTTTCGACAAGCTGATTTTCAAGAGCGTACGCGAGGGATTCGGTGGCCGCATGATGTTTTTCGTGGGCGGCGGGGCGCTGCTCGACATCGAGTTGCAGCGTTTCTTCTGCGCCGTGGGTATGCCGATGTTCCAGGGCTACGGCCTGACGGAGGCCACGCCGATCATCTGCGCCAACTCCGCCGGCCATGCGATCTTCGGTTCGTCGGGCCGCATCGTCAAGCCGATGGACTGCAAGATCTGCGACGAGCAGGGGAACGAGGTTCCGGTCGGGACCAAGGGCGAGATCGTCATCCGCGGCGAGAACGTGATGGCGGGTTACTGGAAGAACCCGAAGGCGACGGCCGACACGGTGGTGGACGGCTGGCTCCACACAGGCGACATGGGCTACATCTGCCCTTGGGACACGGACTTCCTCTATGTGGTCGGCCGTTTCAAGAGCCTGCTCATCTCGTCCGATGGGGAGAAGTATTCTCCGGAGGGTTTTGAAGACAGCCTGCCAGAGGTTTCCAAGTATGTATCTCAAGTTGTGCTTCATAATAATCAGGACCCGTATACGATGGTGCTGATCGTGCCGGAAAAGGAGGCGCTGGCCGACTTCGTGAAGAAGCAGGGGCTGGATCCGGAGAGCCGCGACGGAAAGGTCGCGATGTTGCAGAAGATCCAGGCGGAGATCGATGCATACCGCAAGGGCGGCGCGCATTACGGGCTCTTCCCGGAGCGCTGGCTGCCGGCGGCGGTGGTCATCTGCGACGAGCCGTTCACGATTGCCAACCGGATGATGAATTCGACGATGAAGATCGTCCGCGGCAAGGTCGAGGAACACTATGCGGACCGCATCGCCTACGCCTACACCCCCGAAGGGAAACAACTGCTCAACGAGAAGAATATTGCATCGATTTAGTTGCTAGCGACATTAAAGAAATACTGGGGCTATGATTCGTTTCGGCCGATGCAGGCGGAGATCATCTCCGAAGTGCTGGCCGGACGGGACGTCCTTGCGGTCCTGCCCACCGGCGGCGGAAAGTCGGTGTGCTTCCAGGTCCCCGCGATGATGCGTCCGGGCATCTGTCTGGTGGTGTCGCCGCTCATCGCCCTGATGAACGACCAGGTGCGGAACCTCCGCGACCGCGGCATCCCGGCCCTGGCCGTGTATTCCGGCATGACGTACCGGGAGATCGACATCGCCCTCGATAACGCCATCTACGGTGACTACAAGTTCCTGTATGTCTCGCCCGAGCGGCTGCGTTCCGATCTTTTCATGGCCCGGCTGGCCCGGATGAACGTCTGCCAGCTGGTGGTGGACGAGGCGCATTGCATCTCGCAGTGGGGTTACGATTTCCGTCCCGACTATCTTCAGATCGCCGCCATCCGGACCGTCGTCGGCCTGGCTGTCCCCGTGGTCGCCCTGACTGCGACGGCCACTCCGCAGGTGGCCGCCGACATCATGGAGAAGCTTTCCTTCCGGCAGCCGAACCTGCTGACCGGCGATTTCGCCCGTCCGAATCTCTCGTATGTCTTCCGCGAGACCGAAGACAAGGTCGGCCGCCTGCTGCGCGTATGCCGGGGTGTGCCGGGCAGCGGCATCGTGTATGTGTCGCGGCGCAAGAACGCCGAAGACCTGGCCGCCATCCTGCAGCAGCACGGCGTCAGTGCCGACGGCTACCACGCAGGGTTGGGCCGTGAGGAGCGCGCCCGCATCCAGGAGGCCTGGAAGCGCGGTGAAACCCGCGTCATCGTGTCGACCAACGCCTTCGGAATGGGGATCGACAAGCCTGACGTGCGCTTTGTCTGCCACTACGACCTGCCCGACACCATCGAGGGCTATTTCCAGGAAGCCGGCCGGGCCGGCCGCGACGGACAGCCCGCCTATGCCGTGCTGTTGTGGAACCGTTCGGACGTGCTGCGCCTCCGTCAGACCGTCCGCGCCAGTTTCCCGCCGCTCGACTATATCCGCGACATCTACCAGAAAGTGTACACCTACCTGGGTTATGCCTATGAGGAGGGGAAAGGGGCGAGCGTGAAATTCGAGCTCGAGGCGTTTGCGAAGCATTTCCGTCTGCACGCCCGGACCGCCTGGTATGCCGTCAAGTATCTCGAGACGGCGGGTTACTGGACCCTCACCGAAATGCTCCAGATCCCCGCCCGGATCCAGTTCGCCGTTTCGCGAGACGAACTGTACCGCATCCAGCTCGGCAATGAAGACACCGACCGGTTCGTGAAGCTCCTGCTGCGGATGTACACGGGCCTTTTCACGGAATACGTGCCGGTCGACGTGGAGAAGATCGCCCGGGCGGGCCGCTATGCGCCCGACGTGGTGGGCGAAAAGCTGCGGCAGCTCTCCCGGCGGCAGTTGCTCAAGTACATTCCAGCCATCAACGCCCCGATGCTCTGCCTTAATTACGAACGGCTCGACGACCGGAACCTCCGGCTGCCGAAAGGGGAGTATGCGGAGCGGCTGAAGCGGCGCACCGACCGGCTGGAAGCGCTTGTCTCGCTGGTCGAGGACGACGGGACGTGCCGGTGCCTGCAGATGTACCGGTATTTCGGGCAGGAGGGCGGCCGGCCGTGCGGCCGCTGCGACGTTTGCCTAAAAAACGCGCAGTAACTTGTAAAAGCCAGGATTTTTCGTAAATTTGTTTCGATTTTCCCGTATTGTGTGCGGAAGGATCGGAATTATGTCCTTATGACAACTGAAGAAGTTCGCTGGTACGCCCTCAAGGTTTTTTACAGCCGCCTGTTTTCCATCAAGGCGGAACTCGATGCGGCGGGCATCACGACCTACGTGGCGATGACCACCGTCGAGAAGTTCGAGGAAGGACAGCTGGTCTACGTCAACAAGCCGCTTGTGGCCTCGCTGCTCTTCCTGCGCTGCTCCGAGAGCTTTCTCCGGGCTTTCAAGGAGAAGCACAACGGCGATCTGATGTACTACCAGGACTTCGCCACGAAGAAGCCTGCGCCTATCGACGAGACGGAGATGCGCAGTTTTATCATCCTCACGGCCGCCGACCGCGGCACGCGGGTCCAGTACCTGGGCGAACGCGTACCCGACTTCAGGCGCGGGGAGCATGTACGTGTGATCGACGGCATCTACAAGGGCGCCGAAGGCTATATCCGGAAAGTCCGTTCCGACCGCAAGCTCGTCGTGGAGGTGCGCGGCATCGCCGTCGTGGCCGTGTCGTACATCCACCCCGCATTTCTTGAGAAGCTATGAAAGTACTTGTCACCGGCGCCGCCGGATTCATCGGCTCGAAACTCGCGTTTGAACTTGCCCGCCGCGGCGAGGAAGTCGTCGGTATCGACAATTTCAGCGCCTGCTGCGATGTGCGGTTGCCGGAGGCGCGGTTGAAGTTGTTCGGCGGTTTCCGCATCCTGCGGCTCGACATTGCCGACAAGCCCGCGCTCGACGCCCTTTTCGCGGCCGAACGGTTCGACAAGGTCGTGAACCTGGCCGCCCGGACGGGCGTCCGACAAAGCATGGACGAGCCCTACGCCTTTCTGGAGAGCAATCTCGTCGGGTTTCTCAATGTGCTTGAAGCCTGCCGGAACTACGGCGTGAAGCATCTGGTCTTCGCTTCTTCCAGTTCGGTCTATGGCATGAATGAGAAGGTACCCTACGCCGAGGAGGACCGGACCGACAGGCCGGTGAGCCTGTACGCCGCCACCAAGCAGTGCGACGAACGGATGGCCTACAGCTACTGCAAGCTCCACGGCATTGCGATGACCGGGCTTCGCTACTTCACGGTCTATGGCCCCTGGGGGCGGCCGGACATGGCGCCGATGCTCTTCGCCGATGCCATCCGCCGCGGTGAGCCGGTCCGGGTGTTCAACGGGGGCGACCTGTACCGCGACTTCACCTACATCGACGATATCGTGGCGGGCACCCTCGGCTGCATCGGCCGTACGCCTGCACCCGACGCGGACGGCCTGCCGTACCGCATCTACAATATCGGTTGCGGGCAGCCCGTAAGGCTGACGGAGTTCATCGCCGCGCTCGAGCATGCGATGGGCCGCGAAGCACAGAAGGTCTTCCTCCCGATGCAGCCCGGCGACGTGTATCAGACCTTTGCCGACACGTCCCGGCTCGAGGCGGAGACCGGCTTCAGGCCCCGGGTCTCGCTCCGCGAAGGCATCGCACTTTTCGCGGCCTGGCACAACAGCGATGAGAATCCGTTAAAATGATGAAATAAAGCAGCTATGAGTATATTCAAAGACAGAATCCTGATGATTACCGGTGGAACCGGGAGTTTCGGAAATGCGGTATTGAAGCGCTTCCTGCACACCGACATCGGCGAGATCCGCATCTTCTCGCGGGACGAGAAGAAGCAGGACGACATGCGGCATGAATACCAGGCGAAGTATCCGGACGTGGCGCACAAGATCAAGTTCTATATCGGCGATGTAAGGAGCCTGGAGAGTTGCCGGAGCGCGATGCCGGGAGTGGATTTCATTTTCCACGCGGCGGCGCTCAAGCAGGTCCCCTCCTGTGAGTTCTTTCCGATGGAGGCCGTGCGGACCAACGTCATCGGAACGGACAATGTGCTGACAGCGGCCATTGAGGCGAAGGTCAAGTGCGTCATCTGCCTCAGTACCGACAAGGCGGCATATCCCATCAATGCGATGGGGATCACCAAGGCCATCGAGGAGAAGGTGGCGGTTGCCAAGTCGCGGCAGACGAATACGACGAAGATCTGCTGCACGCGCTATGGCAACGTGATGTGCAGCCGGGGCAGCGTGATCCCGCTCTGGATCGACCAGATCCGGAACCGGCAGCCCATCACACTCACGGAGCCGTCGATGACGCGCTTCATCATGAGCCTCGACGAAGCCGTGGATCTCGTGCTCTTCGCCTTCGAGCATGGGCGGAATGGCGACATCCTGGTGCAGAAAGCGCCCGCCTGCACCATCCAGACGCAGGCCGAGGCCGTATGCGGACTCTTCGGCGGACGGGTCGAAGACATCAAGGTCATCGGCATCCGTCATGGTGAAAAGCTGTACGAGACGCTCCTTACCAAGGAAGAGTGCGCGAAGGCCGAGGATTTGGGCGACTTCTTCCGCGTTCCGGCCGACAACCGCGACCTCAACTACGACAAGTACTTTATCGAGGGCGACACGAAGCGCGTGTCCATCGAAGAGTTCAACTCCAACAATACCAGGCGGCTCGGCCTGGAAGAGACCAAGGCCAAGATTGCCTCCCTGGCGTACATTCAGGACGAATTGAAGAAACAGCATTGATATGAAAATCGCAGTAGCAGGAACCGGCTATGTGGGGTTGAGCATCGCCACGCTGCTGGCGCAGCATCACCACGTGACGGCCGTCGACGTGGTTCCGGAAAAAGTCGAGCTGATCAACCGGCGGAAATCGCCCGTCCAGGACGCATACATTGAACAGTATCTGACGGAAAAGGCATTGGACCTTACGGCCACGCTCGACGGCGAGGCGGCCTACCGCGATGCCGAATTCGTGGTGATTGCCACGCCGACGAACTACGATCCCCAGAAGAACTTCTTCGATACGCGGCACGTGGAGGAAGTCATCGACCTGGTGCTGAAAGTGAATCCGGATGCGACGATGGTCATCAAATCGACGGTTCCGGTCGGGTATTCCCGCGGCCTGTATGTGAAATATGCCGCACGGGGCGTGAAGCAGTTCAACCTGCTTTTCTCGCCGGAGTTCCTGCGTGAAAGCAAGGCGCTGTACGACAACCTGTATCCCAGCCGTATCATCGTGGGTTATCCGAAGGATATCAAAGGATCCGATGCGGAAAACGCCGCCATCCGGAAGGTCGTGACAAACGACCTGGAAGAACGGGCCCGGACATTCGCGAAGCTGTTGCAGGAAGGCGCGGTCAAGCAGGACATTCCGACCCTGTTCATGGGAATCAAGGAGGCCGAGGCGGTGAAACTCTTCGCCAATACGTATCTGGCCCTTCGGGTAAGCTATTTCAACGAGCTCGACACGTATGCCGAAATCAAGGGGCTCGACACGCAGGCCATCATCGACGGGGTATGCCTCGATCCGCGGATCGGCGCCCATTACAACAACCCGAGTTTCGGCTATGGCGGCTACTGTCTGCCGAAAGACACGAAGCAGCTGCTCGCCAATTATGCCGACGTGCCGGAGAACCTGATCCAGGCCATCGTCGAGAGCAACCGTACGCGCAAGGATTACATCGCAGACCGCGTACTGGAGAAATCGGGCTATTATACGGGTTCGAGCGATTTCGACTCGGCGCGCGAACGGGAAGTCGTCGTGGGGGTCTACCGCCTGACGATGAAGTCGAATTCCGACAATTTCCGCCAGAGCGCGATCCAGGGCATCATGAAACGCATCAAGGCCAAGGGCGCGACCGTCATCATCTACGAACCCGCGCTGCCCGACGGGACCCGCTTTTTCGGCAGCCTCGTGGTCAACGACCTGGCCGAGTTCAAGCGCCGCAGCCAGGCCATCATCGCCAACCGCTATGACGCCGTCCTCGACGACGTCTACGACAAAGTCTATACCCGCGACATTTTTAAACGAGATTAAGCCATGTTTCATCTTATCGCCCTCCCATACGCACCGGACGCGCTCGCGCCGGTCATCAGCGCCCGCACGCTGGAATTCCATCACGGAAAGCATCTGCAGGGCTATGTGGACAACCTGAACAAACTCATCGCCGGCACGCCGTTCGCGCAGATGCCGCTTGAGGAGATCGTACGCCTGTCGGAAGGCGCCGTCTTCAACAACGCCGGCCAGATCCTGAACCACAACCTGTATTTCACGCAGTTCACCGACAAGCCTTCCGTTCCGCCGGCCGGGCGTCTGGCCGCACGGATCGAAAGGCAGTGGGGAACGCTCGAGGCCTTCAAGGCCGAATTCGAGGCCAAGGGAACGAGCCTTTTCGGCAGCGGCTGGGTATGGCTCTCCGCCGACGCCGACGGCACGCTGGCCATTTCCCAGGAGCCCGGCGCCGGAAACCCCGTGGTCCGCGGCCTGCGGCCGCTCCTGACCTTCGACGTGTGGGAGCACGCCTACTACCTCGACTGGCAGAACCGCCGCGCCGCCCACCTTTCCGCCCTCTGGCAGTTCGTCGACTGGACGGAGATTGCGCGCCGCTATGATGAAGCGCTCGTTTGAATTATTTATCAATCAATCAATTGAATATGGAACTCAAAGGAAGTAAAACTGAAAAGAATCTCCTCGAAGCGTTTGCCGGGGAGTCGATGGCAAGGAACAAGTATACCTATTTCGCTTCCAAGGCGAAGAAGGACGGCTATGTGCAGATCTCCAAGATCTTCGAGGAGACGGCCGACAACGAGAAGGAGCACGCGAAGATCTGGTACAAGTACCTGCATGGCGGTAAGGTGGCCGATACCAATGCCAACCTTGCGGACGCGGCTGCCGGCGAGCACTTCGAGTGGACGGATATGTATGCCCGCATGGCCGCCGAGGCCCGCGCGGAAGGCTTCGATGAAATCGCCGAGAAGTTCGAGATGGTCGGCGCCATCGAGCGCGAGCACGAGGCCCGCTATCGCAGGCTCCTGGCCAACATCGAGGAAGGTATCGTCTTTTCCCGCGACGGAGACTGCATCTGGCAATGCTCGAACTGCGGCCACATCGTCATCGGTCCCAAGGCTCCCGAGGTTTGCCCGGTCTGCGACCATCCGCAGAGCTATTTCGAGCTGAAGGCTGAGAATTATTAGTGTCTGGCGGCCGCCTGATGAAGATACTGGTAACGGGCGCCAAGGGTTTCGTGGGTCGGAACCTGTGTGCACAGCTTAAGAACATCCGCGACGGCAAGGCGCGGAACTACGGTGTTGCGGTGGATGTGGTCTACGAATATGACCTCGACTCCACGGCGGAGGAGCTGGATGCGTGGTGCGCGGACTGCGACTTTGTATTCAACTTGGCGGGCGTGAACCGCCCGAAGGAGCTGTCGGAGTTTATGCGCGGCAATTACGGCTTCGCCTCGACGTTGCTCGAGCGGCTCCGGGATCACGGGAACATCTGCCCGGTGATGCTCGCTTCATCGCAGCAGGCGTCGCTGGCGGGCCGTTTCGGCGACTCCGAATACGGACGGAGCAAGAAGGCGGGGGAGGAACTGTTCCTGAAATACGGGGACGACACCGGGGCGAAGGTGCTGGTGTACCGCTTCCCGAACCTCTTCGGCAAATGGTGCCGTCCGAACTACAACAGTGCCGTGGCCACGTTCTGCCACGCGGTCGCCAACGACCTGCCCTATACCGTGAACGACCGTTCGGTGGAACTGGAACTGCTTTACATCGATGACCTGGTGGAAGAGATGATCGCCTGCCTGAAGGGTGGGGAGCACCGCTGCGATTTCGACGGGCTGGGCGTATTCCCGATGAAAAACGGCCCTTACTGCTACGTGCCGACGACGCACCGCGCCACGCTGGGCGACATCGTGGACCTGCTGACGGCGTTCCACGCGCAGCCGCAGACGCTGCTGATGCCCGAGCTTGCGCCGGGAAGCTTCGCCAAGAAGCTTTACAGCACGTATCTGAGCTATCTTCCGAAAGAGAAAGTCGCCTTTCCGCTCAAGATGAACGAGGATGCGCGCGGCAGCTTCACGGAACTGCTCCGCACCGCCACGCACGGGCAGTTCAGCGTGAATGTATCGAATCCCGGCGTCACGAAGGGACAGCACTGGCACAACTCGAAGTGGGAGTTCTTCATCGTCGTGAGCGGCAGGGCACGGATTCAGGAGCGCCGGATCGATACGGACGAAGTGCTTGAATTCGAGGTGTCTGGCGAACGGATCAAGGCGGTGCATATGCTGCCGGGCTATACGCACAACATCGTCAATCTGTCGGAAACCGAGCCGCTTGTGACGCTGATGTGGGCGAATGAATGCTTCGATCCGGACCGGCCGGATACGTATTATGAACCCGTTGAATCGTAGAATAGACAATCGACAAGATATGGATTACCGCAATGTTTCTTTTGCCGGCAACGGCAAGCTCAAGCTGCTGATCATCGTGGGGACGCGGCCGGAAATCATCCGGCTGGCGGCTGTCATCAACAAGTGCCGGAAGTATTTCGACTGCCTGCTGGCGCACACCGGACAGAACTACGACTATACGCTGAACGGCGTGTTTTTCAAGGATTTGAAACTGACCGACCCCGACGTGTACCTCGACGCTGTGGGGGAGGACCTGGGCGCTACGATGGGCAACATCATCGATCGCTGCTACAAACTGATGGTCGCGACGAAGCCCGATGCCGTGCTGGTGCTGGGCGATACGAACTCCTGCCTGGGCGTGATCGGCGCCAAGCGCCTGCACATCCCGATCTTCCATATGGAGGCTGGCAACCGGTGCAAGGACGAGTGCCTGCCGGAGGAGACCAACCGGCGCATCGTGGACATCATCTCCGACGTGAACATGGCCTACAGCGAGCACGCGCGCCGTTATCTGGCGGAGTGCGGCCTGCCGAAGGAGCGGACGTATGTGACGGGAAGTCCGATGGCCGAGGTGCTGCGGCAGAATCTCGCCGAGATCGAGGCGTCCGACATCCACCGGCGACTCGGGCTCGAGAAAGGCCGGTACATCCTGCTGTCGGCGCATCGCGAGGAGAATATTGACACCGAAAAGAATTTCCTGTCGCTGTTCAACGCGGTCAATGCGCTGGCCGAAACCTACGACCTTCCGATCCTCTATAGCTGCCATCCGCGCAGCCGCAAGCGTCTGGAGACGTCCGGGTTCCGGCTCGACCCGCGTGTCATCCGCCACGAGCCGCTGGGTTTCCATGATTACAACTGCTTGCAGATGAATGCTTTTGCTGTCGTGAGCGACAGTGGGACGCTACCCGAGGAGTCGAGCTTCTTCACGAGCATCGGCCATCCGTTCCCGGCCGTGTGCATCCGTACTTCCACCGAGCGCCCCGAGGCGCTCGACAAGGCCTGCTTCTTCATTGCCGGCATCGACGGAAAGAGCCTCCTGCAGGCCGTGGATACGGCCGTTGCGATGAACCGTGCCGGCGATCACGGAACTCCCGTGCCCGACTATGTCGAAGAAAACGTCTCGACGAAGGTCGTGAAGATCATCCAGAGCTATACCGGCATCGTCGACAGGATGGTGTGGCGGAAGTTCTGACGCCTTTAAGGTTTTCTCCTTCGAGCACATTACCATCGGCGACAATGACCGGGTAGTGTGGTTAACAATTTTTTATCGCAAATCGCGCCGTTATCCGAGGACAGGCTTGTAATATCCTTCTTTTTTTCGTATCTTTGTCAAGATTTACCGGCACGTTTCAGGTGCCGGAGAATCGGTCGGTTCGCGGACGCCGCCTATGGATGTAGGCAGGACCGTCGAGCGGGAGTTTGAAAAACCTGCCGGACCGTGGCTGCTGTGCTTGCCTCTGCAGGTGCAGGAGTGTAATTATTACCTTTACCGAATATGGATTTCATCTTGTCTGTCCTCCTGCTGGGTGCGGTGTCGTCGGGCGGTCCGCTGCCTTTCTGGATGACGTCGGGACAGTATGGCTTGATGCCGGAACACAGCGGCGCGCTGGCGCTGGTCCAGGCTGGGACGCAATACGATGCGTCGAAGACGCTGCAATGGAAATGGGTCGCTTCGCTGGCCGCGAACCTTGACGCCGTGCCGGCTGCCGATTTCAACCTGATGGTTGATGAACTATATGGCAGCCTGAAGTGGAAAGCGTTGTCCTTGGACCTCGGCATGAAACGGACCGCGCTCGACTTTTTCGGATCGGCGCGGTCGCTGGGTTCGCTCTCGGTGACGGGCGGCAACGTGATCTGGAGCGGAAACGCCCGCACGATGCCGGGCTATACGCTGACGCTCCATCCGGTGGCGGTGCCCGGAACGGGCCGTCACGTGTGGTTCTATGGCTCTTGGGGCGACTACCGCACGATGGACGACCGCTATGTGCCGGGCGCGCTGGTCCATCGGGCTGACCTGGGCCTGCGCTTCGACATCACGCGCCGGCTCGGCCTTCGGCTGGGCTTCGAGCACGATGCGCTGTGGGGCGGCACGAGCCCGAGCTACGGCAACCTGGCAACGGCCGCCAATTATTTCCGGGTGATCACGTTCCAGCCTGCATCGTCCGAGGGGCCGGTCAACGACCAGAACAACGTGATCGGCGACCAGCTGGGGCGGAGACTGGTGCGGCTTGACTGGCAGGGTGACGGCTGGCGCCTGGCGCTCCAGCGCGACGTCCCGTTCGACGACGTGTCGAGCATGTGCTTCCGCAACTTTCCCGACGGCGTCAACACCCTCTGGTTCGGGTTCGACGACAAGGACCGCTGGGTGAGCGACATCGTGTACGAGTTCCAGTACACGCGCTACCAGTCGGGTCCGATCAACGAATCGACGAGGGAATCGGAAAGCCAGGGACGCAGTCCGTTCGAGCAGTTCCGCTACTGGCTCAGCATCCGTGACGGCGGCGACAATTATTTCAACAACTGGGAGTACAGGTCTGGCTGGACGCATTTCGGCCATACCGTCGGCAACCCGCTGTTCTTCCCGGAAGGGACGCGCGACGGCTCCTGGACCGCGAAGCGGGTCGTGCTCGGCGTGGAGAACAACCGGGTACGGGCCCATCACCTGGGCGTTTCGGGCAAACTGTTCCGGAAATATCCCTATAAACTGATGCTGACCTACAGCGAGAACTACGGCCTGTTCAAGGCGCGCTATGCCGGGAAGAATCCCTGGAACAAGGAATGGGGAACGGTGAAGGAGACGCCTGTGCCGCAGGTTTCCGGAGGATTCATGGGCGAGATCCCGCTCCGGCACGTCACGCTGACCTACGGCCTGTACGCCGACAAGGGCGTGCTGCTGCCCGACGCGCTGGGCGCTTCGCTGGGGCTTCGCTATCAATTCGGTCGATGAATGAAGAACCAAAACGTATGATTGTACGATGAAGACGGTGCTTACCTTCGGCGTTTTCGATATGCTCCATATCGGGCATATCCTGTTGTTTCAGCGGGCACGGGCGCTGGGCGACCGCCTGGTGGTCGCCGTGCAGGAAGACGACGTCATCCTGAAATACAAGCCCGACACGAGAATGGTCTACACGACGGCGGAACGGTGCTATATGGTCGGCGCACTCAAATATGTGGATGAGGTGATGACCTATCGCGACGTGGACCGCGACATCGTCGGCATCGATTTCGACATCTTCGCCAAGGGCCCCGACCAGTGCCATGCCGGCTTCCGGCGGGCGGTTGCCTGGTGCGAAGCCCACGGGAAGGAAGTCGTGGTGATCCCGCGTACCGAGAACATATCCTCCACGATGCTGAAGGAATACACGAAATACCGGTAGCATGAAGCTGAGTATCATCATTCCCTATCACAACGCCGATCCCTGGATCGGAGGCATGCTTGATTCGCTGCTCGACCAGGATCTGCCGCACGACGACTATGAGATCGTGGTCGTGGACGACGGATCCACGGAAGAGCCGGTCACCCTGCACCGGTATGCGGCACAGTATCCCAACATCACCTGCCACCGGCAGGAGAATGCGGGGGTGACGACGGCGCGGAATACGGGGCTCGGCCTGGTGAAAGGGACGTGGATCTGGTTTTGCGACGCCGACGACTATGTGCTCCCGCAGTCGCTGGGCCGGCTCCTGGCCATAGCGGAGGAGCGGCGGCTAGACATGCTGTTTTTCGATGCACGGTATGTGTATCCGGGAAAGCCGGTTGGCAGTCTCCGGAACGATTTCGATGCCGTGTCCGACGTTCGGACGGGCTGGGAATACGCCGTGAATCCGCCCGCGCCGATGGGAATGGCCGTGTGGCGCTTTCTGGTCCGTCGCGAATGCCTGGAAAACCCGCCGCTGCGCTTCCACGACGTGACGTATGGCGAAGGAAGCTGGTTCCAGTTGGAGCTGCTTCCGCGCATCCGGCGCGTGGCGCACGTCGCAGTGGATATCTATTTCTACGTCCAGCGACAAGGGTCGATCCTGCATGCGAAGAAGCGGAAGAACTTCGAGCGGTATGCGTCTGACATGTATCAGTATCTGACCGCGCTGACTGAGCGGATCGATGATGCTTCCGTGCCGTCCGATGTGCGGAAGCTGCTGGTCCAGCGGCGGGACTATGAGGCCTACCGGCTGCTGGGAAGCCTGTTGCGGTACTGTCCGGCGGACTTGTCCCGGTCGTATCTCGACAAGCTCGCGGCGATGGGCGCCTGGCCGCTGGCCCGTTCCGGCGGACGGAGCGAACGGCTGTACCGCCGGCTGATGAACCGGCGCGGTCTCTGGCTGGCGGCCTGCCGGCTCTACCGAAGGTTACGGCCGGTTGCGGCTGGTATCCTGTCGCTTGCGGTTGCCGTATCGCTGGCGGCGGGATGCGGGCCCCGTATCGTGCCCGGTGCGGGCGGGATGCTGGAGGTTCGCTCCGCAGAACCCGTTGACGTGGTGTCGCTGGTGCTGCGGGACGTGCCGAACGAAGTGTTCTACAAGGATGTGTTTCTGGATGCGGGCATCGGCCTGACGTCGCGGACTTTCCTTTATGCGGCCGATTCAATGGGCCTTTCCCTGGAAGGCATCAGCCTTTCGCGGTCCAATGCTTCGGAAGCCGAGAAAGCGCTGCAGCAGCGCATCATCGCCGGTGATTCGCTCGACTGGAACGGCCGGCTCCTGTATCCCGACGGCCAGCCCCGCTACCGGGTGCTGTTCGTCAACGGGGGGAGTTCGACCACGCACGGAAAGTCGCTCGGCGAAACGGCGTTGCAGCGGATGCGGACATTCGTGGCAAACGGCGGCAGCTACGTGGGTACCTGTGCCGGGGCGTTCTTTGCCAGCCGGGGCACCAACAGCAATCCCGAGAACCCGTACTACCTGGCCGTCTGGCCCGGAATCGCCCATCGGACGGAAATGAAGAGTGTCTATTCCGGGGTGCGGATCGAAGCCGGTTCTCCGCTGCTCGCGTACGATGATTTCGGCGGCGACGGCTATGTCAACAGCGTACGGCACAACCTGGGATGCTATGCCGGGAATCTTCCCGACGGGACGGAGGTCCTGGCGCGTTTCGACTATCCGGCCAGGAAGGATGTGCATCAGCAGCCCCTCGCGTGGGCGTACAAGCAGGATGAACGGACCGGCCGGGTGGTGATGGAAAGCTCCCATCCCGAAGAGGTATCGAAGGGAGAGCGGCTTGCCTTCACGGAATCCCTCATCGGCTATGCGCTCGACGGGGTCGGCGTGGTCCCGCTCAAGGGCGTGCTTGCGAACGGCGAGCCGTGCGTGATGGACCGTCAGACGTGGGAGGATGATCCGGCGCACACGCGGATCGGCGACCTGCAGTGCCATCATTTCGCCGTCTACGTGCCTGCGGATGCCGTGCAGGTACGGTTCGCGATTGAAAGCGATGCCGATTGCGACCTGCAGCTGCGGCTGCGTCGCGACGGGTATGCCTTCCCGTCACAGGAAGACTATGCGACGGATGGCGCGGGCGCCCGGCAGCAGCTGTCGTTCGACACCCTCGCGTCCGGTGTCTGGTATGTGTCGGTACAGTGCCTGACGACGGTGACAGTGATGAATACGGATTATGGACAGGCGTATTCCGGCCGAACGGATGTATTGAACGGAATGCCTTATACGATAACGGTTTCCTGGTTGCGGAATGAATGATCGGGACCTGAAGGAAAAGACGGTTTCAGGAATGATCTGGTCGAGTGTCGGCCGGTTCGGGACGATGGCCCTGAGCTTCGTGTCGAACCTGATCCTGGCGCGCCTGCTGATGCCTTCGGATTTTGGCGTCATCGGTATGCTCCACGTATTTATTGCCGTGTCGGGTGTATTCGTGACGGCTGGGTTCGGCTCGGCGCTCATTCAGAAAAAGAATCCCACGCACATCGATTACACGTCGGTCTTCTGGTGGAATCTTGGGGCGGCCATCGTGTTCTACTGGATTCTCTTCGCCTGCGGACCGGCGATCGCCCGTTTCTATGCGATGCCGGAACTCTGTCCCGTTCTCCGTGTGCAGAGCCTGTCGCTGATTATCCAGGCTTTCTCGGTGGTGCAGACCAACCAGCTCAGGAAGCAGCTCCGGTTCCGTGAGCTGTCGATGCGGAGCCTGGGCGCCGCTTTCATCGGGACTATCGTGGGCGTTGTGATGGCATTCCGGGGCTACAACTACTGGAGCCTTGTCTGCGCGAGCCTGGTGTCCAGCTTTACGGGCGTGCTGCTGCTCTGGCGACTGAGCAGCTGGCGGCCCACGCGAGAATTCAGCATCCGGTCACTGAAGGAACTCTTTGCCTTCGGCGGCCTGATGGCCCTTTCCGGACTGGTGGAGACCGTCTATACGAACCTGCAGAGCCTGATCATCGGCAAATGGTATTCGCCGAAGGACCTGGGCTATTACACCCAGGCCCGCAAACTGGAGGACGTGCCTACGGATTCGTTGTCGTATATCGTCAATCAGGTTTCTTTCCCGGTGTTCTCTTCGCTGCAGGACGAAAAGGACCGGCTGGTGGCCACGATGCGGAAGAACGCCAAGGCGATCAACTATCTCAATTTCCCGCTGATGTCCCTGCTGATCGTCATCGCGCGGCCGTTGATCACCCTGCTGTACGGCGCCAAATGGGAAGTATCGATCCCGTATTTCCAGATTCTCTGCATTTCGAGCCTGGTGTTCTCGATGAACACGCTCAACACGAATGTCATCAAATCGCTGGGGAAGGCGAAGCTCTATTTCTGGGTTCAGCTCATCAAGCGTCTGATCGGCCTGGTGCTGATCATCCTGGGCGCCCGTGCCGGAATGCTTCCGTTGATGTGGGCTCTCACGGCGATCGGCTATACCAGCATCGTCATCAATATGTATGTGAACGGCCGGCTCATCGGCTACGGCATCGGGCCGCAGGTCCGCGACCTGGCTAGGTTTTTCACCGCGGCGCTGGTGGTGGCGGGCATCGTGTATCTGCTGGGGCGCGTCCTGCCCCTGCATCCTTATCTGGTGATGATCGTGCAGATCGTGGTGTATGTGGCGCTCTATATCGCCTGCTCCCGGTTATTCAAGTTCGATAGCTATTACGGCTATC
Organism: uncultured Bacteroidales bacterium; assembly: GCA_947306365.1. GTDB lineage: Bacteria > Bacteroidota > Bacteroidia > Bacteroidales > UBA932 > Cacconaster. The sequence goes on from CAMZGD010000018.1 coordinate 37,610, forward strand.
TGGGCATCCTGAAACAATATCTTAAACGCTTGAAGAAATGAAGTCACGCTTTGGGAAACTGATGCATCTGATCTTCCGAACCAATTTTATCCAGACGTTGCGGTTTAATTGGAAAATGCTTCCAGCTCGGCAGGCATGGAGGCTCCCGATGTATTTTTACGGGAAAGTGACTTTCCGGAGCCTGACTGGAAAGGTCGTGATTAATGGTCCTGTTCACAGAGGAATGATCAAAGTCGGTCGTACGAACCGTTATGTAAGCACGACAATTCCCTGGACTATTTGGACAATCCGCGGAACCATTATTTTCAATGGACGTCTTGACTTTTGGATGGGTTCCTATGTACTAGTATCGGACGGGGCCGTATTATCTTTTGGCCGGCATCCCACTTTCTGCGGTTCGAACATACACATTTTCTGTTATGAGCGTATTTCTATTGGGAATAATGTAAGGCTTACATGGGATATTCAAATTTTTGATACAAGTTTTCACTACATCCGCAATCAGGAGGACGGGAGCATACCATGTCTGACAAAGCCTGTATGTATTGGAGATGATATCTGGATAGGGAATCGTACGACCATAGGCAAAGGCGCCGTTATTCCTTCAAAAACCGTAGTTGCTTCGTATAGTCTGGTTAACAAAGACTTTTCATATGCCGGGCCATATTGTCTACTGGCGGGAATCCCTGCGATTGTCAAGTCAACACAAAAGGAACGTTTATTTGGCCGCGAGATTGAAGCGGAATGGGATCCGGTTTACCATTATTCCCGGACACACTTGTAATTTCGGCGGAGCTTGAGAGATGGAAGAGTTTATACGAAATCAAGGCAGAATCCTGCTAGCCGGAGACCTGTTCCCGACAGAAGAGAATGTCGCATTATTTGCGGATGGCGATGTCGAACGTTTGTTCGGCTCGGATCTTTGTCGGCTGTTTGCTGGGGCTGACCTGGCGGTCTGCAACATGGAAGGCTCCTTGACTGATCGTCCGGGAACCTGTCGGAAGACGGGGCCCGTCAAAGTGGCCCCATGCCGTGCCGTTGAAGCCTACAAACGGCTGGGAATCCAGGTCTGTCTGCTGGCCAACAACCATGTGACCGACGGCGGCACCGAAGGCGTCCTGGATACGTTGCTTTCATTGGAAGATGCGGGCATCCGTGCAATCGGCGCCGGTATGGACGCGGATTCAATCGCGCACTCCTTTGTCCAGACTGTAGCTGGGATGCGGATCGGATTCTACAATGTGGCCGAGACCATGTACAACCGGCCCGGAAAAGAAACGCCCGGTGTTTGGCTGTATGATGAATGGTTGGTTTGCCGGGAAATCGAAGCGTTGAAACGGCAGTGCGACTTTCTGGTTGTCGCTTATCATGGCGGTATCGAGAAGTATCCGTACCCATCGCCTGAGACGCGGAAGCGTTTCCATCGGATGGCGGAGAGCGGGGCCGATCTGGTGATCGCGCAACACACGCACTGCATCGGTGCGGAGGAGATGTACAAAGGCGCCCGGCTTATGTACGGGCAGGGCGATTTCCTGCTGAAGAATTATCTCCCGGGAAAGACGGATACCGGCTTGGTCTTGGAACTTCGGATCGACAAGGGGAACGTATCCCTTGTTCGGCATCTGGTCCGGTCCGTTGAGCATCGATTCGTCCGATATGACGACCATCAGGATTTGCTTCCCTGGGATGCCTTGTCTGCCAGACTGGATGACGATGCTTTTTTAGCCGGGGAATTCCGCCGGTTCTGCGACCGGGAGCTGGATTTATATCTGACAGCCTTCAAAAGCCCGCCCGTCTGGGCGCGGCTGTTGCGCAGGATTTCACGGAGAGCCTATCGGAATTGGCTCCGGAAGAACGCTTTTCGTTCCGACGACTTGTTGTTTGCCTTGCACACGCTTCGGTCGGAGCAAAACAGGGAGACGGCCGTTACGGGACTTGAACAATTATTGAAATAAGATGGAAACCGCATATACGATCGTCGAAAAGCCTGCCGCTATTTCCTGGGAAGCGATACGCGACCTTGTCTGGACGGCTCATTCCGATAACCGGAACCAGGGGATTCTTGTTCGCAACACGTTCTTGTCTGCCGATGAGATTCGGGACAAGATCGGGTCGCAGGGAAAAATATGGGTAGCCTTGTCTGATGACAAATTAATCGGATCTTATGCTTGGACGCCCCGGTACTTTGACTTGTGGAGTGGCCGTGGAATGTATGCGTATTGCTGTCTTGGGGCAGTATTGCCGGACTACCGGGAAAAAGGTATTTTTCGGGAGCTATGTCATATCTGTGAAAAGGAGGCTAGGCTCCAGGGCTATTCCTGGCTGATGTTCGATGTCCATGCCTTGAACCGTCGAATGCAGGAGATCAGCGAACAGGGCGGTTTCCGCAAGGTCGGATGCCAGTATTGGGGGGAGCATTTCAGTTACCTGATGGTCAAATGGCTGGAAGGAAATCCCCCTTCCCGTCTCCGATGCAACTGGCGCTTTTTCTTGTCTTCACTGAAGGCGAAGTTGAAGAAGCCTTTTGTGCCTGTACAGACAGCATCCTGCCTGCCCGACAGGGCGGTAATCATCGGACAAGGTTTTACGGGGCGATTGGGTCTCGTGCGTTCACTGGCTGCGGCCGGTTGTTCGAGCCGGATCATCGTCCTTCATCCCCGCTCAAAGGATGGAAGGCCCTATGAGGCGAAGAATCAGCCAGATGCGCTGAGTAAGTATGTGACGGAGTGCTTTTACTGCGAAAATTACAATGAGGAGATGCTCCTGGACTACTTGCTCGACAAGTGCGCAGAATCGGGAAAGAAACCGCTGATCGTGCCGGACAATGACTTTTCCGCCGCTTTTGTGGATGCGCATCGGGAAACGTTGTCTGATCATTTCCTGTTGCCGCACGGGAAGGGAGATGCGGATTCGGTTGAGGCATGGATGGATAAATCGCGGCAGAAAGCGCTGGCGCGCGCCGTGGGGTTAAATGTCGCCGAGGCTTCTGTCGTCGAGTCGGGCGATTATGGCGGACGGTTGCCTTCCGCTGTCCATTATCCGTGTTTCGTTAAGCCTTTGGCTTCACTGGCGGGCGGAAAGATGTGGCTTGCGCGTTGCAATGAGGAAGCCGAATTGCGGAAATGCATGAAGTATGCCTATGACCGGCGGGGCAATCTCCGGATGCTCGTTGAAGATTTCAAGGAAATTGAGACGGAATATGCCACGGTCGGTTTCACGGACGGGGAAGATGTGGTGATTCCCGGTATCCTGCAAATTGTCCAGATGGGGAAAGGATGGCACTTCGGCGTGGCGGTACAGGGAAAAGTGCTCCCTCCGGACGGCTGGGACGAGATACTGGACAAATTCAGGGAACTGGTTCGCCGAACGGGTTTCAAAGGCTTGTTTGACATAGATTTCTACAGAAGTGAAGGGAAGATCTTTTTCTGTGAACTGAACCTTCGTTTTGGCGGCTCCGGCTATGCCTTCACACGGCTTGGGGTGAACTTGCCCCAAATGATGCTGCAGTCCTTCTCCGGAAAACCGTGGGATCGGGATGCGCGGATCGACAGTTCCGCTTATTATTTCAATGAGCGGATGGGACGGGATGAATGGTATTTTGGCCGAATCTCCTGGAAAGCGTATTGCCAGATCCGCGATGCCTCCCAGATCCGTTTCCTTCAGGACAAGAATGACCCGGTACCCGAACGGGCTTATCGCCGGGAGACGGCGATGCTTTGTATTAAGTTGTTTTTCAAGAAATTGACGGGTTCGTTACAATACCACACCCCGTATCAGCAATGAGCAGTATCCCTGTCGTCATCATCGGTCACGGTTATACCTCGCGGCTGGCGGTCATCCGGTCGCTGGGAGCGATTGGCTGCAGGATTACGGTCATCGTACAGGCCTTCCACGGGCGGCTCGGCCGCTGGATGCGCTTCGACGGCGGAACACCGGTGGACTGCTGCAGCAAGTACGTTGACCGGTTCCTGTGGTGTCCGGCCGAATCGGAGTCGGAGATGGTGCGGCTGCTGCTGGACAAGTGCACGGACCCGCAGCAGAAGGTGGTGATCATTCCCGACAGTGATTTCGCGGCGGCCGTGATCGACCGGCATGCGACGGAATTGTCGCCGTATTTCCTGTTCCCGCACGTGGGCGATACCCCCGGCGGGCTGGAACGCTGGATGGACAAGTCCGCCCAGAAGTCACTGGCCCGCGAAGTCGGGCTGCCGGTGGCCGATTCGGTGGTGGTTCCGGTATCGCCGCAAGGCTTCACCCTGCCGGAAGGGATTGCGTATCCCTGTTTCACCAAGCCGGTGCAGACCATCCACGGTGGAAAGACACTGCATCGCTGCGACGATGCGGCGGCGCTGCATCGGGCACTGGCCGAAACGGCCGCGCACGGCGCGTCTGCGGTGCTGGTCGAACGGTTTATGCCCATCGGTACGGAATATGCCGTGCTGGGGTGTGCCTGCGGGACGGAAGTCGTCATTCCCGGCGTCATCGTGTTTACGGAAAACGGCCGGCGGCATTTCGGCATCGCCCGTACCGGGAAAGTCGTGCCGCCGGACGGCTTTGAGGACCTGCTTGGACGGTTTCGTGCATTCGTGCGCCGGACCGGTTTCACCGGTCTCTTCGACATTGATTTCTACGAAAGCGGCGGTACGCTGTATTTCAGTGAGCTGAACCTCCGGTTCGGCGGATCCGGCTATGCGGTCACCCGACAGGGCGTCAACCTGCCGGCGCTGTTTGTCCGTTCGGTCTGCGGGGAAGACACCGCCGGGATGCCCCGGAAAGTGACGGCCTCCGCCACTTTCGTCAACGAGCGGATGTGCATCGACGACTGGAGTTTTTATTATCTGACGGAAGCGGAATGCCGTGCGCGCATCGCGTCCGCCGACATCCGCTTTGTCGCGGATGCGGATGATCCGGGTCCGCAACGAAAGCTGGACCGGTATTTCCGGCAGCAGAAGATCAAGCGCGTATTGCGGAAATGGCTGAAAGCGTAAGGAACATCGGGGTGGAGGAATTGAAGGTGCTGCAGTTGGACATCCTGCAGACCGTGGCGGATTTTTGCACGGAACGCGGGATCCCTTACAGCCTGGCGTGCGGCACGCTACTGGGGGCAGTCCGTCACAAGGGGTATATCCCCTGGGACGACGACATCGACATCTACGTGCTGCGGGAAGACTATGACCGTCTCCTGCGCGAGTTTCCCCCGGAACGCGGTCCGGTGCGAATCGCTTCGCTGGAGCGTACGCCGCGCTGGGACAAGGCCTATGCGAAGGCTTACGATGCCAGGACTGTAATGGTCGAGCACACGCGCTGCCGGCAGCGGATCGGTGTGTGCATCGACATTTTCCCGCTCGACCCGGTGCCCGATTCGCCGGAAGCCTGGCATCGTTACGACCGGCGCCGGCGTTTCTGGCAGACGCTGCTCCAGATGAAACTGATGCGTCCCGACGCGCGCCGTTCCAAAGGTCGGAATCTGGCCCTGCGCGTCGTTCAGGTGCTGTTGCTGCCGGTCCCTGCGCACCGGCTGGCCCGGTATGTCGACCGGCTTTCCCGGCGGTTCTCGGGGTGGCGGACGGACTACGTGTTCGAATGTGCGATGGGCCTGATCATGAAAGACCGGTTTCCCCGGTCCGTCTGCACGCATTTTTCGGACTATCCGTTCGAGGACCGGGTGTTCCGCGGATTCTCCGACTATGATACCTATCTGACCAGCGCGTACGGTGACTACCGGACATTGCCGCCGGAGGAGAAACGGGTTTCCCATCACATATTCAAGGCCTGGTGGCTTTAGGTTTACGATGAAATGGGTGATAACGGAACGTGAGGTGATGACACACCTGCTCGGCATCGGGCTGGTGATCTCCTTCGTGCTGCCGCACACTTCGACACTGCTGCTGCTGGTCAATCCGATGTTGTTCGTGATCTACCAGTGTTTCCGGATGAACCACGGTATCTACCGCTTCAACTGGATCGTCGTGGTGCCGCTCCTGTTCTCGATGATCGTCAATTTGCCGCAGGAAGTGAAGATGAAGGCCGTCATGAACTGCTCGATCATCCTGATGTATTTCTTCTGCTTCCCGCTTGTCTGGAAGGTGCGGATCCCGAACGCCTATCTGAAACTGACGCTCGCCCTGATCGTGTTTTCGCAGATCGTGTACATTTTCCATATTCCGAGGCTGTCGGACCTGCTGGATACGCTGTACCCGATTGCCGAGATGGATGTTCACGGCGTCAATTCGATGCGGCGCTACATCTCGCTCTCCAATGTGATGAACTACCGGCTCGGCGGGATGTACCGCGACCCGAACATCTGTGCAAAATCGCTGACGATGCTGCTGGCCGCCTTTATCGCACTGAACTACGGGAAATCGCTGAAGACGCTGCTGCCGTTCTCCGCCGTCTGTTTCCTGGCCGTGCTCGGAACGGGCAGCCGGACCGGTTTCGTGGTGGCGGCTGCCATCGTGGTGATCTTCCTGTTCCTCGACCGGCGGATCCCCAGGTTCTGGCGCTGGGCCGCGCTGGTTGCGGCGCTGGGCGGCCTGGTCTTCATCCTGACTTCCCGGATGGAGATGCGCGGATTGAACGTCACGCAGGGATTCCAGAACAGCGCGAACGCCAAGTATCTGATGTTCCGCGACTACCTCGACCACGAGGATTCGCTCTTCCGGCTGCTGTTCGGCTATATGGACTACGACCGCTTCATTCCCACCATCGCCAATGTGATCGAGAAGTTCGATGCCGATTACGGCTATCTCATTTACTGCTTCGGGTTCGTGGGTTTTGGGGCGATACTGGTTTATTTCTATACGATTTTCAAGCGGATGGACGCGATGCGCTATATCGTGTTCGTGCTGCTGCTGTGGATGTTCACGTCGACGATCGTGATGGCCTACCGGTCGTTCTTCAGTTTCATGCTGATCCTGTCGAGCGTGTATAACCAACACCGGAAGGGGGCCGGTGTACCGTGAGGCTCTACCAGGTCAATTCGGTGTTGAACTACGGCTCCACGGGCCGGATTGCCGAGCAGATCGGGCTGGCGGTACGTGCCCGCGGCGGTGAATGCCGTGTCGCGCACGGGCCCAAGTACCCGCGGCCGACTGCCCTTGACGAAATGGTGGCCGGAGGACGGCCGGACCTGCTCTGGCACGAGGCGCAGAGCCTGCTGCTCGACCGGAACGGACTGGCGTCCAGGCGTGCTACCCGTGCGCTGGTCGCCGACATCGCGGCGTTCGGCCCAGATATCATCCACCTGCACAACCTGCACGGGTATTATCTCAACTATCCGCTGCTGTTCGATTACCTGGCTTCCGCCGGGACCCCGGTGGTCTGGACGATGCACGACTGCTGGGCGTTCACGGGGCATTGCTGCTACTTCGATGCAGCGGGCTGTACGCGCTGGCAGACCGGCTGCGGGCATTGCCCGTGTCCGGGTGCGTATCCCAGGTCCCTGGCCGTCGACCGGAGCGCACGGAATTTCGCGGAGAAGCAGCGGGCGTTCACCCGGCTGGCGGGTCGCATGACACTCGTCCCGGTCTCAGAATGGCTGGCCGGTTTCGTGCGGCAGTCTTTCCTGCGGATGTATCCTGTCCGGACGATCCACAATGGTATTGACGTGCAGGCGTTCCGTCCCCGGCCGACAGAGGAATTGCGGCGGCGCCTGGGGCTCGGCGACCGGAAAGTCGCCCTCGGCGTGGCCCTGCCGTGGATTCCTCGCAAAGGCTTGTCCGATCTGGTGGCACTGGCGGACCTGCTGCCGCGCGAGGAGTGGCAGGTGGTGCTGGTCGGCCTCTCGGACAAGCAGCGGGCTGGCCTGCCTGAAGGCGTCACGGGGGTGGGGCGGACCTCCGATGTCGAAGAACTGGCTTCATATTACTCTCTTGCGACGGCGTTCGTCAACGCCTCGTACGAAGACAATTTCCCGACCACGCTCCTGGAAGCGCTGGCGTGCGGGACGCCGGTGATCACCTATGCCACCGGCGGCTGTCCGGAGGCCGTCGATGCGGATACGGGCGTCGTCGTCCCGCAGGGCGGCGTCGCCGGCCTTGCCGAAGCGGTCCTCCGGATCGACAAGCCCGCGATGCAGGCGTCCTGCCGGCAGCGGGCACAACGGCTGTTCGACCGTGACCGCTGCCACGATACCTACCTGCAACTATACAAATCCCTGCTTTCCGGCTGACCGTGAAAATCCTGATCCATTCGCTGATATTCAGCCCTGACGGCGTTTCGACCGCCTACCTGTACAACGATATTGCAAGTGCCTTCCGGCAGAAGGGGCACGAGGTCGTCGTGGTGACGACGACCCCGCATTTCAATGCCGATCCGGAACAGATGGCCCGGCAGCCGATGCGCTGGAAGATTCCCGGTTTCTGCAAGGAAAGCGATTATCGCGGCATCCGGGTGTACCATGTTCCGCAGAAGAAGTTCCGGAGCACGGTGCTTCGGCTGCTCGGTTTCCTGTACTGGCACCTGGTTTCCTTTTTCCTGATCCTGGGCATCCGGCGGATCGACGTGATCCTGTCTCCGTCGCCGCCCCTTACGGTCGGCCGGATGAACCTGCTGCTCGGGCGGCTGAAACGCTGCAAGGTGGTCTATAACGTACAGGAGATCTATCCCGATATCCTCGGCCTCAAAGACGGACTTGTCAAAAGGACGCTTGCCCGGATGGAACGCCGCATCTATTCCGGTTCGGATGCCGTCACGACCATCGATCCCGTGTTCCGCGACACCATAGCCGGCCGGTTCCGGGATCCTTCACGGCTGCACGTCATCCCGAATTTCGTGGACACGGAACTGTATCGCCCGGACACGGGACATAGCCGGCTCGATCCGGCCCTGTTTCCGGAGACGGCATCGCTCCGGCTGCTCTATGCCGGCAACATCGGCCTGGCCCAGGACTGGGAACCGCTGGTGGAACTGGCGCGTGCGACGGCCGGCGAGGCCATCGATTATTTCGTGGTCGGCGACGGCGTCCGGAAGGCATACCTGGAAGAAAGCCGTCGCACCTACAGCCTTGACAACCTGCATCTGCTGCCATACCAGCCGCGCGGGCTGATGCCGGAAATCCTGGATTATTCCGACCTGCAGTTCATTTTCATGCATCCGGACTGCGACGGGCAGGGATTCCCGTCGAAGGTCTATACGGTGATGGCGTGTGCGCGGCCGCTGCTGGTCTGTTCCGGGGCGGGCACCCCGCTGATGAACTTCCTGGAAGGCCGCGGCTGTGCGCTGCTCGTCACGGAAAAGGACCTCTCGGAGAAGGTGGCGAAGATGGCCGCCTGGCTGCGTACGGTGACACGCGGGCAGCTGCGCGAAATGGGGGAGAAGGGCGTTGCGGAAGTCCGCCGGTATTATTCCCGGGAGGTGGTGACGGGACAATATGTAGCATTGATTGAATCGTTGTTGCAATGAGGATACTGATTACAGGCATCAGCGGGTTTGTGGGAAGCAACCTGGCTCCGTACCTGTCGGAGCAGCATACGGTATATGGCCTTGACATAGTAGCGCCGGAGATGCCGGGCGTCGAGCGGATCTTTTCGTGGGAGGACTGTTTCAGCGACAGGTTGCCGCAGGTCGATGCCATCGTGCATCTGGCCGGCATCGCACATGCGACGGGCCGCCCCCGGGATGCCGCTGCGTATTTCAAGGTGAACCGCGACCTGACTGTGCGCATCTTCGATTACTTCAGGACCCACGATGTCGCAAAGTTCATCTTTTTCAGTACCGTGAAGGCGGTTGCCGAGGTAGTTCCGGACGTGTTGACCGAAGAGGCGGAACCTGCGCCGGAAGGTCCCTACGGCGAGAGCAAGCTGGCGGCCGAACGCTACATCCTGGGCTGCCTGCGCGAAGACCCGACGGGGTTTGAAGGGCGCGGCGTGTATATTTTCCGGCCGTGCATGATCCACGGGCCGGGCAACAAGGGAAACCTGAACCTGGTCTACCGGGTGGTGAGCCGGGGAATTCCCTGGCCGCTGGGCGCCTTCGACAACCGCCGGACGTTTACGTCCGTGGAGAACATCTGTTTCGCGGTTTCCGGCGTGCTGACGGGAAACGTCGCTTCGGGCATCTACAATATGGCCGACGACGAAGCCCTTTCGACCAATGAGGTCATCGCGGTGATCGGCAACGTACTTGGCCGGCGGATCCCTGTCTGGAACGTGCCGCGGCGGCTGGTCAGCGGCGCGGCCCGCGTAGGCGGCTGGCTGCATCTGCCGCTGAATCCCGAACGGCTTCGGAAACTGACGGAAAACTATATTGCTTCGAATGCCAAGATCAAGGCCGCGCTCGGGGTGGCGAAGATGCCGGTACGGGCCCGTGACGGGCTGGTGCATACCCTGGCGTGCTTCAAAAAGGGAAAAGGAGGGACGGAATGCCGGCAATCGTGACGTATGTCCTGGTGACGGTATGCCTGCTGGCCGCGGAACTGCTGTATTTTCGGATTGCGTACCGGTTCAATATCCTCGACAGGCCGGATATGCGCTCGTCGCATTCGCGGGACACGCTGCGGGGCGGCGGTGTCATCTTTTTCCTGGCCGTCTGGCTGTGGGTGGCCTTTTTCGGTCTGAAGTACCCCTGGTTCCTGGCAGGGCTTACGGTCGTTTCGGTGGTGAGCTTTACCGACGATGTCCGGTCGGTGCCGAACGGCGTGCGGCTCGCCGCGCAGTTCCTGGCCGTTTTTCTCCTCCTGTTGGAAACCGGCGCGCTGGCGGGACCGCTGTGGTTGGTTCCGGTGGCTGCTGTCGTCGGTGTCGGTATCCTGAACGCGTACAATTTCATGGACGGCATCAACGGCATTACGGGCGGCTATTCGCTGTCGGTGCTTCTGCCGCTCATCGCGCTGGACTGCGTGCCGGGCCTCTCCGGCAGCGCCTTTGGTTTCATCGATCCCGACCTGCTGGCCGTCGTCACCGTCAGTGTCCTGGTTTTTTGCTTCTTCAATTTCCGTGCGCACGCCCGCTGCTTCGCGGGTGACGTGGGTGCCGTGGGCATCGCCTTCATCCTGCTTTTCGCGCTGATACGGCTCATCCGCCAGACGGGTGACTTCTCCTGGCTGATGCTCCTGGCGGTGTACGGTGTGGACAGCGTGCTGACCATCGTACATCGTATCCAGTTGCGCGAGCATCTCGGGCAGGCGCACCGCAAGCACGCCTATCAGATTATGGCTAACGAACTAGCTATCCCTCATATTGTGGTTTCTAGTACTTATTCCGGCTTACAACTTTTCATTTCTTCCGGATTGATCTTATTGCGGAATAGCCGCTATCTATATGCTGTTATTGTGCTGTTTTGTTTGGCGATAGCTTATTGGTTATTCATGAAACGTTTTTTTTACCTCCATAAGATAGTATAATGAAGATACTTGAAACGATTACCGAACGTGTTTTTCATTTGTGGAAATCATTGAATGCCAGAAACCGGATGTTGACTTATCGTGAGGAAGACAGAAAGCAGATGGAACATGTAGATATTCCGGAATTGACTGAAGATGAATATCAAATGTTAAAAAAGACTTGGCCATTTTTATTGTTTGACCGAAAAGATTTGTATTGGGCTCGATTATATAAAAAGGAGCAGGGTTTTAATCCATATTATTTGGGTTCGACAAACCATTGCTATGCGCTGCGAAAGAGAATTAACCCGATAAAGCAGATTCATGCGCTATCAAATAAAGCTCTCTCGGATGTGTATCTCTCTGGAATCCCTTTCCCTGAAGTTTATTTTCGTTGTCTGAAGGGTTGCCTTTATGATAAGGGAATGACCCCTATTTCAATGGATGAGGCTGTTCGTATTCTTCGTCAAAAAGAATCGTTTGTGATTAAACCTGCCATGAGTTCATGTGGGGAAGGAGTTCGTCGATTTGCCATACCAGACGAGCGTATGATTACTCCAGCATGGCTTTCGAGTGTTTTCTTGTCGTCTACTGACAGCTTTATTGTTCAGGAAGTTGTACATCAGCATCCTGACTTAGCCCGATTGAATCCGACTTCCCTGAATTGCTGCCGGATTACCTCTGTTTATGTCGCTGGTAAATATGTCTATGCTGCAATGTTGAAAGTTGGAAAGATGGGCGCAACGGTGGATAATTGGCACAGCAGTTACTTAATAGGGGTTTTGCCGGATGGACATTTGAAGGACAGGGGTTGGGACATTTCACTTCATTCGGTATTTGAGACAGATTTCGGAATTCCTTTTTCTGGACTGAAGATTCCTTTTTTTCAGGAGGTGTTAAGTTCAGTTGAGTATTATCACAAACACTTCATTCCGCAGTGCGGTATTGTTGGATGGGATGTAACGGTTGACGGTTTGGGCTCTCCGGTGGTTATTGAGGCCAATTTAGTGGTTCCTGGAATCCCTGCCGAGCAGTTATGCTCTGGCCCTTTTTTAATGGGAGTACATGATGAGTTGTGTCACGCTTTTGGCTACTAATGAACACATGTCTGCCACATTGTCAGTTTCGGCGGGGTGGCACAATCTTCGATAAGAATAGGGGCGTCGGTGCGGCAATGCACCGGCGCCTTTTTGTAAGCGAAAAAAAGTAAAAAGTAAAAAATAGGAGAATCAATCATGGGAAAAATCATCGGAATTGACCTTGGTACTACGAACTCTTGCGTAGCGGTCATGGAAGGCAACGAGCCGACCGTCATCATCAACAGCGAAGGCAAGCGCACCACGCCGAGCGTCGTGGCATTCGCCGACAACGGCGAACGCAAGATCGGCGATCCGGCCAAGCGCCAGGCCATCACCAACCCGCTGAAGACCATCTTCTCGATCAAGCGGTTCATGGGCGAGACCTTCGACCGCGTGACGAAGGAATCGGCGCGGGTTTCCTACAAAGTGGTCCGCGGTGACAACAACACGCCGCGCGTGGACATCGACGGCAAGCTCTACTCGCCGCAGGAGATCAGCGCGATGGTGCTGCAGAAAATGAAGAAGACCGCCGAGGACTATCTCGGCCAGGAGGTGAAGGAAGCCGTCATCACCGTGCCGGCCTACTTCAGCGACTCGCAGCGCCAGGCGACCAAGGAGGCGGGCGAAATCGCCGGCCTCAATGTGAAGCGTATCATCAACGAGCCTACGGCCGCCGCACTGGCCTATGGCCTCGACAAGAAGAACAAGGATATGAAGGTGGCCGTGTTCGACCTCGGCGGCGGTACGTTCGATATCTCCATCCTGGAGCTTGGAGACGGTGTTTTCGAAGTGAAGTCCACCAACGGCGACACCCATCTGGGCGGCGACGATTTCGACCACAAGATCATCGACTGGCTGGCCGATGAGTTCCGTACCGAGAACGGCATCGACCTGCGGCAGGACCCGATGGCCCTGCAGCGGCTGAAGGAAGCTGCCGAGAAGGCGAAGATCGAACTGTCGAACCAGACCTCCAGCGAGATCAACCTGCCGTATATCACGGCTGTGGGCGGTGTTCCGAAGCACCTGGTTAAGACGCTGACGCGCGCCAAGTTCGAACAGCTCTGCGACAGCCTGATCCAGGCGACCATCGAGCCGTGCCGCAAGGCGCTGCGCGACGCCGGTCTGCAGACGTCCGACATCGACGAGGTGCTGCTCGTGGGCGGTTCCACCCGAATCCCCGCCGTCCAGCAGATTGTGGAGAAGTTCTTCGGAAAGACCCCGAACAAGGGCGTCAACCCCGACGAAGTCGTGGCCGTGGGCGCCGCCATCCAGGGCGGTGTGCTCGCCGGTGACGTGAAGGACGTGCTGCTGCTCGACGTGACGCCGCTGTCGCTGGGTATCGAGACCCTTGGCGGCGTGATGACCAAACTGATCGACGCGAACACCACGATTCCTACGCGCAAGAGCGAGGTCTTCTCGACGGCCTCCGACAACCAGCCGTCCGTGGAGATCCACGTGCTGCAGGGCGAACGTTCGATGGCCCGCGACAACAAGACCATCGGCCGCTTCAACCTCGACGGCATCACCCCGGCCCCGCGTGGCGTACCGCAGATCGAAGTTTCCTTCGACATCGACGCCAACGGTATCCTGAACGTGTCGGCCCGCGACAAGGCCACCGGCAAGGAGCAGAAGATCCGCATCGAGGCTTCGTCCGGCTTGTCCGACGACGAGATCAAGCGGATGCGTGACGAGGCGAAGGCCAACGAGGCCGCCGACAAGGCGGAGAAGGAGCGCATCGACAAGATCAACGCCGCCGACGCGATGATCTTCCAGAGCGAAAAGAACCTCAAGGAGTATGGCGACAAGATCCCGACCGACAAGAAGGGCGCCATCGAGAATGCGCTCGGCCAGTTGAAGGAAGCGCACAAGAACCAGAACCTCGCCGACATCGAACGTGCGACCGAGGCGCTGAACAACGCCTGGCACGCCGCCAGCGAGGATATGGCCCGCGCTGCCCAGC
>CAMZGD010000019.1 GCA_947306365.1 uncultured Bacteroidales bacterium
ACTTCTTCAAAGCCCTTTGGGCAGGCGAGATTATCTGAGTTTTATAACTGAATCAAGAACGACTGCTGCAGGTACTGGGACCGGTAGCCGGTCTCGGTATCGAGCAGCACGAAGCGGGCGTGTACCTGGTACTCCGACTGCGAGGCAATGTTGGGGATGGTAACCGTGGCGTTGCTTGCAGCATCGAAGGGCGAGGCCAGGTAGTTGCGCATCAGGCCGGGGTTGCGTCCTTTGCCCGGCTTCGTGAGCTGGATCTTGGCCAACAAGCGGTAGCGCTCAGGATGAAACTCTCGGCACATACTCGTTGCCCAGGGTGGCAAACCCGTGGTAGGCACTGACGAAAAGATTGTAGCCGGAGATGCGCGTCGTGTGATCGAATGGTGGCCTGTGCGGCTCCACCCCCAGCGAATTCCGCCGGAGGCTAAACTAAAGGCAGGAAAAAAGCGTATCTTTGCCGCCCGAATCCAAGAAACGAGTGAGAACAAAAATCCATATCGACAGAAGGCGTCTTTTGGGGTATATCGCGGGCATTACGGCCGGGGTTTCCTATGGGATGAACCCGCTGTTCGGGAAGGCTCTGATGGAAAGTGGCGTTCCGGTGATGGTGATGCTGTTTTTCCGCTATGGATTCGCCGCCATTTTTTCGGCGGTCCTGATGCTCATCCGGAAAGAATCCTTCAAGGTGGGAAAACGGGAGATCAGCCTGCTGATCCTGCTGGGTCTTCTCTTCGCCGGCAGCAGCATCACGTTGTTCACTTCCTACGCCTATATCCCTTCGGGACTGGCAACGACGCTGGTCTATCTCTATCCGGTGTTCGTCGCCCTGATTATGGTCTTCCTTCGGATCTATCCCAGCTGGCAGACCTGGCTGTCGATCCTGGCCACCTTCGCCGGCATCCTGCTGCTTTCCGCCCCGTCGGACAACGCGGAAATCCGGCTGGCCGGCATCCTGCTGGCCATCGGGGCGGCGCTTTGCTACTCGTTCTATCTGGTCATCGTGAACCGGAGCAAACGCATCAAGAAGGTTTCGGAACAGACCCTTACACTCTACTCGCTGATTACCGGCGCCGTCCTCTTCGCCGTCATCCTCGCCTTCCAGGGCGAGTATATCCTCGAAGGCCTCGACACGCCGGCCGACTGGGGAATCCTGATGGGCCTGGCCATCGTCCCCACGATGATCGCCACCCTCACCCTGGCCATCTCCTCCCGCTATATCGGCCCGACCAAGACCGCCATCCTCGGCGTCTTCGAGCCGCTCACGGCCATCCTCATCGGTACCCTCTTCTTCAGCGAGCCCCTTACGTTCAAAATGGCCCTCGGCATCGCCTTCTGCGTGGCGGCCGTCGTCTTTATGATCCTGAAGCCCGGAAAGAAAAAGAATTGAGGCTACGAGAGCGCCTCGATCACCTCAGTCCAGTCTGTTTCGGGATCGAAACCGAACTTGTCGTCGATGCCGACGTTGAAATAAAGCTTCTCGCTGAAATCCTGGAAAGTGGAGTTGCCGACTTCCGGATTCTCGTTGATGTAGTCGAAATGGATGCCGTCCTGCGCAAAACGCTGCCGGTAGGCCTCCATCCGCTCGGGATAGCATCCGCTCCAGAGAATCAGGCAGATATCGTCGCGACTCGACATCAGCTGCAGCGCAGGCCGGGCATACGGCATATAATCATAGGTCTCTTCGTTCTGGTAGCAGGCGTGCAGGATCGTGTCGTGGATATCCACCACGACATAGATCTTTTCCCAGCCCTTCTCCTCCTTCCGCCGGAAAGCGGCTTCAAATGCTTTTGCGATGCTGCTCATAATACAAAGATAGGAAAAAGCCGCGGAAATCACTATCTTCGCCCCGATGAATCCCGTTTCCGCCCGTTTGGTGAGCCAGCAGCTGGTCGCCCCCGAATTCAAAGATCCGGCCGACGTGGTCGCGTGGTTCGGCGCGATGCAGGCGCAGGAGTATAAGGCGATGCGCTGGGCCGTGTCGATGCGGACGCGGAAGCCTTCGTTCAAGGCCTTTGAGAAAGCCTTCAACGAAGGCCGGATCATCCGCACGCACCTGCTGCGCACTACGTGGCAGCTGGTCGCGCGCGAAGACTTCCTCTGGATGCTGGCGCTGTGCCGCAACAAGGCTCTGGCCGGCCTGCGGGGCTGGATGCATGCCAATGGCATCGACATTCCCGACACCGAAAAAGGCCGCATCCAGGAATTGTTCGCCGAATATATGGCCGGGAAACGCTGCGTCCTCAAAAAAGATCTCGACCTGGCCCTGAAAGAGAAAGGCATCGAGATGGAGGACCACCGCCTGTCGTACCATCTCCGCCTCGCCGAATTCGACGGCCTCGTCTGCTCCGGCGATCTTCACCCGACCAAACGGACGCTCGCGCTCGTCTCCGAAAAGGTTGGATCGCAGCCGCAGCCAGCCCCGGACGAAGTGCTGGCGCTCTTCGCCCGGAAGTACTTCCGCAGCCACTCTCCGGCCACGCTGGAAGACTTCGTGTGGTGGTCGGGCCTCAACATCAGCGACTGCCGCCGAGGCATCGCCGCCCTCGGCGACGAACTCGCCGTTGTCCGGCATAAAGGAAAGGAATTCTATTGCCACCGCGACGCCCGCACCCGGGGCTTCCGCAGCGGAACGCTGCTGCTGATCCCGGCATTCGACGAATACCTCATCGGCTATAAGAGCCGCCACGTCGTCCTCCACCCCCACCACGCGGCCAGGGCACACAACCAGTCGGGCCTGTTCTACAACGTCGTCGCCCTCGACGGAGAGATCGTGGGCAACTGGCACCCGGCAAAAGCCGACTGCAGCATCTCGATCTTCAAGGAAGGGGTTACCCTTCCGGAGGAAGCCCTCCGGAAGGAAATCGACCGCTTCCAACTTGCCAGGAAACGATAAGACTTACTTGAGTTTTTGAAGAAACCGGCCCGTGTTGACGACGAACCGCGTGTGCGTGCCTTCGCCAATCAGCGTTTCGCCCTGACGGGCCTCCAGCCGGAACGTAAACTTCCGCCCTTCGATGCGTTCCAGCACGGCCGTGGCCGTGACCTCGGCGCCGACGGGCGACGGGGCGAGATGCCGCAGGCAGATCTCGCCGCCCACTGTCGTATCACCGACCTCGAGGATCGGCGCCACGGCCTCGAAGGCGGCGTTTTCCATCAGCGCCGCCAGCCGCGGCGTAGCCAGCACCGGCAGGTTGCCGGACCCCATCGCCCGGGCCGTGTCCGCCTCCGAAACGACCAGCGTGCTGGTATAGTATTTTTCTTCCATAAACAACGGCTTATTTCCACTCAATCGTGGTTGTCCGCAAAGATACGAGGTTTTTTTCTATCTTTGAATTTGCAACACAATCTGAATTCCGGCGATGAACAATTTTGCCGCCATCGATTTCGAAACGGCGAACGAGCAGCCCTGCAGCGTATGCAGCGTGGGCGTGGTCGTGGTGCGCGGCGGCGAAATCGTGGATACGTTCTATAGCCTGATCAAGCCGGAGCCGGAGTATTATCGCTGGTTCTGCCAGCGGGTACACGGGCTCGGGCCGGCGGATACCGACGGGGCGCCGGTGTTTCCGCAGGTATGGCGGCAGATCGCGCCGCGGATCGAGGGGCTGCCGCTGGTGGCCCATAATGCGCGTTTCGACGAGGGCTGCCTCAAGGCCGTTTTCCGGGTCTATCAGATGGATTATCCCGATTATTTCTTTTACGATACGCTGGCTGCGTCGCGGCACTGTTTCGGCCGGACCCTCGAAAACCACCAGCTCCAGACCGTCGCCGCGGCTTGCGGCTTCGATCTGAAGCGGCATCACCACGCGCTGGCCGATGCCGAGGCCTGTGCCCGCATCGCCTTGAAAATTCTTTAAAAGGTGGAGACGCATTTCGGGACTTCGTGTGTTTATAGGGCAGAAACGCTAAATAATGCAATGACAAAGGGCAGGTAAGTGTATCGGGAATTGGATGAGCAGGCGTTGGCCAGCTGTTGCTCCAAGCGCGACAGACTGGCGGAAGAAGAACTGTATAGAAGATATGCAGACAGGGTGTTTGCGCTCTGCAGGCGGTATGTGGGCGACGCAGACGAGGCGAAAGATCTGATGCTGGAAGCCCTGATCCAGGCCCTCGACAAGATCGACACTTACACATTTCGCGGGAAAGGTTCCCTGTACGGCTGGATCAGTCGGATCGCCGTCAACAAAGCGATCAACCGCATCAAGCGGCAGCGCTGGCGGATGGTTCCCCTGGACGCCCGGGTGCAGGACAATATCCCGGACCCGACCGAGGAGGAGATGGTGACGATCCCGAGAGAAAAACTGCTGGCGTGGATCGCCGAATTGCCGGATTTGAGAAGGGCCGTCTTCAATCTCTACTGCATCGACGGCTATTCGCACCGGGAGATTGGAAAAATGCTGGGAATCAGCGAAACGGGGTCGACGAGCACCCTGGCCAAAGCCCGTAAGCAACTGAAAGAAAAGATCACACAATACCTGAAGGAGCAAGACCGATGAGAAATTGGGAAGACATAGTCAAAGATAAACTGGAAGAGCCCGACGGCACGCTTCCGGAAAGCGTCTTTGCCGAGTTCCAGGCCCGCCGCAGCGGCGCCGCACCGGCTCCCGCCGCGAAGCGGTCTCCGCTGGTCTGGGTGGTGGCAACCGCTGTTGCCGCCGGCCTGGCCGCGATCCTGCTCCTCCGCAAGCCTTCCGTGCCCGAAGACAGTATCCGGATTGTCCCGCAGCCGGTCCCGGCAGTTGCCGTGGCGTCCGATTCCACGGCCGTTGAGGCGGAAGAGCCGTTGCCGGTTCGGCCGCTCATCGCTCAGGCCCCTGTGCCGAAAGCTGCTGCACCGAAAACTGTTGCCCCGAAGGCGGAAGAACCGGAAGTGGCCGAGCCGGAAATTGTCGAGCCGGAACCCGTCCGGCCGGAAGTCGTTGAACCGGCGGAAGAGCCGGCCGTTGCGACGGCTTCTCCTTTCGTCCCGCAGGATACGCCTGCGCGGTCCGTGGATATGCACATCGCGCCTGCGGCCGGAGTTGTGGCCGGAGGCGGCCTGCTTGCGGCCCTGCTGGCCCCTATCGCCGGAAAAGGAGACTTGATGCCGGCGGAAACTTCCCATTATTACAGTGAATACGGTAATTCGAATCCCGATAATCCGATGGAAGGCGCAACTTCCGATGAAGTCGACCACTTTACCCATACCTTCCCGTTCAAGGGCGGTTTTTCGGTGGGAATCCCTGTTTCGGACAGACTGCGGATAACGACCGGACTGGAATACAGCCTGTATCAGACCCGCGTCAGCTATACGATGGTTGAGATGTCCGGGGTAAAGAAGCAGGCGGCCCATTATCTGGGCGTTCCGTTGCGTCTCGACTGGACATTGGCTTCCAACCGCTGGCTGGATGTCTATGTGGGCGGCGGCGCTTCCGGCGATTGGTGCGTCGGCGCGACGTTGGCCGGAAAAGAAATCCCCCGGGACGGCTTCAACTTTTCCCTGCTTGGCGCCGGCGGCGTCCAGTTCAATATGACCCGGCGCCTGGGCCTGTACGTGGAGCCGGAAATCAGTTGGACCTTTCCTTCGGAGAAACGCGTACTGGAAACTTATCGAAGCGCCCATCCATTCCTGTTTTCGGTTGCGACGGGTCTGAGAATCAATCTTGACAAATAAACAATCCAAATAATTGACGACTATGAAAAGATTTGCCTGGCTGTTTGCAGCGATGCTGCTTCTTGTGCCGGGTTCCTGCAACGAACTGTATCCCGAAGGCGGAAACAATCCGTATACCTCCATTTCACTGACCACCAAGCAGACGGGCTATGTCCAGGCCGGTACTGCGTTTGCCTGGAAGTTCATCGACCAGGTCGATGGATACGCCCGCAAAGAAAAAGAAAAGGAATGGTTCGTCTCGCCCCTGAGCCTGCAGATCGCCCTGGGTATGCTGCTCAACGGCGCCCAGAACGAAACCGCCGCCGAGATCTGCCGGACGCTCGGCTACGATGAAGGCGAAACCGCCGAAATCAACGCCTGGTGCAAGCTGATGCTGGAACAACTGCCGAAAGTCGACAAAAAGACCGACCTGGCCCTGGCCGATGCCATCTTCTACAACAAGAAACTGACGTTGAAAGGCCCCTTCCGCAACGACGTTACATCCTGGTATGACGCCCAGCTCGAGGCCTTGGATTTCTCCAAGACAAAAGCCTCGGCCGATGTCATCAACAAATGGTGTGACAAGCAGACGAAGGGGATGATTCCCCACGTCCTCGACGAGGTTTCTCCGACGGCCTTGGCCTATCTGGTCAACGCGCTCTATTTCAAGAGCGAGTGGGCGGAGAAGTTCCCCAAGGGGAATACCCAAAACGAAACCTTTACCGACGAGGCCGGCCAGAAGAGTCAGGTCAAGATGATGAAACTTGCCGGCAAAGAATTCAACTACGGGGAGACAGACCTGTGCCAGATCGTCAATCTGCCCTATGGCAACGGCAACTTCGCGATGACCGTCTTTCTGCCCAAGAGTGGCCATACGGTCAGCGAACTGACCGCTGAGATGGCCAAGGGAGCTTTACCGCGCTTCTTCGGTTCGGCTGAAGTCGATCTCTGGCTGCCCCGTTTCGAGACCAAGTATCACATCCAGCTCAACGGTATTCTCTGCCAGTTGGGCATGCCCTCCGCATTCAATCCGGGCAAGGCCGATTTCCTGGCGATGAGCGACCAAGCCAGCTATGTGGATTTCGTGCAGCAGGACGCCATCGTCAAGGTGGATGAAGAAGGAACCGAAGCGGCCGCCGTTACGGTCATCGGCATGGAATTTGCCGCCGCCGGTCCTACCCGGAAGGCCGTTTTCCACGCCGACCACCCGTTCCTGTACCTGATTACGGAAACCAGCACCGGCGCCGTCCTGTTTGCCGGGAAATACGGCGGAGCATAGTGACCCCACTAGTGCCAGATTGTTGCAATCTGGCATACGGGTGTTCCATCGTGTTTGGCCAGCAGGGCGGCATCGACGCCCTGCTGGCCATGGTTCCGACAGCGGCAGGACATCTTTTCGCCAGTGTGGCATTCCCGCAGGAACTTGACGTGGAGTTCCCGGATCGTCCGATTGGCGATCCTCTCGGGACAGGCCAGCGACAGGGCGAGCCGCACTGAATCGCGGTTGTTCAAGTGCCCGTTGAAGTCGGTCTCCAAGGAGGAGACGGTATGCTCTGCCATCAGCATCCCGTCACTGCACGTGAAGGGAGGGAAGGCGAAGCGGCGGTGTGGCACATGATTCTGCGGGTCGTACTGTGAGGCGAACCGGGTGATGTCCGTACAGGGAATCATCCGGCGGCTGGCGAGTTCCATCATCAGCCAGCAGCTGCTGCCTTGCGCGACGACAGTTCCGCCTTCCTCCCTAACGGAGTAATCGACATAGGCCCGGAGCGACGATAGCTCTGAAAGAAAGACCTCCACGCAGATGGAGCCTGGCCAGGCAGGGAGCTTATCGGCCAGGAAACAGTGAAATTCTGTAATCATCCAAGTTTTACCCTCTTTTACCAGGTCGAGGGCAGAGACACGGGCTTGGGCAAGGAATCGTCCGATTGTATCCTGAAAGTAGCACAAGACGGCGCCGGCCGTCATCCGGTTCTGCGGATCGATATCCGCAACGGTCAGTGAATAGGTGTGCTGGTATCGTTTCATGTTGCGTATCCATTGGGGTTTCTGCGTGCAAAGCTACACCGGCCCCCTTTCATCAGCAAAAAGAGTATTATACCTTTTTGCTGAAACGGAATAATATCGTAACTTTAAGGCGGGAATAGTTATACCTTATTGCTGATTTTATGGAATGTTTGACGTTAACCGAATTACGGGAGGCTCTTCAGGTCCGTCCCATGCTTTCGCTGGGCGACGACTTTTTCATCATGGGCCTGCACTTCCGCCCGTGGCGGGAACTGCACCTGTCTTTCCCTTTCCGCTTCGAAGGGGTGATCTGCCTGTATTGTAAAGAAGGCAGTTTCGACCTGCAAGTCGGTATGGAACATTATGACGTGCAGAAGGACTGCTTCGCCGTCAGCCTGCCGGAAGACATCCTCTCTTTTCGCTGGCGTGACCCTGGCCGGAGCGGGGAAATAACCATCATGGCCTTGTCGGAGAAGATGTTGCAGCAGATGGAATTCGACCGGCTGGGGGCGCTCTACGCTTTCCGGTGCCGTATGGTGAAGGTGGACGTGCGGACCATGATCCTGATCCATAATTTCCAGAATATCTTCCGCTCTGTGGCGGGCGACCGTCATCCTGATGTGACCCGGAGCCTGGGTTACCTGCTGCGGGCGATGAACATCGAGCTGACACGTATCTGGGACCGCATCGCTGACCGTGAGGCCATAGCCCGCCAAGGCAGGAACCCGCTGACAGGCAAGTTCCTGGCGCTGTTGTCGCGCTTCCACGCAGAACATCGCGACCTTGAATTCTATGCGGAGCGTCTGAGCCTTACCCCGAAATACCTTTCTGCCGCGGTGAAAGCCGACACTGGCCGCACGGCCCCCGAATGGATTGCCGAATACGTGCTCATGGAGGCTCGCTACTATCTGAAATATACTTCACTCCCGGTCAAGGAGATTGCCTGGCGCCTCAATTTCAAAAATCAGATGGATTTCTACCGCTACTACCTGCGTCACGCCGGCGAATCTCCGACTGCCTGCCGTCTGTCGGTTTCTGAGTAAACAGAGATTGTCCTGCTGGCATACCTATGAGAATCTGGAGGTGGGTGCCGTCATTGGTGACGCCTGCGTTGCGGTTAAGATCAAGTCGAAGGACCACATGGAAACCGAACACAAGAAAGGTTTGAAGTAATACGTGGCAGAGCCCCCGGATGCCAAGCAGTTTTTTGTCTCCAGAGACTTCTTGACCACCTCTTCAGATGCCACGTCCGACCCGACCCCTGGTTGCCCAATCATTACCGCCAAACAGGCGCAAACCATACCCCTCCGAAGATGTTTTCCTGGCATACGTTCTTGCGCCAGACCCCGATTCCGGCCCTTGGCGCAGACTCATCGGCTTCTCAAAGCAATCTCTGACCCATTGTTTTGCGGCTGTTTGGCGGGTTTTCAAAATGCCGCAGGCCCCGCCGCTTCTGCGGCGGCCCCCTCCCTCGGGAGGGGCAGGGGTGGGGTAGTAGAAAAGCGGTGGCTTGCCACCGCTGACTCCGCCCATCTCCTCAAACGAAAAACGGGCCCGCAGGGACCCGTTTTTCGTGGAGATGGGCGGAGTCGAACCGCCGTCCGAATAAAGCGCCAAGTGGCTTTCTACATGCTTATCCTTCCTTTGGTTGTCGGAGACCGGCTGCCGGAAGGCGGGCCATCGGTCCCTTAGCTTCTGAAACTTAAGGCGCGGTAGAAGCGTCGACGCCCGCATCCCTCCTGAATGATACCCCATATACCGGAGCGGGAAGGCCAGGAACTCCGGCGGGATACTCGTCGCTACGGACCTGGTCCGCGCGATTAAGCCTTCTTACTTGGTAAGACTAGGCAGCGAGTGCATAGTTGTTGTTGCCAGTTATGGCTTGTAGTCTGAGATTTACGAGCGGGGCTACGACGCTCGGCATGCTTACCGCCCGACATCATTTACCGTCAAAACCAGTACATCCCCAGTCATGCCGCTGTCGAACGACGGTGTAAAGATGCAAAAAATGGGCGAAATGTTGCGTCTTTTCTGAAAAAGATCGCTTCCCGCGGTGCAAAATGCGTATATTTGTCCTATGCTTACGATTGGAATCAAAGGATCGGCGGAACTTCTCGTGACGGAGAACCTGACCGCCCGGGAAGTCGGCAGCGGGACGGTGGCCGTCCTGGCGACGCCGATGATGATCGCCCTGATGGAGAAAACCTGCCTGCTGAGCGTCAGGCCCTTCCTGGAAGCCGGCCAGGATACCGTGGGAACCCATGTCGACGTTGCGCATACGGCCGCCACGCCGGTCGGAATGCGGGTCCGCTGCGAATCGGAACTTGTCGAGATCGACCGCCGGCGACTGGTCTACCGCGTGACGGCGTGGGATGAGGCCGGCGTGGTCGGCGAAGGGACGCATACGCGGTTTGTCATCGATATTGAAAAGTTTCAGGCGAAAGCCGGAATGAGGAAGCCATGATGAAAAGAATCCTATTTGTCCTGTTGGCAGGCATCGTGTCGCTGACTCTGCAGGCCCAGACGATTACGGCGCACCGGGGCGGGGCCTTCCTGGGAAACGAGAATACCCTGTCGTGCATTGAAAAAGGCATTGCTTCCGGAGCGGACCTGATCGAGATCGACGTCCACAAGACCCGCGACGGCGCTGTCGTGGTCTGCCACGACGAAACCCTTGACCGGACGACCGATACGAAGGGCCGGATCGAGGAGATGACGCTGGAAGAAGTCCGGCGCGCAAGGATCGTGGACCGGGACGGAAACCCGACCGATGAAACCGTCCCCACGCTTGGGGAGGTACTGCAGCTGATCGGCGGCCGTTGCGGATTACTGTTGGAAATCAAGCTGAAGCGGGATGACCAGTACCCCGGCATCGTTCCTGACGTGCTGGCCTTGATCCAGGCAGGCGGAATGCACGACCAGACGATCATCCAGTCGTTCAACGATGCGGTGATTGTGGAGGCCCACCAGCTGGATCCCACCATCCGCGTGGAAAAACTGCTGGTCTGCCGGCTGCCGTTCGGCTTGTGCTACGATGTGCGGCTGCACCGATTCTCGTTTGACCGCTACGATTACGCCGCGGCGATCAACCCCTGCTATCGCTTGACTTCCAGGCGTTTCATCCGCCAGGCACACAAAGCGGGGAAGGAGGTCCGCCTCTGGACCGTCAATAAGCCGCTCCGACGCCGGCTCCGCGAGGCGGACGGCATCATCACCAACGACCCGACGATTTGGAAACAGCGTTGATACGAACCGATAAGAAATATGATCGACAAAGAAACCCGTGAGCGCATCCTTGCGCTGATCCATAAGGAAGTGGTGCCGGCGATCGGCTGTACCGAGCCGATGGCCGTCGCCCTGTGTACGGCGCGCGCCGCAGAGATGCTGGGCTGCCGGCCGGAGAAGGTCGAGGCGCTCCTGAGCGCCAATATCCTGAAAAACGCGATGGGCGTGGGCATTCCCGGCACGGGAATGACCGGCCTGCCGATCGCCATTGCATTGGGCGCCCTGATCGGCAAGAGTGCGTATCAGCTGGAAGTGCTGCGCGACCTGACTCCCGAAGCCCTGGCTGAGGGGCGGCGTTTCATCGAAGAGGGCCGCATCGCCATCGGACTCAAGAAAGGCATCTCCGAGAAACTCTATATCGAGATCATCGCCTCGGCGGGGAAACGGGAGGTGACGGCGGTCATCGCCGGCGGCCACACACGTTTCGTGTATGCGGAGCCCTGGCGGTTGAGCGACACCCGGTTGGCGAAGCTGGTGCCGGAGGGAGGCGCTCCGGCCGAAACCGACGACATTGCGTTGAACCTCAAGCTGGTCTACGATTTTGCCACCACTGCGCCGCTCGACGAGATCCGTTTCATCCTCGAAACG
Organism: uncultured Bacteroidales bacterium; assembly: GCA_947306365.1. Classification (GTDB taxonomy): domain Bacteria; phylum Bacteroidota; class Bacteroidia; order Bacteroidales; family UBA932; genus Cacconaster. The sequence goes on from CAMZGD010000019.1 coordinate 11,507, forward strand.
CGCGACTACAATATGACGGCGGCCCGCGAGGCGCTCAAGGGCAATTACGGGCATAATCTCGGAAAGACCATCGACCGTCCGCTTGCAAAGGGGATCCTCGGCAACAGCGTCTATTCGCATATGATCGCCCGTACCGCGGCGGCCTGCGACGCGCGGATGGGCGGGGCGATGATTCCCGTGATGAGCAATTCGGGCAGCGGGAACCAGGGCATCTGCGCCACCAATCCGGTGTGCGTGTTTGCCGATGAGAACGAGAATACCGAGGAGGAACTGGTCCGCGCACTGATGCTGAGCCACCTGACGGCCATCTACATCAAGCAGTCGCTGGGCCGGCTGTCTGCGCTATGCGGCTGCGTCGTGGCCAGCACGGGCAGCAGCGTGGGCATCACATACCTGATGGGCGGCGACTATGCACGGTGCTGTGCGGCCGTCAAGAACATGGTGGCCAACCTGACGGGGATGATCTGCGACGGGGCCAAGCCTTCGTGTTCGCTGAAGCTGACTTCCGGCGTCTCGACCGCCATCCTGTCGGCCCTGCTGGCCATGGAAGGCAAGTGCGTCACCGCGCAGGAGGGGATTGTCGATGACGACATCGACCGTTCCATCCATAATCTCACCGCCATCGGCGCCGACGCGATGTGCATCACCGACGAAATGGTGCTCGACATCATGACCAACAAAGGTTGCTAGGCGGCTATGCGTCCGGTCCGTTTCCTCATCCTCCTGTGCGTCGCGGCGGCTTTCCTGCCGGCGGGTTGCGGCCGCAGCGGAGAACTGGACCGGCCGACCCGGCAATTGCTGGACGAACTGGACGGGTATGTGTCCGCCCGGAGCGTCTATGTTGCGGCGAAACGCGACCAGATGGACGCACTCCGCGGCATCGCGCTGTCGACGTCCGAGCCGGTGCTTCGCTATGAGACCGAGATGCGGCTGGCCGACGGCTACTTCTCCTTCAGTTTCGATTCGACGCAGCAGTATCTCAAGGACTGCCAGGCGCTGGCGCGCACGCTGGGCGACAAGGACCGCTACGACCGGGCTTCCATCCAGCTGGGGCATCTCTATGCGAAGGCGGGCAACTATATGGAGGCGTACAACCTGCTGTACGACCAGATCGATACAGCTTCGCTTTCCGAAGCGCGGATGACCCAGTACCTGACGGCGCTCTACGATTTCAGCATGGACCTGTCCGGCAATTCGGGCATGGTGGAGCGGCTCGACATCCCCGTGGCCGCCGGTTACCGCAACCGCCTGATGGAACGCCTCCCGCGCGATTCCGAAACCTGGCGCGTGCTGCTGCGCGACCGGCTTTTCGAGGAGGAACGCTATGCGTCCGCCGACAGTGTCGGGCGGCTGCTGCTCTCCGGCACGAATCCGGACCAGCACGCCTATGCCATCTACGCATACTATCTGTCTGAAATCGCCGACCGGATGGGACGTCCTGCCGACCGGATGGGCTGGCTGGTACGTTCGGCCGAAAGCGACATCATCAATGCCGTCCGCGATTATGCTTCGCTGACGATGGTGGGGCAGGAGGTCCTGCAGCGTGACGTGGACCGCTCGTTCCGATATCTGCGGACCGCGCAGGAAGACGCGATCGACTACAATGCCAAGTTGCGGCCCTGGCAGATCTCGCGTTTCCTGATGCAGGTGGAAGACGCCTATTCCGCACGACAGGAACAGCAACGGAAGACTGCGGTCGCTTTCTCCATCCTGCTGGCCCTCCTGACCGCCGCCCTGGCGCTGCTGGCCTGGTTCTTCATCGCCCGTTCCCGGAAATTGCAGCGCGTGCGCAAGGAACTGGAGGAGAGCAATGCCCGGCTGGCGGACGCCAACGAGAAGCTGAACGTGCTCAACCGGGAGATCTCGCTGTCCGACCAAGTCAAGGAAAGCCACATCGTTTCGTTCCTGGAGAGCTTTTCCAACGAAATCCACCTGTTCCGCTCTGAAGACAACCACCTGCGCAATCTGCTCAAGCAGGGGAAGTCGGCGCAGCTGCTTCGCGAGCTGAGCAGTTCTTCCCGTTCGGAAAAGGCGCGGGAAGATTTCTACCGCACCTTCGACAAGACCTTCCTTTCGATGTATCCCGACTTTGTGGACCGTTTCAACGACCTGCTGCTGGAACCCGCCCGGGTGCATCCGCCCAAGGGGGGACTGAATACGGAGCTGCGGATTTTCGCGCTGATCCGTCTGGGGGTGGAAGATTCCAAGCAGATCGCGAAGATGCTCGACTACTCGTTGAGCACGATCTACAACTACAAGGTGTCCGTCAAGAATCAGGCTGCCGTTGACCGCGACTCGTTTGAGGAACGGGTGAAGATGATTGGAAAGTAGTGACCTTCGGGTTCTCCAATCACTACTTTTTTAGATGCTTATGTTTTTAATAATCATTTGTTTTACAGATGATTGAGTTTTCTATTATACTACTTATTTTTTATTGTGCGCGCGTGGGGTTGCAATTCTGGTTAATTTTGTAATGGATATCTATCCGAACAACCTGAAAACAAATCAATAACCAACGCCCAACAAAAAATCAAGCGTATGAAAAAATTAGCTGCACTGATCCTTGCATTAGGATTGAGCCTGACGGCTTTCGCACAGGGCATCACCGTGACCGGTGTGGTCCTGGACGAGGCGCGTCAGCCGATTGTCGGCGCCTTCATCGTTGAGCAGGGTACCAGCAACGGCACTTCGGCCGGCGTGGATGGAGAATTTTCCCTCCGTGTCGCCCCCGGCGCCGTCCTGGAAGTATCCTGCATCGGCTATGTGACCCGTACCGTTACGGTTTCGCAGGCACAGAACCTGGAGATCATCCTGCAGGATGACGCCCAGATGCTGGATGAGACCGTCGTGGTCGGCTACGGTGTCCAGAAGAAAAGCGTCGTGACCGCTTCCATCTCGAAAGTGGACGGCGACGCCCTCAACAAGGTCCGCGCTTCCACGGTCAACGATGCCATCAAGGGAAAGGTCTCCGGTGTCCAGATCACCCAGGCCTCAGGCCAGCCGGGTTCCGGTTCCCAGATCAAGATCCGCGGTATCGGTTCCGTCAACCACTCCGACCCGCTCTACATCGTCGATGGCATGCCTGTCGACGGCGGCATTGACTACCTGAATCCCAACGACATCCAGTCCGTCGAGATCCTGAAGGATGCGGCATCGGCCGCCATCTACGGCGCCCGAGCCGCCAACGGTGTCGTGCTCGTGACCACGCGTGCCGGAGAGAAGGGCCAGGCGACTGTCAACTACAACGGCAGTTACGGCTGGCAGAATCCTTGGCGCAAGAAGGAAGTCCTCAATGCCAAGGAATATATGGTCATCATGAACGAGGCCCGTATCAACGATGGCGGCGCCCCGCTCTATTCCGCCGCCGAGATCGCCGCGGCCGGGAAGGGGACCGACTGGCAGGACGAGACCTTTTATTATAATGCGCCGATCACGCAGCATCAGCTGTCCGCGAGCGGCGGCACCGACAAGGCCACGTACTTCATCTCCGCCGGTTATTTCAAACAGGACGGTATCGTAGGTGGAAACTACGGCAAATCGAACTACGACCGCCTGTCCCTCCGTTCCAACAACACGTACGTCCCGTTCGAGACCAAGGACCGTAACTTCCTCAACAAGCTGACCCTTACGGCCAACGTCGCCTATTCGAACATCAATTCGACCGGTATCACCACCAACTCCGAGTTCGGTTCGGTGCTGGGTTCCGCCGTGGGCTTCAATCCGTCGATTCCCGTGTTCGCCGATGAAGCTACCGCCGCTGCGATCCTCGCCGCCCATCCGACGGCCATCGTCGCCGCGGACGGCCGCGTCTATTCGCTGCCCCCGACGGGCTATCAGGAACTGACCAACCCGGTGGCCAATCTCGATACGCCTTCCAACACGCTCTACAAGACCCACAAGTTCGTCGCGAACTTCGGCGCCGAGCTGGACATCCTGCCCGGCCTCAAGTTCAAGACCAGTTTCGGTACCGACCTCGCATTCTGGCGCAACCGCGGCTACGGTTTCGAGCAGTACAAGAGTTCGATGAACCAGACGCTCACCAGCTGGGTGAATATGGGCATGAACGAAGGCCTCCGCTGGCAGGTGGAGAATTATTTCACCTACAACAAGACGGTCGACCGCCACAGCTTCGCCGTCGTCCTCGGCCAGTCGGCGATGAGCTATTCCTATATTTATGTATCCGGGACCGACTACCAGCTCAAGGAGACCAATCCTGACATGGCTTACATCGATTCGGCCATCGGCAGCACCGATGACGAGCGGACCAGCGGCGGAACGGGCGGCTACGATCATCAGCGGCTGGCTTCCTACTTCTTCCGCTTCGACTACAACTTCGACGAACGCTATATGCTGGAATTCACGCTCCGTCGCGACGGTTCCTCGCATTTCGGACCCGGCCATAAGTGGGCTACGTTCCCGGCCGTCTCCGCGGGCTGGAACATTACGAATGAACCCTGGTTCCGCGACGACCGTCCCGACTGGGTGAACCAGCTCAAGCTCCGCGCCAGCTGGGGCAAGAACGGTAACGAGAACATCGGCAACTTCCGGTATGCCTCGCTGATGGATACCGGCCAGGAATACTACTTCGGTATCGGCAGTACCGCCTATGGCAACATGTATTCCGGCGCATCGCCCGCCGCGCTGGCCAATCCGACCATCCGGTGGGAGGAGTCCGAGCAGGTCGACGTCGGTTTCGACGCCCGTCTGTTCAACGACCGCCTGAGCTTCGGCTTCGATTTCTACAACAAGAAGACCAACGGCATGCTGATGGACAAGCCCATCCCGGCCTATGTAGGCCAGGGCGCACCGATGTCCAACCTCGGTGACATGCGCAACTGGGGTTACGAATTCGAACTGGGCTGGAAGCAGCAGATCGGCGATTTCCACTATGCCGTAAACGCCAACGCCTCCCTGCTCCGCAACCGCCTGATCAACCTCGGCAACGAGTCCGGCGAGGCCGTCTACCAGAGCAACGGCGCTTCCGGCATCGGCGACTATGTGAAAGGTTCCAACGGAATGGTCTGGCCGTATTTCTACGGTATGAAGACCGACGGCATCTTCCAGAACTGGGATGAGGTGAACGCCTACCGCGACAAGGACGGCAACCTGATGCAGCCGAGCGCGCAGCCCGGTGACGTCCGTTTCGTCGACTACAACGGCGACGGCTACGTAAACGACGACGACCGCACCATGATCGGCAAGGGTATGCCCGACTGGACGGCCGGCCTTACCCTGACCGCTGACTGGAAGGGCTTCGATGCCTCGCTGTTCTTCCAGGGTTCCTTCGGCAACCAGATCTTCGACTACTGCATGCGCGGCGACATCCCGGCCCAGAACCTTCCGGCCTGGGTCCTTGACCGCTGGATCGGCGAAGGCACGTCCAACCGCGTTCCGCGCATGACCAATGCAAACCCGAACCAGAACTGGCGTTCTTCCGACCTTTGGGTGAAGGACGGTTCCTTCGTCCGTCTGAAGACCGCCCAGCTCGGCTATACGCTGCCCGCCAGGCTGCTGAAGACCATCTTCATCAAGAACCTCCGGTTCTATGTGGCCGGCGAGAATCTCCTGACCTTCACGAAGTATGAAGGATTCGACCCTGAAATGGCCTCCGACGGTTACACGACCATCGGCGTTGACCGCGGCATCTATCCGCAGGCCCGTACCATCACCCTCGGCGCTTCCATCACGTTCTAATCCTTAAATGCAGATGATTATGAAACTCTATAGATTCTTTGCAGTTGTCGCAGTCGCCGGCCTGATGCTGGCAAGTTGCGGCGAGGAGTTCCTCACCTCCCATACGACCCATCAGGGCGCAGCCGGTGCGGAAGCCACCGAGAGTGCGATCCTTTCCTACCTGACGGCGACCTATCAGCCGCTGCTGATGGACTCCTACGCGAACTATAACTACAACCACATCCTGCTGCTCTCGGACCTGCGTTCCGACGACGTGTACAAGGGCGGCGGCGATGCGGGCGACCAGTCGTGGATGTACCATATGTCGCTCTTCCAGATTCCCGCCTCTGAGAGCCCGACCGGCATCTGGACGCTCTATTATACGGCCATCGCCCGGGCGAACAACACCCTGATGGCCATTGAGAACGCCGTCGGTTTCGACAGCGAGGCCGCCAAGCGCAAGCTCGCCGGCTACGAGGCGGAGGCGCACTTCCTCCGTGCCTATTACCTCCATCATCTCTGGAAACTCTACGGTAATATCCCGTTCTTCACGGAACCGCTCCAGGATCCGTTCATGGCCCGGCAGAAGAGCGCCGACGAGATCTATCAGGACATCCTGACGGACATCGCCGCCGCCGAGAAGGCTGCCGCGGAAGCCGGCGACGAGTTCCCGATGTATACCAACGGGACTGCGAAGCAGGCACGCGCCAACCTGGCCGCCGTGTATATGCTGAAGGCCCGCGTGGTGATGTACCAGAACGACAAGGCCAAGTTCAATGAGGTCGCTTCCAACATGGCCGCGATCATCGGATGCGGCCGTTACCGGCTCATCGATTTCGATGCGCTCTGGACCGGCGCCGACGAGAATGACTTCTCGGTGGAGTCCATCTTCGAGAGCAACCAGATTTCCGACGGCAAGCGTGACTGGGGCAGTGCCTGGACCGGATGCGGTACCAACCTGCCTGCCTACATCGCTCCTAACGAGCTGTCCGATCCCGTGTTCTGCGGCGGCTGGGGCTTCGGCCCGGTCCGTCAGGCTACCTGGGATATGTATGAGGCCGGCGACGTCCGCCGGGAAGGCTCCATCAACAAGTTCGCCGACGGTACGTACGGACCGCGTTTCCAGAACACCGGCCTCTTCCAGAAGAAGTACGCCGCCCGGACCGCCCTCCGTTCGCCGATCGGCACCGTGGACCTCAACTATCCGAACAACCTGATCCTCTTCCGGTATGCCGAGACGCTGCTCAACTATGCCGAGCTCGTCGGCGTGCAGGGCGCATCGCCGGCCGGCGGTGTTTCCGCGCAGGAGTGCCTCGACCAGATCCGTATCCGTGCCGGTCTCGGCTCGATTCCCGTGACGATGGACAACATCAAGTCGGAACGCCGCAAGGAATTCGTCGGCGAAGGCATGCGCTTCTGGGACCTTATCCGTTGGGGTGACGCCGCCAGCGTGCTTACCGAGAATGAAACGGCCTTCCAGAGTGTCCGCACGTTCAACCCGAACAAGGACAAGTATCTTCCGATCCCGCAGAGCGAGATGAGCCGCACCGCCGGTACCGGCGAGTTCGAGCTCAAGCAGAATCCGGGGTATTAATGGTCACTTCTAAATGTCAACAATCATGAAGAATATATTCAAGTTCAGTCTGATCCTTGCCGTTGCGGGTGCCTTCCTCTTCTCCTGCTCCCCGATGGACCGGGATGACTACCGGCTCGGAGATCCCGTGAACGAGAGCCTGCTTTCCTTCACCAGCACTCCGGCAGCCGCTTCGCCGAACATCATCGTGCTGAAGAACACTTCCTCTACGGCCGGCGTCGCCCTGTGGGACCTGGGCAACGGTTCCACCGCCAAGGGCGACGAAGTTTCCGTCTCCTATCCTTTCAAGGGCGAGTACACGGTATCGATGTCCCTGTATACGCCGGGTGGCAGTGCCACCATTTCCAAGGTGGTTTCCATCGCCGACGATGACTACGGCCTGCTCGACACGCCGGGCTTCAACGCGCTGACCGGCGGTGCCGACGCCGTCGAAGGAAAGACCTGGGTCTTCGCCAAATATACGAGAGGCCACTTCGGTGTCGGCGACGTGAACGCCGCTCCGGAAGCCAACGGTCCGGCGTGGTGGCAGTGCGACCCGCAGGGCAAGGAAGGCTGCTCGATGTATGAGAACGAGTACACCTTCATCCAGCGCGGCACGAAGCTCATCTGGAAGAACCAGGGCTACATCTACACCAATGAAAACGGCATGAACCACCTGGGTATCAGCGGAACGGCCAATCCGGCCGTGGGCGACTTCGACGTGCCGTACGTGCCGGCCGACAACCTGACCTTCACGCTCGACGAGGAGAATATGAAGTTGACGCTCAGCGGCAACGCGTTCTTCGGCTTCTACACCGGCGTGAGCGAGTACAACATCATCCGGCTCACCGAGCACGAAATGTATGTCTGGTGCCGCAGCGCGGCCGAACCCGGCAATGCCTGGTACTTCATCCTTGTCCCGAAAGACGAGCTGAAGGAACCCGATCCTGACCCGGTCATTCCGCCGGATCCCAAGCCGGATCCGGAAGCGGCGTGGTTCCGCCCGGCGGCGGAGACCAACCTGCTCCGTACGGCCGTCGACTATGAAAGCTGGTTCAGCGGTGCTGACTGGAGCGGCGGGCTTGAACCCGGCATCTCGGTGAAGAATAACATCGTCATCACGGTGCCCGACGGAATCGGCGGCGGCGAGTGGATGGGCCAGTTCAAGATCCGCACCCACATCCCGGCCGGTGCCCGCGAGCGCTTCGACTTCAGCTGCAACATCTCGGCTACCCAGGCCGGAACGGCCACGGTCAAGATGACGGCAGCCGATGACCCGGGCGACGACGAGTTCTTCTATGACGGCAACGTCGAAGTCGACGCAGGCGGCACGACCCTCTTCGAGTCGGCCGACCACATGCTGAATAAGGATACCGAGAGCATTCTGCTGGTATTCGACTTCGGACGTTTCCCCGCCGGAACGGTGATTACCCTTTCGGATATGTGTCTCCAGAAGCATATTCCGCTCAGCGAGAAGCCGGAGGTGGTGAACCTGTGGCCAGCCGCGACCGTCACTATGTCGCAATGGTTCAGCGGAGCTGACTGGAGCGGTGGCCTGACGGCGGAATTCCGGATGCTCGCCGGGAACGGGTTTGAAATCACGGTTCCCGAGGGAATCGGAGGCAGCGAGTGGATGGGACAGTTCGCCCTGCATACCGATATCCGGCTGCTGGTCTCCCACGAGTATGAGTTTTCCTGCAACATCGCTGCAACCGGCGAGTCTCCGATCACATTGAAACTGACGAATGATCCCGAGGCAGACGCCAAGGTCTGCTTCTATGACAACGGCATTTCGATGAAGAACGGGACCGTCAAGGTCCGGAAGGTGGGCGTCAAGCCGGCCTCCGAAGATGCCGAGGCTGCCATGCTGATCTTCGATTTCGGCCGCACGCCGGCAGGAACGAAGATTACGGTGACCGACATCGTTCTTCAAGAATATGTTTATTGATAAATAATGGTTAATTGATGTGCAGAATGGTTACGCTGTTGTGTTTCCTCTTCCTGCTGGCATCGTGCGGGGATCCGGGGATTCCGGACCCCGTGACGCCGGCACCAGAAATCCGTTTTTCGGCGAATGAACTGACAGTCAGTCCCGAAGGGGGAGAAGCATCGCTCAGGGTGACGGCTTCTGCAACCTGGTCTGTGACAGGGGATGGCCAGGGCTGGTATGCCCTGGCGTCCCCGGCCCAGATCTACAGCGGGGAAAGCGTGCTGAAAATTGCGGCGGAGCCCAACAATACGGATGCGGCGCGTACGGCTACGCTCCGCTTTACCAGCGGCACGGCAACGGCCGAACTGAAACTGCGGCAGGACTTCTTCGTGCCGGACCTCTCTTTCTCGCAGGAGGAAGTGACGGGCGAGGGAAGCGGCGGCGAGGTGGTCGTGCAGACAACGGCCAATGCGGTCTGGACCGTCGACGAGGGTGACATCGCGTATTGGTTTTCGATTTCCCCCAGGACGGTCGGAAAGGGATCCGGTGAATTGAAAGTGACGTTCAACCGGAGTTATGTGGCGGAGCCGCGCGCGGCGGAGGTCCGCTTCCGCAGCGGAGGGTACGAAAAGGTGCTGCGCGTGTCGCAGCGGGCGGGGGAATCCGTTCCTGCCGGAGCCTATGTGCCGGAGGGCTACCAGCTGGTGTGGCAGGACGATTTTTCCGCGTCATCCGACCATATCGTGGACCAGTGGCGTTTTGAAGACTGGGCGCCCGGCCGGGTGAACCACGAGCTTCAGCGCTATCTTCCGGACGACCGCCGCACCTCCTACACGCAGGACGGCGCGCTGTACATTGTGGCGCGCAAGGACGGCGACCAGGTGATTTCCGCCCGGATGAACAGCCGGGAATCCTGGCTGTACGGTTATTTCGAGGCGGCGATCTGGCTGCCCAAGGGCAAGGGAACCTGGCCCGCATTCTGGATGATGCCCGACGACCAGTCGAAGGGCTGGCCTGCCTGCGGAGAAATCGACATTATGGAAGAAGTGGGCGTCGATGCGGAAATCACGTCGTCTTCCATCCATTGTGAGGCCTACAATCACGTGAAGAATACCCAGAAGACGGCCAGCCGCAAGGTGGCGGGCGCCGAAGACGAGTATCACGTGTACGGGCTGGAATGGACGGAGTCCGCCATACGGACGTATGTCGACGGCGTACTCCTGCTTGAATTCAGGAACGACCAGTCCGGCCGCGAGAGCACCTGGCCGTTCAACAAGAAGTTTTATCTCACCTTGAATCTGGCGTGGGGCGGTGATTGGGGCGGTTATGCCGGTGTGGACGAAAGCGCCCTTCCTTGTACGATGAAGGTGGATTATGTACGTGTATACAAGAAATAAGTGAAGATGAATTATCCCCGAATCTTGCTGCTGGCCGTCCTGTTGTCATTGACGGCGGCCTGTACGGAGCAGAAGCCCTCTACCCTGGGCACCGATGCCGGGACGGAGCGGCGCATCGACGAACTTCTGTCCCGCATGACGCTTGCCGAGAAGATCGGCCAGATGAATCAGGTATCGGCCGGAGGCGATATCTCCAATTATGCCGAAGCGCTCCGCAACGGACAGGTCGGTTCCATCCTCAACGAGGTGGATCCGGACCGGATCAATGCGTTCCAGCGCATTTGCGTGGAAGAGTCCCGTCTGGGCATCCCGCTCCTTGTCGGGCGTGATGTGATCCACGGATTCCACACGGTCTTCCCGATTCCGCTGGGTCTTGCCGCGACCTTCGACCCGGCGCTGGTGGAGGAAGGCGCACGGGTCGCGGCCGTCGAGGCGACGGCACAGGGTATCCGCTGGACCTTCTCGCCGATGCTGGACATCGCCCGCGATCCCCGCTGGGGACGCATTGCGGAAGGAAGCGGGGAAGACACCTGGCTGGACGCCCGGATGGGCGAGGCGATGGTGCGCGGCTATCAGGGCACGAAGCCGGATACCGCATCGATGGCCGCCTGTGTCAAGCATTTCGTGGGCTACGGCGCAGCTGAGGGCGGCAGGGATTACAACAGCACCTATCTGACCGAGCGCCAGTTGCGGAATGTCTATCTTCCGCCTTTCGAAGCGGCCGTCAAGGCAGGCGCGATGACGCTGATGACCTCGTTCAACGACAACGACGGCGTTCCCTCCACGGGAAACGCCTTCATCCTCAGGCAGGTCCTCCGCGACGAATGGGGATTTGACGGGCTGGTGGTGACGGACTGGAATTCGATGGGCGAGATGATCTCCCACGGTTTCGGGGCGGACCGCAAGGAAGTGGCCCGCCTGGCAGCCAATGCCGGCGTGGATATGGATATGATGACGTTCGGTTTCCTCTCGCATCTTGAGGAACTCGTGCGTTGCGGTGCGGTCAGGGAATCGACCATCGATGCCGCCGTCCGCAACATCCTCCGCGTAAAATTCCTCCTCGGCCTGTTCGAGCATCCGTATGTGGATGTCGAGGCGGGGAGGGCGGTTCAATACGCCCCCGCGCATCTGGAAGCGGCCCGGCGCACCGTCGAGGAATCCGTGATTCTCCTCAAGAACGACGGTGTCCTTCCGCTCGATGCCGGACGGGTCCGCACGATCCTGGTCACGGGGCCGATGGCCGACGCGCCGTACGACCAGCTCGGGACCTGGAGTTTCGACGGCGAGAAAAGCCATACCGTCACGCCGCTCCAGGCGTTGCGGGAACGGTTCCCCGGCAAGGTCGTCCATGTGCCCGGCCTGGGTTTCAGCCGCGAAGAGCGGTCTCGTTTCGACGATGTCGTGGCAGCTGCCCGCCGCGCCGATGTGGTGCTGGCGTTCCTCGGCGAGGAAGCGATCCTCTCCGGTGAGGCGCACTGCCTGGCTGACCTGAACCTGATCGGTTCGCAGAGCGCGTTGCTGGCGGCACTCAAATCGGCCGGAAAGCCGGTCGTGGCCACGGTGATGGCCGGACGCCCGCTCACGATCGAGCGCGACCTGCCGAACTGTGAGGCGCTGCTCTATGCCTTCCATCCCGGCACGATGGGCGGTCCGGCGCTGGCCAACCTTATTTTCGGGGACGTGAATCCCTCCGGAAAGACACCGGTCACCTTCCTGCGTACGGTGGGGCAGGTTCCGCTCTATTATTCGCACAATATGACGGGCCGTCCGTACAACGGCGAGACGCTGCTGGCCGACATCGACCGTGAAGCGGGCCAGACGTCGCTCGGCAATACGTCCTACTACCTGGACTATGGCGCCTATCCGCTGTTCCCGTTCGGCTTTGGCCTCAGCTATACGACGTTTGCCTATTCCGACCTTTCGCTCGACAGCGAAGTCTATCCGAAGGACGGCAAGGTCTCCATTTCCTTCATACTCTCGAATACCGGCGACCGCGACGGCACGGAAGTGGTGCAGGTCTATGTCCGTGATATCGTGGGTTCGGTCACGCGTCCCGTAAAGGAACTCAAGCATTTTGAGCGTGTGTCGCTCAAGGCGGGTGAACAGCGTCGCCTGCAGCTGTCGTTTCCGGTATCGGACCTGGCTTTCTATGGGTTGGACGGTGTAAAGAAAGTGGAACCGGGCGATTTCCAGCTCTGGGTCGCCGGCGACAGCGCTTCGGGCGAACCCCTTTCCTTCAAGATTCAATAGTGCATGAAACGTTTTGGATACCTTCCGGCCCTTGCGGCCCTGCTGCTGGTCGCCTCCTGTATCGAAAGGCAGCCCGCGGCCACGCTACGCACCATACAGGTGGCGTGTGATACCCTCGTCCTTCCGGTCGGCGGAAGTGCGGCTTTCTTCTTCACGGTAGACGAGCCGGATTATGCCTTCGACCTTGAAAAGGATGTGGCCCTGTACCTGGCCAAGGGACAGTTCCTGGCTTCCCAGGATTTCTTCCTCGAAAGCGTGGAGCGGGATTCCGTTCCGGGACGTTACCGGGCGGTCGTCACCGATACGGGAAGGAGCGATGATTATGTTTCAGAAGTATGCCTGGGTATCAGGCTGCCCGAGGGACATTTCAAGCTTTCGCCCATCTTCCTCTGCGTCGGGGAATTCGGCGGCCCGATGGGCCGGGCACGTAAGACCGGCCTTCCGGTCCTCTATCTGGATACCAAGTACGGTGCGAAGATCGTCTCGAAGACCGACTATGTCGAAGCCGCCGTGACGCTGGAAGACGGCGGCGTCGTGACGGATCCCCAATCCTGCAAGGTCCGCGGACGCGGCAACACGACCTGGAGCTGGCCCAAGAAGCCCTATCTGCTCAAGTTCGATGCGAAGACCTCGTTCTTCGGCTATCCTGCGCACAAGCGCTGGGTCCTTCTGGCCAATTTCATGGACCGCACGATGATGCGCAACCTGATTGCGATGAAGGTCTCTTCGATGACCTCCCTGGCCTGGACGCCCCGTTGCCGGAGCGTGGAACTCGTGCTCAACGGCGTGCATCAAGGCAATTACCTGCTCATCGAGCAGGTGCGCGTGGACAAGAACCGCGTCAACATCAAGGACGGCTATCTGCTGGAATCGGACTTCCACTACGACAACGAGATCCAGTGGATGGATCCGCACGGGCAGTGTGTCCAGTTCGGCAGCGGCATTCCTTTCGGAATCAAACATCCCGATTCCGACGAGATTACGGCCGAACAGGTGCAGTATGCCAAGGACTATGTCAGTCAGGTGGCATCGGTCATCTACGGCCCCGGTTTCCGCGATCCGGAGCAGGGTTATGCGGCCTGGATCGACATCGATTCATTCATCGATTACTGGATTGTCTTCGAAGTGATGGGCAACCACGAGCTGGGCAATCCGGGCAGCGTGTTCTATCACTTTGAACGCGGCGGGAAACTCAAGGCCGGCCCCTGCTGGGACTTCGACTGGGGTATCCTTTCCTACAATACGTCCCCGCAGGCCCGGACGGGACTCATCAACCGGAACGCCTGCTGGTATGCCCGCCTGTTTGAAGATCCGGTCTTTGCCGCGCGTGTGCGGGACCGTTTCAACGAACTGCTGCCGCAACTGCAGACCATTCCCGACTACATCGACGAACTGGAACAACTGCTGGACCGTTCCGCCCAGGAAAACTTCAAGCTATGGAATCCGGCCGAGGACGCCTGGATGAACGGCGGCCGGATCATCAACGGCGACGAGAACATGAGTTACCACGAAGCCGTGGCCCGGCTTCGGTCGATCTATCAGGAACGCCTGACCGTGATCGGAGACAACTTGAAGTGATTATCGCCCGAAATTCCGGGACGCAAAGGGGAGTGCCAGTCGCAGGGCCGTGTGCCAGTATTCCCAGTTGTGCTCGCCGTTCCGGACGCGCAGTTCGGAAGGGACGTCTTTCTCCCACATCGCCAGGAACAGCCTCAACGCCTGTTCGATGAGGTCATCATCGTCACCGCAGTCGATGAACCACTTGACGGTGCGCAACTTCTCCAGCGTCGCGTCGTCGGCGTTCGAAACGAAGCCGATGGCGTTGTGTTCATGGATGGCCTGGCAGACCAGGTAAAGCTTGTCCTTTGGCATGTCGGGATCCAGTTCCGGTTCGTCCAGCCAGCCGCTCATGTTGTAGCAGCTCGAGAACAATTCGGGGTGGCGCTGTGCATAGACGGTGCAACCGCCGCCGCCCATCGACAGGCCCATGATGGAACGGTGGGATTTGTCGCCCTGGATCTTCCAGGTGCTTTCCACGGCGGGAATGAACTCCTGGAAGAAGAAATCTTCGTAGTTGCGCCCCGGCATATTGAAATAGCCGTTCCAGTTGTTGTGGACATCGGGATCGCCCGCATTCGGCGTCACGATGATGACCGGCTGGCATTCGCCCGACGCGATCAGTTCGTCCACCACGTCTTGCATGTGCCCCGCCGTCTCCCAGTCAGCATACGTGCCGTAGAGTCCGTGCAGGAGGTAGATCACAGGATACCGTTCCGGCGTGGCGGCGTCATATCCGACCGGAAGATAGAGGTTGTACGCCACCTCTTCGCCCAGGATGGCGCTTTGTACGCTGTGTTTGGTAATTTCGCTCCTTCTCAGAGGTTGCGCCTGTGCGCCGGCGACCAGGGCGAGCAGGAGGGTTGCAGTCAGGATTCTTTTCATGGTGTATTTGGGATGTAATACATAAAGGTAGCATTTTATGCTGAATGGTTAATGTTTTTTTCGATGAAGCAAAAATCGCTTCCCCGCTCAACGGGGAAGCGATTTCAGGTAGCTGACCGGCCGACGGGCCCTGTCAGGCTTTCAGTCGCAGGAAACTGTAGCCGAAGCGCTTGCAGGCGGCTTTCTCAAGTTCTTCGCGGTCGTCGGGGTGGGCGATTTCGATCAGCGCCCGGGCCCGCTGGGCCAGGTTCTTGCCGCGGAGATAGGCGATGCCCCACTCGGTGGCCACATACTGCGTCTGGAAACGCGTCGTCACGACACCGGCGCCCGGCGTAAGCGTCGGGACGATCTTTCCCTTGCCCTTGTTCGTACGCGAAGGAAGCGCGATGAAGCACTTGCCGCCTTCCGACAGCGAGCAGCCGTACATGAAGTCGTGCTGGCCGCCGACGCCCGAGAAGATCATCTCGCCGATGGAATCGGCGCAGACCTGGCCTGTCAGGTCGACTTCCAGTGCGGAATTGATGGCGCAGGCCTTCGGGTTCTGGGCGATCAGGAACGGATTGTTGGTGTAGGCGACGTCGTAGAATTCCATCGTCTTGTTATGGTCGATGAATTCGTACATCTCCTTGGATCCCAGGGCGAGTGCAGCGATGCTGATGCCCGGGTGCACTTTCTTCAGCGAATTGTCGATGACGCCTTCCTTCATGAGCCGGATCACGCCGTCAGTCATCGCTTCGGTGTGCAGGCCCAGGTGCTTATGGTGCTTGATGCCGTTGAGGATGGCGTTCGGGATGCCGCCTACGCCGATCTGCAGGCAGGCGCCGTCGGGAATCTCGGCCGCGACGTTCGCGCCGATGGCCTTTTCGATTTCCGTGGGTTCGCCGAACTGCATCGCGATGGGCGGCACGTTGCACCGCACCGCGGCGGTAATCTGCGATTCGTGGATG
Organism: uncultured Bacteroidales bacterium; assembly: GCA_947306365.1. GTDB lineage: Bacteria > Bacteroidota > Bacteroidia > Bacteroidales > UBA932 > Cacconaster. The sequence goes on from CAMZGD010000019.1 coordinate 27,719, forward strand.
AGGCAGCCCCCGTACAGGTAGGGAATGGCTTCGTTGACCTGCGCGATCACCACCTTGGCGCACTCGACGCCCGCGACGGAGATGTCGCAGCCGATGCCATAGCTGCAGTAGCCGTTCTCATCGGGCAGCGAGCAATTGATGAAAGCCACGTCGACGGGCAGTTCCCCTTTGCGGAAGAGGGCCGGCACTTCGCTCAGGAAGCACGGCGTCAGCGAGCCGTAGCCATCGGCCACGTGCTTGCGCTGGTCGGCGCACAGGAAAATGCTGTTGACCAGGAATGAATCCTTGTATTCCGGCTTGCAGAAAGGTGCGGGGCCTTCGGTAATGTTGAAGCCCGAGACAATCTGTACGTCGCGGAGTTCGTGCGCACGCCGGGTCAGCGCTTCCTGCAGGATGACCGGCACGGAGGTGCTGCCCTGGCAGCAGACGGTATCGCCGCTTTTTACGAGGCGGACGGCCTCGTCGGCAGTCATGTAATTCATACGCGCTTACTTTTTCGCAGATGCCAGTCCTGCATCGAATGCCTTGATGTTGGCTTCCACGATGGCTTCGCCCTTGCGGCCGAAGATGCGGCGGATGCCGTCGCGGAGCTTGTCAGGGTCGAGGATGTCGAGCACGGCGGCCGTGGCGCCCAGCAGCACCATGTTGGCGCTGCGCGGCGATTCCACTTCCTTGGCGATGGCGTCCACGTCGATGGCGATGACGTGCGGGAGCTTGTTCAGTTCGCCCATCACCTTGTCCATCTCCGGATAGTCCGGAATATTTACGAACGGCACCGTGTTGGTGATGATCCAGCCTTCCTTCGAAAGCCAGGGAATGTAGCGGAGGGCTTCCATGGGCTCAAGCGAGACCACAAGGTCGGCCGCACCGCGGGGAATCAGGTCGCTGTGGATGGGATTGGACGAGAGGCGGAGGTTCGACTGGACGTCGCCGCCGCGCTGGCTCATGCCGTGGACTTCCGCCTGTTTGAGGTGCAGCCCCTGCTCAAGGGCGGCGGAACCGATGACCGTGGCGATGGAGAGGATGCCTTGTCCTCCGACGCCTGCGAGGATGATATCTTGTTTCATGGCGTTATTTCTGCTTTGCGTGCCTTCTGGCGGTTTGGATGCATTCGCGGCGGCAGACGATTACGGAGACGCCGTGGTATTCGATTTCTTCCCGGATCACTTTTTCCATGTCGGGATAGTTCTTGGGCAGCGGGACGATGGTGCGGATATGGGCGGGGTCGACGCCCAGGCCTGCGCAGATGGCCTCGATGCGGCCGGTTCCGGCGGAGTCCTGTCCGCCCGTCATCGCGGTGGTCAGGTTGTCGGAGATGCAGAGCACCACGTCGGCATTGCCGTTGATCGCGTCGAGCAGGCCGGTCATGCCGCTGTGGGTGAAGGTCGAATCGCCCAGTACGCCGACGGCGGGCCAGGTTCCGCTATAGGCGGCGCCCTGCGCCATCGTGAACGAAGCGCCCATTTCCACGCAGGTGTGGATGGCGTTGAACGGCGCCATGTAGCCGAGGGTGTAGCAGCCGATGTCGCTGAACACGCGGGCGGTGGGATAGTCTTTCTTCAGCACGTTGTTGAGGGCGGTGTAGAAGTCGCGGTGGCCGCAGCCCTGGCAGAGTGCCGGCGGGCGCGGGGCGAGCACCTGGGACGGGGCGAAGGTCGGCAGGGCGGGGAGGCCCAGGGCCTTCCGCACGTCATCGGGCGAGAGTTCGCCGTCGCGTACGACGGTCTCGTCGATACGGCCGATGATCTTCGTGCCGGTGGGGAATACGCCGCGCAGCATCGTCTCGACGAGCGGCTGGCCTTCTTCAAGTACCAGGATGGTCGGAACCAGGCCGGCGAGTTTCCGCGCCAGTTCACGCGGGAAGGGATACTGTGAAATCTTCAGCACGGGATACGGGCAGCCGTCCGGATAGTTTTCCATCAGGTAGTTGTAGGCGATGCCGCAGGCGATGATGCCGAGGCTGTGGTCGGGACCGTCGGTCAGCGCATTGAAACGCGATGCGGCGGCTTCGGCTTCGAACTTCGCATAGTCCTTGATGAGCTCGCGGTTGCGGACACGTGCGTTTACGGGCAGGGTGACCCAGCGCTTCGGGTGTTCCGGGTAGTGGAGCTCATTCTGCGGACGGATCTCGTCCGTCGGCGTGACGACGGCGCGGGAATGCGCCATGCGGGTCGTCAGGCGCATGATGACGGGGATGCCGTTTTCTTCGGAGAAATCATAGGCGGCACGGGTCATCTCATAGGCTTCCTGCTGGGAGGAGGGCTCGAAGACCGGCATCATGCCGAAGGTGTCCCAGAAACGGGAATCCTGTTCGTTCTGCGAACTGTGCATCGAGGGGTCGTCGCACGCGGCGACCACCAGGCCGCCGTTTGCGCCCGTCATCGCCGAACCCATCAGCGGGTCGGCGCAGACGTTCATGCCCACGTGTTTCATGCAGACCAGGGCGCGCTTGCCGGCGTACGACATGCCCAGCGCACCTTCCATGGCCGTCTTTTCGTTGCTGGACCAGTGGTCGTGCACGTGGCGTTCGGCCGTGAGCGGATGACCCTGGATGTACTCGGTGATTTCGGTGGAGGGAGTGCCCGGATAGGCATAGACGCCGCTGAGTCCCGCGTGCAAGGCGCCAAGGGCAACGGCCTCATCTCCCAGGAGAAGTTGTTTATCAGCCATATTTTGTTAACTTGTTTTGGATTTTCTATCCTACAAAGTTAACAAATCAAAGCGAATAATCAAATTCTCTTACATTTAAATAATATCGCCTTTTGCGACGATGGCGCAGGGGCCGCCGACCCGGATGTCGGGTGCGCCGGAGGACACATCCAGCGTGGTGTGGATCAGGGAGGGACGGCCCATCGCCTCGCCCTGAAGGAATACACAGCGGGCTCTGTCGGCGATAAGGCCGTGGTGATGGAGATAGGCGGTGAGCGCGGCGTTGGCCGTACCGGTGGCCGATTCTTCCGGAATGCCGTAGCGGGGGGCGAAATTGCGCACGTGCGCGGTGTAACCGTCGTTTTCGCCGACGGCGAAAGCGTGCACGCCTACAACGTCGAGCCGCTCGCAGAATGCCGCAAGCGCGGTCATATCCGGTTTCAGCGCCTGCAAAGCGGCTACGTCGCAAACCGGGAGGATGATGTCGGGCAGTCCGGTGGAAAAGGCCTCTGCCGGCAGCGGGGCAAGGGCATCGCGGTGCAGACCGCCCGTGGCGGCCAGCAAGGCGTCGAGCCATTCCGGATCATCGAAAGCGGCAATCCGTTCAGGGGAGGCCATCTGCATCATCACGCGTTCGCCCGCGACGACCTCCAGGTCGCCGGCCCGCGTGTGGTTGAGGCAGCGGGCACCGGCCGGGACAAGTCCTTCCTTGAACAGGGTTCCGAAGGCGGCAATCGTCGCGTGCCCGCACAGGTCTATTTCGCCGGCGGGCGTGAAATACCGTACGGAGAATTCCGCAGGACCGTCGCGCCGGACGAAGGCCGTTTCCGAATAGCGCAATTCCGCGGCGAGCTGCCGCATCCATCCTTCGTCGGGAAAGCCGGCGCCGGGCTCCAGGAGCACGACGCCGGCTGTATTCCCCCCGAAGGGTGCTTCCGTGAAAGCATCGACGATGAAGAACCGCATACGTAGGTCAGCTTACCACTGTTCCCAGTGGATGTTCTCCGGTTTCCACTTGTCCTTGGGTTCCGGATTCTCGGCGGGAACGCCCAGCGGAATGACGCAGAGCGGAACGACCTTGGCGGGAATGCCGAGTGCGGCAGAAATGGGCTCGATGCGCTCCATGGCCGGATAACCGGCCGTCCACACGGCACCCAGCCCTAGGGCGTGGGCGGCCAGCAGGATATTCTCCGTGGCGGCCGAGCAGTCTTCATACCAGAACATGTTGGGCATTTCCACTTCAGCTGCGTCGGGCTGGCCGAACGGCTTGCGCATCGCGGTGGTCTCTCCGCAGACCACGATCACGGCGCCTGCCGTCGTGAACAGGCCGCTGCGGGGGCCGTTGCCGAACACTTCCGCGATCTTGTCCTTGTCCGTAACGACGACGAATCGCCAGGGCTGGCCGTTCATGGCCGTAGGGGCGGCCATACCGGCCTTCAAGATGGTTTCCAGCTGTTCTTTGCTGACAGGGTCACCCGTGAAACTGCGGATGCTGGTCCGGGTCATGATGACATCGAGCGCAGACGGAGCGGCCGGTGTCTCCTGCGTCTTGCAGCCGGTCAGGCCCAGCGATGCCAGAAGGGCGGCTAAAATCAAGATTCGTTTCATAGATAAAGTTTTAATCATTCAAAGATAACGAAAAATCACTGGAAATCAAAACCGCAGGGCCACGTGTCCGATGGCCGTAAAGCCGGCGACTGGGATGAAGCCGATCTGGTAGTAACGGTTGTCGTTCGTGTGGCCAACGCTGGCATAGATGGCGCTATAGACCCAGCCGCTCTGGGCGACGCGGGCATTGAACAGGTTATTCAAGTCGACGCCAAGGTCAATCTCCTTGAAACCATAACCTTTGGGAATCTTGAACGTATAGCCCAGCGTCAGGTCGGAGAGGCTGTAGGCCGGCAGCGAACGGTCCTTGTTTTCCGTGTTGTCGAGATACATCCGGCTCACGAACCCCGTGTGCCACTGCGCCCGGAAGCCCTTGACGTGCGCGTTGACGAAGCCGTTGAGGATGGCGGAGGGGGAGTAGGCGAGGGCCGCGTCGTCGTAGTGGATGACGGTCGTCCCCTTTTCCCAGTCTTCCACGTATTCGTCGAAGTCAAGCAGGCGGTTGCGGCTCAGCGCGGCATTGGCTTCGAACGTCAGCCAGCGGGTCGCGTCCCAGCCTGCCGTCAGTTCGGCGCCGGCGCGGTAGGAGTCCGGAATGTTGGTGGTCAGCGCCTCGCCGATGTCGCTCAGTTCGCCGGTCTGCACCAGCTGGTCGCGGTAGCGCATATAGTAAAGATTGATGCCGGCGCGGGCTTTCCGGCCGTCGATTTGCCAGCCGGCTTCGAAGTCGTAGAGGCGCTCGGCGCGCGGGGCGGGGTACTTGCCGTTGTCGGTGAAGTTGTTCCGTTCGGGTTCGCGGTGGCTGACCGCTGCCGAAGCGTAGAAACGGTGGAGGCCGCTGCTGAAGTTCACGCCCGCCTTCGGGTTGAAGAATCCGTATTGCTCGTCCACGTCCAGATAGTGCTTCTGCGGGTTGCCTTTTTCATCGACATAATACTTGTCGTTGTAGCCGTCGGTCTTGTAAAGCACATGCCGGTACTGCAGGTCACCGAAGACGCTCCAGGCGTCCGAAAGCCGGTAAGTGACCTTGACAAAGGCGCTGCCGTCGAACTTCGACGCGTCGGAGTCGTAGTACTGGTAAGGGTCCTCTTTGCTGAAGATGCGCATGTCCAGTAAATAGGTCCCTGGTGCCGAGGTGTAGGTAAGGTAGCCGTAGTGGTTTCCGAGAAACTGTTGGACGGAAATGCCTGCCACGGCGTCCCAGCGGTCCTTCTTGTACGAGAGGTCGGAGACCAAGCCGAACGTGTGCTGCGTCAGGCCTTTCTGCCGCACAAAGTCAGCGCGCTTGATAAACTCGCCGGGCCTGTCGCCATAGTCCGCGAAGTACGGACTCAGCCCGTATTTCGTCAATTTGTTGTTGTAGCGGAACTCCTCATAGTAGCCGTGGCCGCCGGTATAATGGGCCGTGGCCGAGAACTTCCATGCGTCCGACAGGTTGGCCGCGAAGTTCAGCAGATGGTGGTTCTGCCAGAAGTTGTCGGTGGTGCGCGGCCAGAAGGAGCCGTCGTTCATCCGGTAGCGTTCGGTATGGGCCACGGCATCCGGATACACGATGACAGGTTCGAACACCAGTCGCTCGTAAAGGGAATTGAACCGTCCCAGTCCGATGTCGTACAGATCCTTGTACGTCTTGATGCCGGTATGCGCACCGTAGGTGCCGTCCATCAGCGACAGGTCGTCGTTGCCGGCGACCACGCCGTTCCAGGCCTGTCCGGTGGTCTCGAAGTTGCCGATGAACTTGTAGCTCAGTTTCCAGCTGCCTCCCAGATAGGTCGCTCCGCCGAAATAGCTGCCGGAGCGCCCGTCGGTGCCGTCGAGGAAGCCGTCGGTCGTGGTCATGTTGCAGGCGCCTTCCAGCACGAGGCGTTTCCAGAGCAGGCCGCTGGTGGCGCGGGTGCCCATGTGGAAGGTGTTGAACGAGCCGTACGAGAAGTTGACTTCGCTGCCCCATTCCAGGGCGGGGGTCTGCGTGCCCAGGGCGATCGTTCCGCCGAAGGCGCCGTCGCCGTTGGTCGAGGTGCCCACGCCGCGCTGGATCTGTACGCTGCCCAGCAGTTTGGCGTAGGAGTTCATATTGGCCCAGAATACGGTCTGGTCCTCAGGCGAATTGAGCGGTACGCCGTCGAGCGTCACGTTGATGCGGCTGCCGCCCGCACCGCGGATGCGGAGGTAGGTGGTGCCGATGCCTGTTCCGTTCTCGCTCCAGGCGAGGATGCCGGGTGTGCGGGAGAAAAGCATCGGGAGTTCGCGGCCGGTGCTGGAAAAGTCCTGCAGTTCGGCCCGGCGGATGTTGGCCACGGCGAACGGGGCGTCCTTCGCGGCGCGCACGGCGCTGACGACAATCTCCTGCAGCTGTTCGACCTGCAGCGAATCTGCGGCCTGTACGGGTTCCTGCGCCTGTGCGGCTGCCGGATGCGCGGCCAGGGCCAGCCCGAAGGCGGCGGCAACGCAAAGCAAGTGAAATCTCATGATGGATCCTTAATTGTAACTAATAAATACAATAAGGGGGAAGAAGATAACGGTTTCCTACGCGGGCATTACCCCGATCAGGTAGTGAGGGTATCATCTCAGCCGCGGCCGGGCTTTCCGTCCTGCGCCGCAGCACCCCTTCGCCTGCACCTTGCAGGCTAGGCGCAAAGATAATAAAAAATTTCCTCGATCGTATCGCAGAAAGTGACGGCGCCGGCCATCACGGGTTTCAGGAAGCCGGCTTCCTGCATATTGGCGAGGAGTTGCTTCAGGGGATCGTAATAGCCTTCGAAGTTGAAGACGAGGATGGGTTTCGCGTGAAGGTCGATGGCGCGGTTGCAGGCGTAGGTGAACAGTTCGTCGAGGGTGCCGAAGCTGCCCGGCATCACGATGCAGGCGTCGCTCAGGTCTTCCATCACCTGCTTGCGTTCGGCGAAATCCGCCGTCTCGATGAAGCGCGAAAGGCCCTGCTGCACCACTTCCAGCCCGCTTTCCCGCACTTCCCGCGTGCCGCGGAACCCTTTCGGAAACACGCCGACGACCTCGCCGCCGGCTTCCCTTGCCCCGTCGGCCAGCGCCCCCATCGTCCCGACGGCCGCGCCGCCGTATACGAGGGTCAGCCCGGCCCGCGCGATGCGGCTGCCCAGCTCGTAGGCCAGGCCCTTGTAAACCTCCTTGCATCCGGGCGCGGAGCCCAGGTAAACGGCAACGCTTTTCATCGGCATCAGTCTTTCAGGCGTTCCGTCATCCGCTCGACCATTTCCGGGTCGTGCGCCACGATGTCGGGCCAACGGCGTCGGAATCCCGGTGCGCCTTTCTTGGACATCGCATCCAGGATCAGGTGGTCGCGGACCCGGCCGTCGCGCAGCGGGTCGCAGTTCGCGCCCAGCAGCCACAGTTTGCGGTAGGGGGACGCCGTTTTCTCGCGCTCATCGTAAAGCACGTGGATCACCTGGTCGAGTTTCCGGTCCTTGAAAACCTTGTCCTTCCCGGTGGCGTCGATGCACAGTTTGCTGCCCAGGCCCGTTTCGGGCGCGGCGTGGTCGAGCACGTCGAGCGGCCCGCGGCTGAAGAGAAGGTCGCGGTTCACGTCCACGTTGCGTCTGATGGCCGTGAACACGGCGTCACGGTCGCGGATGTCCACATCCCCGTCGACCGCGACGAGGAACTTGTTGAACATCATCTGCCCGGCGCCCCACAGCGCATTGGCCACCTTGAAGGCCTGGCCTTCGTACTGCTTGCGGATCTTCACGACGGCGAAGTTGTGGCCCACGCCTTCTTCGGGCAGGTAGAGGTCTTCGATCTCCGGCGCGATGGCCAGCCTGAGGGGCGCGAGGAAGATCCGTTCGGTGGCTTCCTGGATGTATTTGTCTTCCATCGGCGGGATGCCCACCACCGTGGCGGGATAGACGGCGTCGAAGCGATGCGAGATGCAGGTGACGTGGAACTTGGGATACAGGTCTTCCAGCGAATAGAAACCCGTGTGGTCGCCGAAGGGGCCTTCGAGGAACGGTTCCTCGCTCTTCTGCACGTAGCCTTCGATGACGAAATCGCAGTCGGCCGGAACCATGAGGTCCTGCGTGAAGCACTTCACCAGTTCCACGGGCTTGCCGCGCAGGAATCCGGCCAGCATATATTCGTCGATGCCCTCGGGCAGCGGTGCCGTTGCGGCGTAGGAATAGACCGGGTCGCCGCCCAGGCATACGGCCACGGGCAGCCGGTGCGTACATTCGGACAGATGCTTCGCGCCGGTCTTGTGCCGGTGCCAGTGCATCCCCGTCGTGGCATCGTCGATCACCTGCATCCGGTACATTCCGACGTTGCGGATGCCGGTAACGGGACTGACCGTGTTCACGAGCGGAAGGGTGATGAAGCGGCCGCCGTCCTGCGGCCAGCACTTGAGCACGGGAAGCGCGCTCAGTTTCGCGGCGTACTGCACCACATCCTGGCAGGGCGCGTGGCCCTTGTGCTCCCGGGGCGCCCAGGAAGCGGCCCGGTTCAGCAGTGGCAGCAGCCTGAGCTTGTCGCGCAGGCTTTTCTTCTCGCGCAGCACGTCCTCCGCCAACGCGTCGATCCTTGCACCGATGCCGTCGAGCGAATCGACGTCCAGGGCATAGCGGATGCGTGCCTCGGAACCCATCATGTTGGTGAGGACGGGGTAGGCCGTGCCGGTGTTCTCGAACAGCAGCGCCTTGCCGCCGCCCGGCTTCTTCGATTCGATGTCCGTAGCACACGCGATCTCCAGCACCGGATCCGTGAACTCCTTGATCCGCCGCAATTCTCCCTTTTCTTCCAGGAACTTGATGTATTCTTTCAGGCCGTTGTACATAGTCTTGTTTTTCAATATCCTACCTGCGGATGTCGATCCCGGCGGCCCGGGCGACAAGGTAGACGATGGATTTGAACACGATGCCGCCGGCCCGCGAGAGGCCGATTTCACAGGTGCGGCTCACGGCGAAGCCTTCGTCGCAGCCTTCGACCTGGCGCCGGAGGTCGCGCAGGCCGTGTTCGTTGAGCTCGGGGAAGAAGAAGCCGCGGTCGCCGGCGAAGCCGTCGCAGTTCGAATCCACCACCACGATCTCGCGGGCGCACTGCTCCGCCACCCGCTTCAGGCACGGGTCGACGCCCATCTTCTTGGCCGAACAGACCGCATAGACCGCCACCTTCTCGTCGACCGGCTTCAGCGTCAGGTGCTGCAGCACGTACTTGTCGATGAACTCGGCCGGCTCATATAGCGGCAGTGCATCGCCGAAATTCGATTTCATGGTGTAGAGGCAGGGACTCATGTCGCAGAGAATCGGATACTTGCCGTTTTCGGAGGCGGCAGCCAGCGCCGCCTGGAGTCTGTCTGACGCCTGCCGGCCCGCTTCCACGTATCCCTTGCTGGAGAAGACCATGCCGCAGCAGAGCGAATCCATCTTCTCCGGATAGATAATCTGGAAGCCGGCGGCTTCCAGCAGCTTCGCCGTTACGCGCGTCACTTCGAGTTCCTTGCTGTAGGCTTTCGTCGTTCCCATGCTCCGCGTGATGCAGGACGGGAAATAGACCACCTTTCGTTCGCGCACCTCCTGTTCGGCGGGCATCCGGATCTTCGCCGCGCCCGTCGGCATGTATTCGTTCCAAAGCGGCAGTTTCTTCGCCGTCAGCCAGCGAAGCCCGCGTGCCATCGCCCCGAAGGCCTTCGTGCCGAACACCGTCCGCAGGCCGTTCAGGCATTTGAGCCCGCCGCGCAGCGTGGCGGTGACGCCGGCCATATGGCCGGACAGCCAGACGGCGCGCCTTTCCGCCGCCGCCGAGTGGCTTTCGTGCCGCAGTTCCTTGATGAGCTTTCCGGCATCGGCCTTCACGGGGCAGTGGAGGTTGCAGAGCGAGTCGGTCGCGCAGGTCTGTTCGCCCGCATATCTGTACAGTTTCTGCATCTCCGCGGCGCGGTGCGGTTCCTCGCCGGAAGCGCGCAGCCGTTCGATCTCGCGGAAGGCCGCCACACGCTGGCGCGGCGAGAGCGTGAGCCCTTCGGCCACGCAGTAGCCTTCGCAGAAGCCGCATTCCATGCACTTGTCTACGATCTGGCGGGTGGACGGGATCGGTTTCAGATTGGAAATGTGCGCCATCGGGTCGGTGTTGAGGATCACGCCCGGATTGAGGATGCCTTTCGGGTCGAAGAGCGCCTTGACCCGCTGCATCAGCGCATAAGCCTGCCGTCCCCATTCGTATTCCACGAAGGGCGCCATGTTGCGGCCCGTGCCGTGCTCGGCCTTGAGCGACCCGTCGTAGCGGTCCACCACCAGATGGACGATATCGTCCATGAACCGCTTGTATTTTGCCACTTCGTCCGCCGTGGAGAAGTCCTGGTTGAACATGAAATGGAGATTGCCGGCCAGTGCGTGGCCGAAGATCACGGCATCGGCGTAGCCGTCGGCGGCGAAGACCTCGCGGAGCCGGACGGTGGCTTCAGCCAGCTTTTCGATGGGGAAGCAGATGTCCTCGATGATGGCCGTGGTGCCGCTGCGGCGCATGCCGGCCACGGTAGGCAGCATCTCCTTGCGGATTTTCCAGAGCATGGCCTGCTCTTTCGCGTCGGTGGTGAAGCTGACGGGGCGTTCCGTGGGGACAGCGGCGATGCCTTCGGTGATGGCGGCCACTTTTTCCGCCAGCTCATCGGCGGAGGCGGCGCGGGTTTCGACCAGGATCACGCAGCTTTCGTCGCCGAGGGTCCTGAGGAACGCCGGGATGCCCGGTGTCTGGTCCACACTGCGGATGCCGGCCCGGTCGATGAGCTCGACCGCCGAAACCTTGTCCTGCTTCTTGAGGATCTGCACGGCCTCGCAGGCCCGTGCGATGTCCGGGTAGGTGATCAAGGCAAGCGCCTTGTGCGGGTGGTCCACTACCGTGTTGTAGGTGATGTCGGAGATGAAGGCCAGCGTGCCCTCGGAGCCGATGACCAGGTGCGCTGCGATGTCGATGGGGTCGCTGTAGTCCACGAAGGCATTAAGCGCGTAACCCGTGGTGTTCTTGATCTTGTATTTGCGGCGGATGCGGGCTTCGAGCTGTGGGTCGGCGGCGATGTCGGCGGCAATCTGCGCGATGCCGGCGAGGAAATCCGCGTGCGTGCGGCGGAAGTCGGCGCGGGAGTCCGCGTCGCCCGTGTCGAGCACGGTGCCGTCGGGCAGGATGATGCGGATGTCCGCCATCGTCTTGTAGGAGTTTTCCGACGTGCCGCAGCACATGCCGCTGGCGTTGTTGGCGACGATGCCGCCGATCATCGCGGAGTCGATGGAGGCGGGGTCCGGACCGATCTTCCGGCCGTAGCGCGCCAGGAAGGTGTTCGCCCGCCCGCCCCGGATACCCGGCTGCAGGCGGATCTTCCGTCCTTCGTCCAGTACTTTCCAGTCCTGCCAGCCGTGCGAAACGATTACGAGCACCGAATCGCTGAGGGCCTGGCCCGAGAGGGACGTGCCGGCCGCCCGGAACGTAACCGGGATGCCCAGCCTGTCGGCCTGGTGCAGGACCGCTGCAATCTCCCGCTCATCCTTCGCCCGGATCACGAGCTTGGGAATCAGCCGGTAAAAGGATGCGTCCGTGCCGTAGGCCAGGGTGCTGAGGGCGTCGTGGAACATCCGCTGCTTCGGGATGACCGGAAGGAGCGATTCGTAGAAAAGCTTGTATTCTCCGCTGATCATAGGAAAGGTATGATTGCTTTCAATTCGCTGACCTTGATGTCCTTGGCGATGACGATGCCGTTTTCGTCCAGCAGATAGAGATGGGGGACGTATTCCAGGTCATACAGTGTGCGCATATTGCTGTCGTGGCTGAAATCGTTGAGGAATTTCCAGCGGCAGGGCCATTGCTTCCGGACGAATTTGCGCCAGGCTTCCTGCTGCTCTCCCACATAGACCATCACCACCTGGATGTCGTATTCGTAGAAGTCCGGCTTGAGCTGCTTGAGTTCCTGGAATTCCTGCTGGCACTGCCTGCAGTCGAGCAGGTGGAAGAAGACGACGGTATACGCGTGCCGGTTGTCGTAGAGCGGAACGCGCCTGCCGCGCTTGTTCTGCAGCTTGAGCTGGGTCGCCCGGGATCCGGCGGGGTTCAGCCGCGCCTGGGCGAGGGCGTGGACGGTCCGTGCCACGAATTCTTCCGACCAGGCGTCGGGATCGGCGGCGATGTACTTTTCCGCCAGGTACAGCGCGCCCTGTTGCTTGGCGAGGACGTCGCTGGACCGCAGGTAGTTGAACAGGTTCAGGAACAGGTCGGCGTGCAGCTGCGGATTGCCGGCCGTCCGGTCGTGGAAAGCATCGACAAGGTCTTCCACGGTCTGGACGTCCAGCGGGTTGAAGGTGTTGAAGACATTGTCGAACAGCTGCCGGTACTGGAATACCTGTGCATTCCCGATGTCGAGCATCTGGGCGAGGCGCTCGCAGTCCAGTCCGCGCCCCCGGATGCGGTTCTGGCTGTCGAGCAGGAAGAGCATCGGGGTGGAGAGGACGGCATATTTCTTATGGAATCCGCTCGACGCGTCCGGGTCCCACAGATGGACGACCGTCACGTCGGGATTGTCGATGCCGGAAAACACCGCGTCCACGTATGCCTGCCAGGCGTCGCGGTTGTCCTGGGTGTAGATGGCGAAGACCGTGAGCGGTTCGCCCCGGTAGGTGCGGGCGAGTTCGGCCAGCAGCGGCGCCTCGCGGCGGCAGGTCGAACACTCCGTGTCGTAGAAGAAGAGGACCTTGCGGTCTGCGGCGTCATCGCGGATTTCGACCGGGAACCCTTCCGGGTTTTGGAGCAGGAGCGCAGGCGCAGGCAGGCCGATCAGCGAGCTCCGGTTGAATTCGGCGTAGGCGAAGAGAACGGGATAGAGCGCTTCGTTCTCGAGCTGGAGACGCTTGTTGAGAAACCAGTTGTCGGCAATGTGGACGGCCACGGCCTCGTGCCCCATCACGGGGGATTCAGTGAAGAAATCGAAGGCGAGGCCCGCCACCTTCGACTGCAGTTCGGGCTGCTGGCATCCTACGGAATCGATGAGCCGGTCGACGCGCAGGATGATCGTGTCGACCGGCTCTTCGAGCAGGGTCAGGAGATATGCGGTGACGGATGGATGGCTGGTGACGGATTCCTGGGCGGCTGTCGTGCAGATACCCAGGATCATCAGTCCGATCGCAAGTATCCGTCGCATGCCTAGGCTTCCCGCAGTTGCAGGTATTTGTCGATATCTACGTTTTTGGGAAGGAAACAGCGGGCGCTTCCGCCGTTGTTGAGCACGTCGCGGACGACCGTCGAAGAAATGAAGGAATACTCGTGTCCGGCCGGGATGAAGATGCTCAGGATGTCCGGAGCCATCTTCCGGTTGGCCTGGGCGATGACGCTTTCCATCTCGAAGTCGGTCGTGGTACGCAGGCCGCGGATGATGCAGTTCACGCCCTTGTCCCGGCAGAAATCGATGGTCAGTCCCCGATACGAGCAGACCTCCACGTTGTCCATCCCCTCCACGGCGTCCTTGATGATGCGGACGCGCAGGTCGGGCGGGAAAAAGCCGCTTTTGGCGCTGTTGTAGCCTACGGCGACGATCACTTTGTCGAACATCTTGAGCGCGGAGCGCAGGATGTCCATATGACCCATCGTGAACGGGTCGAAGGATCCTGGAAAAATGGCGGTTTTCACCTGGGTCTGTGTGCTAGTTCAACTTTCTTTTACGGGAGCGGCTTACCAGCCAGTAGATCAGCGCGGCGGCAATCAGCAGCAGGACAATGGCCAGCACCGGGCGGTGCGCCACCCAGGCGACGGCGATGACGATGATGCTCCAGACAAGGCCGACGACGGCGGCGACAAGGCCGACGCCCGTGCCGATGATCTTCTGGACGAACGGCACGACGGCGAACACCGTGCTGATGAAGTTCAGCAGGGAACGGTTGCCGGCGATGACCAGGATGATGCCGAGGATGCGGAACAGCCACAGCATCGTCTTGTTGGCGCTCTTCTGGTGCTCGAGCATGTTCTGGGCGCTGACCGTGCCCATCTCCACCTTGGAGAACGACTTTCCGTTCTTGGCGACATAGCTCTCGAAGGTGCCGTTCACCACTTTCTGGAGCAGCGACACGGTCTTGGGGGAGGTTACCTGCGTGAAGGAGATGCGCACGTCGCCGATGTGCGGCGTGTAAGGGTCGGAACCGATGTAAACGGTCCCGTCGTCCAGCAGCGTCACGGCGACCGTCGTGTCGGAGACATTGGCGAGCAGCTGTTTCTTCTGGGTTTCCGTCAGCGAAGGGTATACCGGCTCTTCGCCCGAGATGCGCGCGATGATGCCGGGGGACAGCCTGTAGGCGCCGAATGAGACGTCAGAAGCCGTCTGCTCGAGCCCGTCCACGGCGCGCAGCACGAAATTCTTTCCCTTGTAGTCGGGATCCTTGAACTCGTTGGAGTTTACCGGGACATCGCACCAGGCGGCCTCGTAGGTGTACGTGGTCGTGGTTTCGGTGCTTCCGCCCAGCTTGTCCTTGCGTTCGGAGCTGCTTTGCTGCGTCCACTGGTAGTACGTGACATTGCGGACGAGTTTCATCGCGTTGACCGCGATGCCGAACTGGGCGTCCCGCAGCGTGTCGGCCGTGGTGGCTACGCCGGTGGCGTGGACGGCTTTCCCTTCGAAGCCGGGATCGACCGTATTGATGTCGGGCAGCTCGACGTAGTTCTTCTGGAAGTCTTTCAAGGCATCACTGGCCTTGACGGCACGGCCCTCGTTCCACCAGAGGATGACCGTGCCGGCAAGGATCAGGATGATTCCCCACAGAATCCCCTGGAAGGAGTTCTTTACCTTGCTTCCATAGGACTGTCGGGTCGTTTCTTGGTAGGCCATTAGTTGAGCGTACCGGCTTCAGCCTCCTTGATCATGTTCTCGTTCGCGGTGATGTAGATCTCGACGCGACGGTTCTGGAGACGGCCTTCCTTGGTGTTGTTGTCGGCGACCGGCTCGTGGAACGAACGGCCTTCGATCGTCATGCGGTCGATCGACATGCCGCAGTTCTGCAGGTAGGAAGCCACGGAAGCGGCGCGCTGGACGGAAAGCTTGTCATTGTACTCCGGCGATCCGGTGTTGTCGGTGTGGCCGAGGATGGTCAGGTCGGTCTCGGGCAGGTCGGCCATATTGGCTGCGAACTTCTTGAGGGCTGCCTTGGAAGCGTCGTTCAGCGTGGAGCTGCTGGTGTTGAAGAGGATGCCGCTTTCGAGGGTGACCTTGATGGCCTTCAGGTCGTTGGCGTCGGTCACGGTTTCAATGTTGGCGTCTTCCATCGCAGCTGCCAGTTCGGCGGCCTTCTTGTCCATCTTGTTGCCGATCAGGGCGCCCACGCTGGCACCGACGGCCGTTCCGATGGCGGCGCCGATGGCCGTGCTCTTGCCGTCCTTTCCGATCAGGGCGCCTACGCCGGCGCCTACGGCCGCACCCGAGCCGCCGCCGATGGCGGTACCCTTGGCGAGGTTAGACATGTTGCCGCACCCGGAAAGAATGAGTGCCGAGCAGGTCAGTGCAATAAAGATTCTTTTCATGATAAAGTGTATTAAAAGGTTGTATGATTGCCAAGCAATATTCATACAAAGTTAATAAAAAGAAAAGACAAATGTGAAAAAAACACTATCGTGTCCAGTCGATCGGATCGATTCCCTGCGAAACCAGGATCTGGTTGGCCTGCGAAAAATGGCGGCAGCCGAAAAAGGCCCCGTGGGCCAGCGGAGACGGGTGCGCCGCTTCCAGGACCGTATGCCGCGTGGTATCGATCAGCGGCCGCTTCGAACGGGCGAAATTGCCCCACAGCAGGAAAACGAGTCCTTCCCGCCGCTCCGAAAGGGTGCGGATCACGGCATCGGTGAATGCGGCCCAGCCGATCTGGCTATGGGAAGCGGGCTGGCCGGCCCGTACCGTGAGCACGGCGTTGAGCAGGAACACGCCCTGCTCCGCCCAGCCCCTGAGCGATCCGTCCTTGTGGAGCCGGACGCCCAGGTCCGACTCGATTTCCTTATAGATGTTGACCAGCGACGGCGGGAGCGGCATTCCGTGCGGAACGGAGAAGGAGAGCCCTTCGGCCTGACCGGGGCCGTGATAGGGGTCCTGGCCGATGATCACGACCTTTACGCGGTCGAACGGCGTGAGGTTGAAGGCATTGAAGATGAGCGGGCCGGGCGGGTAGATGGTCCGTCCTTCCCGCTTTTCCCGGTGAAGCTGCCGGGCCAGTTCCTGAAAGTACGGTTTTTCGAATTCGGGCGCGAGCACGCGCTTCCAGCTTTCTTCAATCTTGACGTCCATGGCTCAGGCGGAAAACACGAAGTCGAGCGCTTCGTCGATGGTGTCCACGTAGCGGAAGGTCAGGCCCTCCACGTAGACGGGCTTTATGTCGAGGATATCCTTCTCGTTCTCTTTCGAGAGCACGATGGTCTTCACGCCGGCGCGCTTGGCGGCCAGGATCTTTTCCTTGATGCCGCCCACCGGGAGGACCTTGCCCCGCAGCGTGATCTCGCCCGTCATCGCCAGGTGGCTCCGCACGGCCTGCCCGCGCAGGGCGGAAGCCATCGCGCTGACCATCGTGATGCCGGCCGACGGGCCGTCCTTGGGGATGGCGCCCTCGGGGACGTGGATGTGCAAGTCTTTCTTAGCCAGTTCCTTGCTGGTGATTCCGGCCAGCTGCGGGTGCGCCTTCAGATACTGGTAGGCGATGGTCACCGATTCCTTCATCACGTCGCCCAGGCTGCCGGTCGTCGAGAGGACGCCCTTGCCTTCGCTCGGGCTGCATTCCACGAAGAGGATCTCGCCGCCCATCTGGGTCCAGGCCAGGCCGGTCACCACGCCGGGCGCCTCGTTTCCCTCCTGGATGTCGTGGAAGTTCGTGGGCAGGCCCAGGTACGATTTCGCCTCTTCGGGCCCGATGACGGCGGGGAGCGGTTCTTCGAGCGCGATCTTCTTGGCCGTCAGGCGCGCCAGCTTGGCAATCTGCTTGTCCAGGCCGCGTACGCCGGATTCCCGCGTGTACTGGTCGATGACGGTCTCCACGGCCGCGTCGGAAAGCTGGAACTGCCCGTCTACCAGGCCGTGCGCTTTGCGCTGTTTCGGAATCAGGTAGCCCTGGGCGATGGCCGCCTTCTCCTCGGCCAGGTAGCCGGAAACGTTGATCATCTCCATCCGGTCCTTCAGGGCGGGATGGATGCCGCTCACGTCGTTGGCGGTAGTGATGAACAGCACCTTCGACAGGTCATAGTCGATGTCGAGGTAATTGTCGTGGAAGGTGGTGTTCTGCTCGGGGTCCAGCACCTCCAGCAGCGCGGAGGCGGGGTCGCCGTGGAAATCTTCCGTCACCTTGTCGATCTCGTCGAGGACGATGACCGGGTTCGACGTGCCGGCGCGCTTGATGGTCTGGATGATGCGTCCGGGCATCGCGCCGATGTAGGTCTTGCGGTGGCCGCGGATCTCGGATTCGTCGTGCAGGCCGCCCAGCGAGATGCGGCCGTACTGGCGGCCGAGCGCGCGGGCGATGGATTTGCCCAGCGAGGTCTTTCCCACGCCCGGAGGCCCGTACAGGCAGAGGATCGGCGACTTCATGTCGCCCTTGAGCTTGAGGACGGCCAGGTATTCGATGATGCGTTCCTTGACTTTTTCGAGGCCGAAATGGTCTTCGTCCAGCACCTGCTGCGCGTGCTTCATGTCGAGGTTGTCTTCCGAATGCTCGTCCCAAGGCAGTTCAAGCAGGAAGTCCACGTAGGCGTACTGTACGTTGTAATCGGCCGAATTGGGATTGGTGTGTTCCAGCTTGCGCAGTTCCTTCTCGAAGGCCTCGGCGACCCGGGCCGGCCATTTCTTTTCTTTCGCCCGCGTGCGGAATTCCGTCAGGTCCTGTTCCTCGGAATTTATGCCCAGCTCTTCCTGGATGGTCTTGAGCTGGTTGTTGAGGTAGTATTCCCGCTGCTGCTGGTCGATTTCCGACTTGACTTTCTTCTGGATGTCGTCCTTGATCTTCAGCAGGTCGATGTGCTTGTTGAGGAGTTCCAGCAGCTTGAGGGCCCGCTGGCGCAGGTCGTCGATCTCGAGCAGCGGCACCTTGTCTGTGGGCGGGTCGATCTCTGCGCTCGAGGCGATGAAATTGACGGTAAAGTCGTATCCCTCGATGTTCTTGATGGCATATCCGGCTTCCTGGGGAAGATGGGGGGACAGCTTGACGATCTGGATGGCGGCGTCCTTGATGGAGCCGGTCAGGGCGTCCATGTCCGCGTCGCCGGCTGGCGGGATGAGTTCGTGCCGGTAGGCGACTTCCGCCATCATATAGGGCGCGGTGATGGTGACCTGCCGGATGTCGAAGCGGCGTACGCCCTGGATGATGGCCGTGATGGTGTCGTCGGGCATCTCGATGGTCTTGATGACGCGGCCCAGGGTGCCGATGCGGTAGATGTCGGCCGGCGCGGGGTCCTCGACCTTGGCGTCGAGCTGGGTGACGGCACCGAGCAGGCGGCCGGTGCGGAATACGTCGTTGATGAGCTGGATCGACTTGGGCCGGCCCACCGTGACGGGAATGACGGTATTGGGAAACAGGATGGCGTTCCGGAGCGGAAGGATGGGGAGGAGGGAGGGGAGATCCACTTCCTTGAGGTCTCCTCCCGGGCTCTCGACGTTCATTACGGGAATGATGTTCACCTCGCCCCCGGATCCGCCGAAAATCTCTTGCAATATGTCTTTATTGTTCATAATCGTGTCAAATTGTCAGTCCGTCCCGCAAAAAGGGGACGAAGAACAGAATGGTCAATAGTTATGCCAAACAAAAAAACAAAAAAATATGCAGTAGTTTTTTGATAATTAAAAAAATAGACCTATTTTTGCATCCCTTAAAAATGAGATCTGACCAATATTGAATATATAAAACCAATAACAATCATGACTAAGGCTGAAATTGTAAATGAAATCGCGAAAAGCACTGGAGTAGAGAGAATTAAAGTGCAGAGCGTCGTGGAAGGCTTCATGGAAAGCGTCAAGAATTCGCTGGCGAACGGCGAGAATGTATATCTTCGTGGATTCGGCAGTTTTACGGTGAAGACCCGTGCGAAGAAGACCGCCCGCAACATTTCCCGGAACACGACCATCGTGATCCCCGCCCACAACGTGCCTGCTTTCAAACCGGCCAAGACGTTCATCGCAAAGGTGAGCAAGAAAGAGGAAACCCTTTAAAACTAAATAATTATGCCTAACGGAAAGAAGCATAAGAGACATAAGATGGCTACGCACAAGCGTAAGAAGCGCCTGCGTAAGAACAGACATAAGAAGAAATAGGTTGTCTCTGGTATTCTTAATTACAGATTAATCTAAAGCAGACAGCGCGCTGCTTTAGATTATTTTTGTTTTACAAGCATGGACAAAGATCTGATTATCGATGTAGGACAGTCCGAGATCTCGATCGCGTTGTTGGAAAACAAGCGCCTGATTGAACTCAATCAGGAGAAGACGGAGGGCCGTGGCTACAGTGTGGGAGATGTCTATCTTGGAAAAGTCAAGAAAATCCTTCCCTCGCTCAATGCCGCGTTCGTGGATATCGGCGACGAGAAGGACGCATTTGTCCACTACCTTGACCTTGGCCTGAACTTCAAGGCTTTCGACCATTTCGTCCGGAGCATCAACGTAAACAGCGATTTTACGCAGCTTTATCGCAATACCCGGATTGACGACATCCTGGAGAAGGAAGGAAAGATCGAACGGTTCCTCTCGCCCGGCCAGCCCATTGCCGTGCAGATTGTCAAGGAACCCATCTCGACCAAGGGTTCACGCCTGACGGCGGAGATTTCCATCGCGGGACGCAACCTCGTTCTGCTTCCGTTCGCCGACAAGGTCAGCATTTCCCAGAAAATCTCTTCGCGGGAAGAGAAGAAAAGGCTGGAGCGGCTGGTTTACAGCATCCTGCCTCCGAATTACGGCGTCATCATCCGCACGGCGGCCGAGGGCAAGCGCGCCGCGGTGCTCGATGCGGAACTCAAGAGCCTCATCAAGAAATGGGAGGACTCCTGGCCCCAGATGGCCCGCAACAAGGGCGTCCAGCTGCTGTTTACGGAAAACAGCCGGGCGACCACCATCCTGCGCGACCTGCTCAACGACTCGTTCACCAACATCTATGTCAACGACGAGGCTGTCTTCAAGGAGGTCGACGACTATGTCACGATGATCTCTCCGGAGCAGGAGAAGATCGTCAAGCTCTATAAGGGACACGAACCGATCCTCGACCATTTCGAGGTAAGCCGGCAGATCAAGGGCTCGTTCGGGAAGATCGTCTCCATCAAGTCGGGCGCCTATCTCGTAATCGAGCATACGGAAGCCCTGCACGTGATCGACGTCAACAGCGGCATCCGCGCCAAGCAGAAGGACCAGGAGAACAATGCGTTCGAAGTCAACAAGAACGCGGCGGAGGAAATCGCCCGCCAGCTCCGGCTCCGCGATATGGGCGGCATCGTCATCATCGACTTCATCGATATGGACGACAGCAACCACCGGCTCCAGCTCTACAAGCTGATGCAGGACCTGATGGCGGGGGACCGCGCCAAGCATACGGTCCTTCCCCTCACGAAATTCGGCCTGATGCAGATTACGCGGCAGCGCGTCCGTCCGGCCACCGAGATCAACACGACGGAAGTCTGTCCGACCTGCAACGGGACGGGCAAGGTGGGCCCGACCATCCTTTTCGACGAGGCCGTGGAACGCCAGCTCGCGTATTATGTCAAGGAACGCAAGCTGGATTCCTTCGTGCTCAAGGTCAGCCCGATCTTCGAGGCCTATCTCACCCGGGGCTTCAACAGCATCCGCCGGAAATGGTGCCGCAAGTACGGCTGCCGGATCCGGATCGAGGGGAACAGCGACTATTCCCTGCTGCAGGCGACGTGGTGCAATGCCGACGGCGAACCGGTCGCTTAGTTCTAAATAATAATATGGTATGGCCCGCAAGAAACGTTCGCAGAAGCACAACTTAGCGCCCGATTTCCGGAGCGGACAGCGCGACAAGTTGGTCCGCCGCTACCGTAAGACCATCCTTTTCAACGAAAAGGAACTGTCCCTGATCCGCCAGTACTGCGAGAAGTATTCGGTCCGGAACAAGTCGGCGTTCATGCGGGACATCGTGATTTCCCACATCCTGGAGCAGATCGACGACAATTATCCCCGGCTTTTTTGAAAAAAGTCGAAAAAAAGTTTGTTTTGTCGAAATAATGTCTACCTTTGCGGTCCCGTTCGGGAAGAAAGGTTTTTGACAGGCTGCCCCGCTCGAATAAAGCATAAAAAAAGTTCAAAAATTATTGAAGTTTTTTTTTGCGGTTTCGAAAAAAGGTTTTACCTTTGCAGCCCGTTTCGGAAAGAACGGGAAGTTCATTGAAAGAATAGGAAGAAACAAGTACAAGCAAGTACCGATTTTAACACGATTAAAATCAGAAAGAGCAGAGCGTTGATTCTTTTGTAAGAATTGGAAGTTGCAGGATCCGGCTTGAGTTATATAAGAGATTATACAATGAAGAGTTTGATCCTGGCTCAGGATGAACGCTAGCGGCAGGCTTAACACATGCAAGTCGAGGGGCAGCGCGTGCAGCAATGCATGGCGGCGACCGGCGCAAGGGTGCGTAACGCGTGAGCAATCTGCCCGTATCAGGGGGATAAGCGATGGAAACGTCGTCTAATACCGCATAACAACGACGGAGGCATCTCCGATGTTTGAAAGCTTCGGCGGATACGGATGAGCTCGCGAGACATTAGCTGGTTGGCGGGGTAACGGCCCACCAAGGCTGCGATGTCTAGGGGAACTGAGAGGTTGGTCCCCCACACTGGAACTGAGACACGGTCCAGACTCCTACGGGAGGCAGCAGTGAGGAATATTGGACAATGGCCGGAAGGCTGATCCAGCCATGCCGCGTGCAGGAAGACGGTCCTATGGATTGTAAACTGCTTTTGTACGAGAGCAATAAGGTGTACGTGTACACCGATGAGAGTATCGTACGAATAAGCATCGGCTAACTCCGTGCCAGCAGCCGCGGTAATACGGAGGATGCG
>CAMZGD010000020.1 GCA_947306365.1 uncultured Bacteroidales bacterium
AAAACTATTTTTGAATATTATTGTTCTTGAAAATGGAGTCCTATGCTCCACGAAATAGAGGTGTTGCTACTGCAACACCTCTATTTTTGTTCAAGGAAGCGGGCGCGCAGCGCATCGAGGTCGGCCAGGAGATCATAGAGACCGTCCTGGGAAAGGACGGAGCGGTTGACTTCCGCAGGAATCTCGCCCCGTTCGTCGGCCTCGTAGTCCTGTAGCCACTTGCCGGACGACTGGTACGCCTTGAGTTTCTTCACTTCCGGAAGGAGGGTTTCCAGTTCGTCCAGCCGCTTTTCCAACTCCGCCACCACGATGGACAGACGGTCGAAGGAAGCGCTCATCCGCGCAATCCGTGCATCCCTGGACCGATGTTGCATACGGCTGTCTATTCGTTCAGATACATCACGTGGTACAACGCGGGCGATGCGTGCATCTGCTGGGGATTGGTACCGGGAGCTCCCTGCGGAACCGGCTCGCCCAGCTGCTCGAAAAGCCAGGTCCAATAGGCCGGCATCTCCCCTGCCGCATTCTTGAAATTCATCGGCACCGTCTCGAAATGGTGGGTGCCGTCGGCCTTCACATACAGGTCATAGACCAGTTCCGTGCAGTAGTGCTTTCCGTTGGCGGGAAGGAAATGCAGGTCGTATTCTTCGCCCAGCAGGCCGTGCGACTGCTCTACATAGCGCCGGACATCGCTGTTGTCGTGGAGACGCATCACCTCGAAGGTCGCCCTGGCATCCCCGCGATGCAGCGTAAACTGCGACAGCAAGGTATCGAGCGGATGCCGGTCCACACCGTAGGCAATCGTCGCGTCGATGACCCATACGGCGCCGAGCGAATCGACTTCCAGCATCGCTGTATGGATGAAATTCTGTTCCCCGTCGTCAGAGGTGGCGTCGGCGATGGCCTGCGCCATGTCTTCTTCACCATAGTTCATCGGGATGCCGACGAACAGCAGGTCGCCCGTCTCGATCTTCGGGGTTTCAGGCACCTCGGCGGCCGGCTGATGCCGGCACGCAAAAACCGCCAGCAGGA
Organism: uncultured Bacteroidales bacterium; assembly: GCA_947306365.1. Lineage (GTDB taxonomy): Bacteria > Bacteroidota > Bacteroidia > Bacteroidales > UBA932 > Cacconaster. Next base: position 1,033 of record CAMZGD010000020.1, read on the forward strand.
CGACTGCCAGCGACACGAACGCTATCCTTTTCATCGGGCAGCGCTTATTTGACCGGAGAAAAGTCTTCTTTCCCGGCACCGCAGAGCGGGCACACCCAGTCGGCGGGAATGTTCTCGAACGCAGTTCCAGGCGCTACGCCATTGTCCGGATCTCCGACTGCCGGGTCGTACTCATACCCGCACAGGTCACATACATACTTTGCCATATTCAAATTATCAGTGATGGTTGAACTACTCTTTTCGGAATCCTCCCGAAGCCGTTTACTCAGGGCGAACATCGTCTCATAAAGCTGGCTGACATACGGCTGGAGCGTTTCAGGAACCCCTCCGCACAGCCGGTTCACCACGGCCCGTTCCCGTACCGGGTCTTCAAAGGGGATTCCATTCTCCTGCTTATAGCGGCGCATCGCCTCTACGATATCCAGACGACGAAGCAGCAGACGCACGATTTCGTCGTCCACGGCATCGATCTGCAAACGGGATTCAGACAAGTCCATATGACCTTCAGAGAATGGAACGGATCGCCTCGACCTTCCTGGCGAGCACAGCGAACGTCTCGGGCAGGATCGACTGGCGACCGTCGCTGCGCGCGTTCGCAGGATCGTCGTGCACTTCAATCAGGAGGCCGTCGGCACCGGCGGCGACGGCCGCCAGCGAAAGCCCCGGAACGAGTTCGGCACGCCCGGTGGCGTGGCTCGGATCGACGATGACCGGCAGGTGCGACAGGTCCTTGACCAGCGGGACGATCGACAGGTCGAGCGAATTGCGGGTCAGCGGCTCGAAACTCCGGATGCCCCGTTCACAGAGAATAACCTGGTCGTTGCCGCCGGACAGCAGGTATTCCGCACTCAGCAGCCATTCTTTCACAGTATTCGAGAACCCGCGCTTGAGCAATACCGGCTTCCGAACACGGCTCAGCGCCTTGAGCAAGTCGAAATTCTGCATGTTGCGCGATCCGATCTGGATCAGGTCCACCTTCTCCAGGAAAAGGTCCAGGTACTTCTCGTTCATGATCTCCGAGACAATCGGCAGTCCGGTCGCGGCTTTCGCCCGGACCAGCAGGTCCAGCCCTTCTTCGCCAAGTCCCTGGAACGCATAGGGAGAAGTGCGGGGCTTGAATGCGCCGCCGCGCAACAGATTGGCGCCGGCGGCTTTCACCGCCGCGGCGATCCGCATCACCTGGTCTTCCGATTCCACGGAACAAGGTCCCGCCATCAGCGCAAAATGGCCGCCGCCGATGCGGACGCAGGATGCGCCTTCACCCACCGTCACCACCGTGTCGGCATCCCTGTCACGGCCGCGGACGACACAGGGAAGCTCCTGTGCAAGGGCTTCCCGCTCCTTTTCGCTGAATAGAATCGTCTGGTTCATCTTGACAAAGATACGACAGAATCCCGTTTCCTGCAAATAAATCGTCTTTTCCGCTACAGCGTAACCGTAAAGGTCAACGTTTCGTTGAAATTGCGGAAGGTCACCCGGTATTCGCCCGAGGGAAGATACAGGCGATGCGACACCCTGTCGGGCGTCTTGTCGTCAACAACCGCCTGATAATTGAACCGGCTGCCACAGACAGTGCCTTCAAAGGATCCTTTCGCACACGTCAGGAACATTCCGTCGGTTTCCGTGGAGACCTCCCACCAGATGTCCTTGTACGCATCGAAATAAAGGTAAGGAATGTCGTCCACGAGGAGTTCGGACGGGCGTTCCACGGAATAACCGACCGTCACCATATCGGACAGTCTCCGAAAACGGTCAAAGACCACATAGTTGATCCGCGGCTGGTAAAGCGGCGTCCATACGTCCCCGTCTTTCCTGGACAGAAGGAGCTGGTCGCCACTGGTGACCGGAGCGGAAACCCGGCAACGGGTTTCCGGCATCACCGAATCGTCACTGGATACGGAAACCGGTTCGGAAACCGCTTCCTTGAAGCGGCCCTCCGCGTCGAACAGACAGTATCCTAGAAGCACGCTTCCGCTCACCGTGGAATAGAAATTCCAGAGCCAGTGCGGGTACACGGTAAATGAATCACCGGCAAAATCCCAGGGGAAAGGGGTATACTCCGTGGTACCCTGCAGATTGACATAGCCCTCCCCGCCCTGGTCAGGCATGATGTGCGTGACCATATCCTGCCACTTGGTATATTTCGTCAAGTCACGGTCTTGTCCGGAGACGGGCGGCGTCAGCAGATAGAACGCACTGCCCCTGTCCCAGCCGTAGTTGATGCTGAAATAATTGTCCCGGTAGCCGTCGATTACGAAGGCATGGCCTCCCCCGTTCTCCGAAAAGCCGCAGTGGAAAACCGGACGCCCCGCATCGATCTCGTCCCGGATCGCCTGTTCCCACTGTTGGTCGGTGAGCATCTCCCGGTCCAGATAGCGCATGTCTTTATCATAGCCGAAATGCTCCGTCAGCTCGAGCGGAGACAACGATGACGCCCCGGACCCGTCCGGCGCATAATGCATCCGGGACATCACGCCCAGGTCGTACATCAACTGCGCCACCTGGTTTCCCTCCTCCTCCGAATACCCCCGGTTGTAGCTGGTCGGCATCTTGTCCCACAGATAAGGATGTCCGAGGGAATAGCCGTCGATATGATACGTATACTTTTGTTCCGTGTCGTCCCATCCGAAATCGTAGTCCTCCAGTGTGCCGGTCCCCCGTTCCGGATGCTTGTGATAGCGCAGGATGATGGCCATCGCCGTCGCCACACAACCGGAAGGACATTTCGTGCTGTCGACGACAGGACACAGCCGGTTGAAGGGTTCCCCCTGTCCCCACCTGGCCGTATTCAGCACCACTTCACCGGATCCGGTCGAACCGGAAGCGTTCACGGCGCCGGCCCATCGGGATGCCGTCTCCGCATCGGGCTTCCAGCCCTCGCTGCGCGCATACTCGATGACGGCAGCCTGCCATTCCAGGAGACTGCGCAGGTTAACCGGCATATCCGATGCGGGAAAACGTCCGGTACGCGAATAACCGGTCACCGGAACCGCGACGTCGTCGCCGGAAACGACCACAAAACCGCCGGCGGGATGTTCGAAGACATAAAGGGCCGGTGCAATGCCGGGCGCCTTGGTCCTTGCTTCCGGAAAGGTGGCAACCAGGTGTACGGATGCCCACGGCGCCTTGGTGGAGGCCGATGAGAAGAAAGCCGCGGCGACGGAAGCGGCGCGGTCGGGCGAAACGACGTCCGCGCGGCTCGAAAGCGAGCCCGCAAGCAGGATGATAAGAATAGATACGAGTCTTTTCATGGTGTCGTTCACGCTTTACTTGTGAAGGTCCGAAAAATCCAGATGCATGCCGTCGGCAGGATGTCCGAACTGTATGTCGGTCAGCCGGCGTCCCTCCACCAGAACCGTATGCCAGTCAACGGTATCATATACGTGCACCAGGCCCGGTTCGTACACATCGTACGTACCGTCTCCCCAAAGGACAAAGGTCATCAGATCGGGAGCATCCAGATCCGGCGCCCAGACTTCAGGCCCCGCAGCCGAATAGGTGAAACTCCTGAGCCGTTCCGGCTGGACGACGGATACCTCGTCCGGGACTTCGAATCCGTCCAGATAGACGCGGACCTTCGCCGTCCGCTGAGCGTCACCCTCATTTGCGGATGACCGGAAAAGGAAACAGACGCCCGATGCATCCGCCAGGATACGCTCCTGTGCTATCCAGCGGTCGGACACCTCAAACCGGTATTGTTCCGGATCCTCTCCGCAGACACGAAGGGAGAAAACCGCTTCGTGCGACGGAACCAGGACGTCTTCCGTCGAAAGCAGGATGTGCCGGCAATCCTGATAAACCCGGACCGTGTCGGCGATTCCGTAGGTTTCATTCCGGAAAACCAGCTGGCAAATCCGTTCAGACCGGCTGACGTTCTGCGCGACGGAAAACACATAGGTATTCGTCGAAAGGGATTTCGTGGTAATATCCTGTATCCAGGACGCATCGGCCGGTTTCACGATCTCCACGTCGAGATTACTCGTCACCTGCACGTCGAAAATGCCGCCTTCCGGCGCCATATCGACCGATTTGCCGCTGATTACCAGCGCCGGTGCCTCCCCCTGCTGGTATACGTGGACCACTTCCTGACCCAGGGAACTGCGGATCGTCACGCTGCCTTCGCGGGGTTCGAGCGAATCGTTGGCCTCCGCCTGAAAAAGAAGCTGCCGCGTGGTCAGGGCCTTGGTCCCGGTCGCGTGGATCCATCCGGATGGTGCATTCCCCTGCGGATACGCTACGGCATAATCATACTCGACATTCGCCCGCACTTCAATCTGGAACGAACCGCCGTCCGACGGCAGTTCGATCCGGCCTGCGGAGACGACCAGCGCATCGTGCTGTTTCTGTGTCACGACGATGGTCTTCCGGGCATCGCCGCAGGTAAAGAGCACGGAAGCGGAACGCTCGTCGTACGCTTCGTTCGGCGCAACATGCACGGTCAGCGTTAACGTTCCGCGTTTCCCTTCTTCGGCTGAAAGGAAGCACCATTCTTTCGCCCGGTCATTGACGAATGCCGCTGTCCAGGCACGGGAAGCCGTCAGTTCCAACGAGGCAGTCCCGCTTCCGGAACCGAACAGGATCGTGACCGTACCGTCCGTATCCGATCCCTTTGAAACCGTAGCATCCGACGAACGGAAGGAATTCTCCACGAATTCGATATCCGGCCGGCAGGCGCAGATGGACAAAGCCAGGCACGCCAGCACGAAGCACTTTTTCAAATAAACAAGTCGTTTCATTCGAACAGGCATTTATCCAATTCCTCCTTGAGATAATCCGCATCCAGATGCTGTCCGATGAACACCAGTTTCTGCATCCGGTCGCCATAGGTCGGATCCCAGTCGTTGAGCAAATAGGGTTCCTCGCGCAGTTTCTCGATCAGTTCCTCTTCGGGCATCGTGGCGAACCAGTTTCCCACATTCTTCAGTACGAACTGCCGGCCGGCCTGTTCGAACAGGTAACAGGTGTCGAATTCCTCGCTGAAATAGCAGATGCCCTTGGCGCGGATCACGTTCTTCGGCCATTTTTTCGCCACGAAGTTGTCGAACGTATTGAGGTCGAACGGACGGCGCGCCTGATAGACGAACGTCCCGATGCCGTATTCCTCGGCCTCTCCCTCGTCGTGATGATGGTGATGATGCGCGTGTCCGTCATCATCGTCATCATCATCGTCATCATCGTGATGCTCGACTTCCTGGATCCAGGTGGCGGACGCTGCTACGTCGTCGAACTGGAAGGAGCCCGTGTCAAGGATCTCGTCGAGGTCGAAACTTCCGTAGTCGCATTCGATGACCTTCGCCCGCGGCTGAAGCGTATGGACGATGGCGCGGATGCGGCCCAGCTCTTCCGGCCGGACATCGGACACTTTGTTGAGCACGATGACGTTGCAGAACTCGATCTGCTGGATCACCAGGCTCTCGATGTCATCTTCGTCCAGCTGCGGCTTCCGCAGCGCGTCGCCGCAGGCGAACTCGCTCTGCATCCGCATCGCATCCACCACCGTGACCACGCAGTCCAGCACGGGTATGCCGTTCTTCACATACTCGTAACTCAGGGCGGGAATCGAGCAGATGGTCTGTGCGATCGGCTCCGGCTCGCAGATGCCGCTCGCCTCGATCACGATGTAGTCGAACGTCTGGCGGCTCGTGATCTCACACAGCTGCCGGATCAGGTCGCCCTTGAGCGTACAGCAGATACAGCCGTTCTGCAGGGCTACCAGACTGTCGTCCTTCTGGTTGACGACGCCGCCCCGCTGGATCAGGTCGGCATCGATGTTGACTTCTCCGATATCGTTGACGATCACCGCGAAGCGGATGCCCCTGCGGTTGTTCAGGATCTTGTTGACCAGCGTAGTCTTTCCGCTGCCGAGATAACCGGTCAGCAGCAGGACCGGGATTTCCTTCAATTCTTCCATACTGTCATTTCTCAAAATGTTGGTAATCCTTCACGGAATGCCAGGCGCCGCCCCATTTGAAGCCCCGCGAACGGAACAGCTTGCAGCACAGGTCGTCGGCCGTGATCTTGTGTTCGAAATCGACGGTCCGGTCGGCATATTCCCGCGCCGATTCCGGCTCGACCACCGTCCCCTTCACATAGGGGTTCTGCAGCGGATTGACGTCCACGGCCATTCCGCGGGCATGGGCCGACAGTACGCTCGACGAATTCGTGGCCGTGCGATGGTTGAAGCAGGAGGTGTTGTTGGCCTCCATCGACCGGATGTCGTCGGCGTCGAAATCGTCGATGAGCCGGATGCTGGCGATGGGATACTTCGCCTTGTAGAGTTCCTTGAAGATATAGAGCAGGTCGTCGGAAATGGCCTTGTTGCAGACCATCTCGCCCTTGCGGACGCGACCGTTGAAATCGTAGTAGAGCAGCCGGAGATAGCGCAGGTCGGACAGCGCCGTCCGCGCTCCCTCTTCGGGATAAGACTTTCCGGCCATCCGCAGCCGGACGGCTTCCGGGATCGTGTCGCTGCTGAAGGCGGAGAGACCGGGATCGCTCGGATTGAGGAATTTGCGATACCGGCTGTACGTGTAGTTCACGCACGTATTGGTGATGTTGTTGGCGAAAAGGATGTCGGTGATGCGGTTCTCGTCCACGTAACTCACGACATCCTTCGTGAAATACCGGAAATCCGCGACGTGCACCTCCTCGAACGAATGGAAGAGATAGCCCGGAACCGGATTGCCGAAACTGTCTTTGAAAACCAGCAGCCGTCGTCCGTTCCGCACGGACGTTTCCACCCGCGTCAGTTTCCGGTCACCGCCCATGAAAGTCGAGTACGCTGCACCGCTTCCGTCCTTGAACGCACCGAAATATTTGCCCTTGAAGGGCTTCGACTCGGAGATGACATGATAATCCTCGTCGAGCGTATAGTTCACATAGGTGGTAGTATATTCCACGCCGGTCGGAATATGGTACACGAAATCCTCCGGCGCCTTCTTTACGGCGAGGTTGTGCGTGTAGCCGTACATACTCCCCACGAAGTGATGCACGACATGTTCTTCATAAGTGGAGAGATCCTTGAAAGGGACACCCGCCAGCTGTGCGAACCGCCGGGCCGCATAATAGGCACCCAGCGGTGCCCAGTGATGGTCGGTACGGAGATAGATGGGCTCATCGGCGTGTTCGGCCAGCACGGAATAGATATCCACAGGCCGGACGCCGTTCGACAGGTTCGAGAAGATGCTGTTGAATACCGGCCACTGTTTCCGGGTAAACCGGGCGGCCTCCTCCGGGCAGTAGAATTCCGTGGACGTGGGAATGGGCATGCACCAGACGCGCACCGACTTGCCGAAGACCGCCCCGTACTGGTTGATCACCTCGGCGTATTTGGCGCCGCCCCGTTCCGTACCGAAAAAGCCCATCAGCGCACGGACGTTTTCGCCGGTTCCCACCAGGATGATGCCGGAACTGGCTACCTTGGCCACATCTTCCGCACCCCCGTCGGGGACATCGTACTCCAGGACCTTCACGGACTGGACGGTATCGGCGGCAAGGACGGGATCGGGCTCCTCCGCCGCGGATTCGACTGCCTTGTCACCGTCCTGGGCCACAAACTGGATGTTCCGCGCACCGAAACGCACACCGAGCAGGTCCTGGAACTGCATGCTCAGGTACATCAGCGTATCGCGGTACGGCTCTGTGTCGCTGTACCACGACGAGATGGATGCCGTATACGTCCCGTCGGCCAGCGAATCGAAGGTAAAGGCAGGAAACCGCTTCAATTCCCGCTTCTCCAGTTCGGAATACCCGCTGCGCGGCAGCAGGTTGAAAGCCGCCGTGAACGCCAGGTAGACCAGCGCGATGACCGAAACGAAGAAGACGCCTTTTTTCATCTCAGAACCGGGTGTAGATGAATGGATTGTTGGTGGCGCCGACCAGCAGGGCCGTGCTGATGCACAGCAGGGCGACCGCGAAGACGAGTTTCGAGACCGTCAGGACGCCGCCGGACAGGCGACTACTGCTCGCCAGGCGGGCCATCCAGCGGCCCAGCGGCAGACAGCAGGCCACCGCCGCGATCCAGAGCCAGAACCGGGAACGCAGCGCACTGCCGACGGTAAAGTCGGTCAGCGAAGCGGCATTTCCGAAGAGTATCCGGAAAAAGTCGGCCATCCGGCTGAAATCCACGAAATAGAAAATGCCCCACCCCAGGATGACGAGCAGCAGGCTGCCGGCGTGACGTACCACGGCAGGGACCTTCCAGCGCAGGACCGTGTATTTTTCCACCGCCACGATCATTCCGAAATAGAGGCCCCACACCACGAAATTCCAGCTGGCACCGTGCCAAAGGCCCGTCAGGAACCAGACGACCAGGATGTTCAGGAACTGGTGACGGCGGTTTCCGCCCATCGGGATATAGAGGTAATCGCGGAAGAAGCTGCCCAGCGAGATGTGCCAGCGACGCCAGAAATCCGTGATCGAGTCACAGCAGTACGGATGGTCGAAGTTTTCCTTGAAATGGAATCCCAGGCAGCGTCCGATGCCGATGGCCATGTCGGAATAGCCGGAAAAGTCGAAATAGATCTGCAGCGTGAAGGCCAGCAGGCCCACCCAGGCCCCCGCCGTCGAAAGCCCGGCCAGGTCGCCGGCCAGGAACTGGTCGGAAATCCCGGACAACTGGTTGGCGAGGATCACTTTCTTGCCCAGGCCGACCAGGAAGCGGAAACTGCCGTCAGCCACGTCGTCCAAGCCGACGTGCCGGTCGGAAATCTCCCGGGCGATCGTACCGTAGCGCACGATCGGGCCCGCGATCAGCTGCGGGAACATCGAGATGTAGAGCAGCAGGTCGCCGAAACGGCGCTGAGCCGGACTCTCCTTCCGGTAAACGTCAATCAGATAGGAGATCGACTGGAACGTGTAGAAACTGATGCCGATGGGCAGCGAGAACACGCCCAGGTACTTGAATGCGCCCAGGATGGCGATGTTGCAGGTCAGTCCCGCCACCAGGAAGAACGTCCTTCCCTTCCCCTTGCGGTCGATGCCCCGGCCGAACAGCCAGTTCAGCAGCGCACAAAGGATGAGCAGGATGACGTAGACCGGTTCGCCCCACGCATAAAAGAGCAGCGAGAAAGCGACCAGCACGCCATTCTTCACCCGATTGCCTTCCGCCAGGCCCGCGAGCAGATAGCAGATCGCGAAGGCCGGCAGGAAGGCAAAGAGGAAGAAAAGGTCGGCAAATACCATTTAGTCGGCAAGATCCTTCTTCAGGCGCTCCGTGAGCAGCGGCACGACCTTGTTCAGGTCACACACGATGCCCAGGTCAGAGACGCTGAAGATCGGCGCGAACTTGTCCTTGTTGACGGCGATGATCGTCTCGGACTCCTCCATGCCGGCCAGGTGCTGGATGGCGCCGGAGATGCCCAGGGCGAAATAGACGGCCGGACGCACGGTCTTGCCGGTCTGCCCTACCTGACGGTCGTGCGGCATCACGCCGGCATCGACCATCGCGCGGGAAGACGACACCTCGCCGCCCAGGACCGTTGCCAGTTCCTGCAGCATCGCGAAGCCTTCCTTGCAGCCGACACCGCGGCCGCCAGACACCAGGATCTTGGCGTCAGCGATGTCGACCGCCGTCTTCTGTTCCTTCACCGTCTTGACGAGCTTGACCACGAACTTGCTTTCGTCGAACTTCGGCCGGAAATCGACGATCTCGGCCTTGCGTCCGAAGTCGGGAACCGCCTTCGGCATCACGCCGGGACGCACGGTGGACATCTGCGGACGGTGCTCGGGACACTTGATGGTGGCCATCAGGTTGCCGCCGAAAGCCGGACGGGTCATTTCGAACTCGTGCGTTTCCTCGTTGATCGTCAGCTTGGTGCAGTCGGCCGTCAGGCCGGTTCCCAGGCGCGCCGCGATGCGTGGTGCCAGGTCGCGGCCGATGGTCGTGGCGCCATACATCAGGATCGAGGGCTTGAAGGCGTTCACCGCCTGGAAGACAGCCTGCGTGTACTGTTCGGTCACATAATCCTTGAGCAGCACGTCATCGATCACGATCACCTTGTCGGCGCCGTACGCCACGAGCGTCTGCGCCTTGTCGGCGATCTGGTAGCCCGCCAGGATGGCGACGACCTTCTCGCCGGTAACGGCGGCCAGGTCGCGCGCCTTGCCGATCAGTTCCAGGGCGACCGGTTGGATCTCACCGTCCCGCTGTTCGGCAAATACATAGATATCTTTATATTCAGAAAAATCCATAGCGTTACGTTTTAGACGGTTAGATGATGTGTTTCTCCTTCAGTTTGGCAACGATCAGCTCCACGGCCGCTTCCGCGTCCACTTCGTGGATCTGGCCGGGGGCTTTCAGTTCCTTGGTGAACGACTTGACGACCTTGGTCGGGGAGCCCTTGAGGCCGAGTTCGGTCTCGGGCACGTCGATCCGGTCGGCGCCCCAGACTTCCACTTCCTTCCCGTAGGCATCCACGATGCCGCCCACGCTCATATAGCGCGGCTTGACAGCCGACGCGAGGCAGGTAAGCAGCGCCTTGCCCTGGAATTCGAGGACCTGGTAGCCGTCTTCCGTTTCCTTGGTCACCGTGAACTTCTTCGCGGCTTCGTCGTATTCGAGGCCGGCGACATACGAGATCTGCGGGATGCCCAGATGCTCGGAAATCTCCGGACCTACCTGCGCGGTGTCACCGTCGATGGCCTGTCGGCCGGCGATGATCAGGTCCCACTCGAGCTTGCGCGCCACACCGGCAAGGGCCTTGGAGGTAGCCAGGGTGTCGGCGCCGCCGAGCTTGCGGTCGGTCAGCAGGATAGCGCGGTCGGCGCCCATCGCGAAGGCTTCGCGCAGGATGATCTCAGCCGCGGGGATGCCCATCGTAACGACAGTCACCTCGGCGCCGAAACGGTCCTTGAGCTGCAGTGCGAATTCAAGACCGCCCTTGTCGTCCGGATTCATGATGGCGGGGACGCCTTCGCGGACCAGGGTCTTGGTCACCGGATCGATCTTGATCTCGGTGGTATCGGGAACTTGCTTGATACAGACTAGAATTTTCATCGTACGCTCCTCCTACTTGATTTTACCGAACAGTTTACCTGCAATGACCATACGCTGGACTTCAGACGTGCCCTCGTAGATCTCCGTGATCTTGGCGTCGCGCATCATCCGTTCCACCGGATACTCGCGGGTATAGCCGTAACCGCCGTGGAACTGCACGCACTTGGTGGTCACCTCCATCGCGACTTCGGCGGCATAGAGTTTCGCCATCGCCGCGTCGGCGGAGAAATTGACGCGCGGATTGGCCACATGCTCGTCTTCCTTGAACGCTGCGCTGCGCACCAGCAGGCGCGCCGCCTCGATCTTGGTCTTGAGGTCGGCCATCTGGAACTGCGTGTTCTGGAACTTGGCGATCGCCTTGCCGAACTGCTTGCGCTCCTTGGTGTACTTGACGGTCTCGTCGAGGGCGCCCTGGGCGATGCCGAGGGCCTGCGAGGCGATGCCGATACGGCCGCCGTCGAGCGTCATCATCGCGATCTTGAAGCCCTCGCCCACCTTGCCGAGCAGGTTTTCCTTCGGAATGCGGCAGTTCGTGAAGATCAGTTCGGCCGTGGCGCTGCCGCGGATACCCATCTTCAGTTCTTTCTTGCCCACGGCGAAGCCGGGCGTCGTCGCCTCCACGATGAAGGCCGAAATGCCCTTCGTGCCGAGCGACTTGTCGGTCATCGCGATGACGATGTACACGTCGGCATGTCCGGCGTTGGTGATGAAGATCTTGTTGCCGTTGATCACCCATTCGTCCCCGACGGGCACGGCCGTCGTCTGCTGGCCGGCCGCATCCGTACCGGCGTTCGGCTCAGTGAGGCCGAAGGCGCCGATCCACTCGCCGGAGGCGAGCTTGGGGACATACTTCATCTTCTGCTCCTCCGTGCCGAACTGGAGGATCGGCGACATGCAGAGCGATGTGTGGGCGGAAACGACCACACCGGTCGTGGCGCAGCAGCGCGAAAGCTCTTCGACGGCGATGGAATACATGATGTTGTCGCCGCCGGCCCCGCCGTACTGCTTCGGGACGGGAATGCCGAAGATGCCCAGACGGGCCATCTTTTCGACCGTTTCCTGCGGGAAGCGTTCCTGCTCGTCGATCTCGGCAGCCAGCGGCTTGACCTCCTTTTCGGCGAACTCGCGGATCATCTGGCGGAACAGTTCCTGGGTCTTATTGAGATTGAAATCCATACTGAATGAACGGTTTTCTTCGATTAATACTTGTAGAATCCCTCACCGGTCTTGCGGCCGAGCAGGCCGGCACGCACCATCTTGCGGAGCAGCGGATGCGGACGGTATTTCGGATCGCCGAATTCCTTATACAGCACTTCCATAATAGCCAGGTTTACATCGTTTCCGATCAGGTCGGCCAGCGCCAGCGGGCCCATCGGATGGTTGGCTCCAAGCATCATGCACTTGTCGATGTCTTCGGCGGTAGCGATGCCGTCGGCAAGGATGCCGACCGCCTCGTTGATCATCGGGATCAGGATGCGGTTCACCACGAAGCCGGGGGCTTCCTTCACCTCGACGGGCTGCTTGCCGATGGAGGCAGCCAGGTCGACGACGCACTTGCAAACCTCGTCGCTGGTCAGCTGGCCGCGGATCACCTCTACAAGCGCCATCCGGTCAGCCGGATTGAAGAAATGCATGCCGATGAACTGTGCCGGACGGCTGGTGCAGGCCGCAATCTCGGTGATGCTCAGCGAGCTGCTGTTGGTGGCGAAGACGGTTTCAGGCTTGCAGATACCGTCCAGCAGCGTGAAGACATCTTTCTTGAGCTGCATATCCTCGACGGCAGCCTCGATGACGAGGTCGGCGTCAGCGAAAGTGGAATACTCCGTTGTGGTCGTGATGTTCGCCAGAATGGCATCCATCGCGTCCTGGGCGATCTTGCCCTTTTCGACGAGCTTGCTGTAGCCCTTCGAAATGGAAGCCATAGCCTTGTCGAGGCTGGCTTGGGTACGGCTCTTCATGACGACGGGCATCTTGGCGGCAAAAGCCTTCACGATGCCTTTAGCCATCGTACCGGTTCCAATAACGCAAATTTTCATAGGGTTGATTATTTAATGTTTGTCATTCATTCTTGAAAACGGCGGGACGCTTCCCGAGGAAGGCGGCCATGCCCTCCTTCTGGTCGGCCGTCGCGAAGCACTTCGCGAAATACTGGTTCTCGAGGGCGAGCGATTCATCCACGTCAAGATCGTAATTCTCGTTGATGCAGGCCTTTGCATAGCCCACTGCGATGGGAGCGTTCTTCAGGATGGCGTTGACGACGGCATCCACGGCCGGCATCAGCTCCTCCGGGGTCACCACGCTGTTTACGAGCCCGATGCGCAATGCCTCGGCGGCATCGATCATCCGTCCCGTGTAGATGAGTTCCTTGGCGATTCCCTGCCCCACCAGCTTCGGAAGCCGGTACGTGCCGGAGAATCCGGGGATGATGCCAAGTCCCACCTCGGGCTGGCCAAAGCGCGCCTTCGCCGACGCGATGCGGATGTCACAGGCCATCGCCAGCTCGCAGCCGCCGCCCAGGGCGAAACCGTTGACAGCTGCGATTACCGGGAACGGCAGGTCCTCGATCTTCTTGAAGACCGCCGCGCCGCGTCGGCCGAAGGCCAGTCCTTCCTGCTCGGAAAGATGCGCCATCTCCGAGATGTCGGCGCCGGCCACGAACGCCTTGCCTTCTCCCGTGATCACCAGCACCCGCATGGTATCAGGGTCCAGCGCATCGACAAACGCGTCCAATTCGCCGAGAATCGTCGAATTGAGGGCATTCAGCGTGGAGGGCGACGAGATGGTCAGCACGACGACGCCCTCCCGGGGGGAATGCTGTTTCAGAAACTGGTATTCCATCGTCTGCCTTCGTTACTGGGCCATCGGCTTGAGGTCCGGGGCAATGATGAGTATCGCCTGCGTGGCTTCCTGCACCTGTTCCACGGTGAATTCCGGATTGATCTCCCGGAGCACGAGGCCTTCGGGGGTCACGTCCATCACGCCCATCTCGGTGATGATCATGTTGACCTGATGCGCAGCCGTGAGCGGAAGGTTGCACTCCTTCATGATCTTGTGGTTGCCCTTCTGGGTATGTTCCATCGCCACGATCACGCGCTTGGCGCCGACGACGAGGTCCATCGCACCGCCCATGCCCGGCGTCAGCTTGCCCGGAATCATCCAGTTGGCCAGGTTGCCCTTCTCGTCCACCTGCATGGCGCCCAGGAACGTGCAGTCCACGTGACCGCCGCGGATGATCAGGAAAGAATCGGCCGAAGAGCAGGCATACGCACCCGGATACGCCGTGATGTAGGCGCCGCCGGCGTTGACGTAATCCTTGTCTTCCTTGCCGGGCTCCGGAGCCGGACCCATGCCGACCAGGCCGTTCTCGGACTGGAGCGTCACGTTCACGCCTTCGGGAAGGTAGTTTGGAATCGCGGTCGGAAGGCCGATGCCGAGGTTCACCACGTCGCCGTCCTTGAGTTCCAGGGCCGCACGGCGCGCAATCGTTTCTCTGATTTGTGCTTTGTCCATACTTGTAAGATTTTGATATTGTTATTTCTTGGTATTCATTCTCTTGACGAATTCTTGCGCAACGAACGAAGCCACATCGTCGGCATACGTTCCAGCGCCGAACCCGGCGTCGTAACCCAGCTCCTTCGCGAGCTCGTGCGAGATGCGAGGACCACCGCACACCACAATCAGCTTGTCGCGGAGGTTTTCCGCTTCCAACAGTTCGATCAGTTCCGTGAGGTTCTTGATGTGCACATCCTTCTGCGTGACCGTCTGCGACACAAGCAGGGCGTCGGCGTGGAGTTCGAGCGCTTTGGCAATGAATTCCTCGTTCGGCACCTGGCTGCCCATGTTATAGGCCTCGAACATGTCGTACCGTTCGATGCCGTAGTGGCCCGCATAGCCTTTCATGTTCATGATGGCGTCAATGCCCACCGTATGGGCGTCGGTTCCCGTAGAGGCGCCCACCACGACCAGTTTCCGGCCGATGTTCTGCCGGATGTATTCGTCGGTCTCCTTCATTTCCATCACCGAAGATTCGACCTTCGGCACATAGATGGACGTGTAATCCACGGTATAGACGGTGCTTCCGTAGCAGTTGAAGAACGTGTAACCCGGGGTAAGCTCCTGATAGAACACCACCAGCGGGTTGTTGAAGCCCATCTCCTTGAGCAGCTGCTTGGCCGCTTCCACCGCCTCCGGGCCGCACGGGACGGGCAGCGTGAAGCTCAGCTGCACCTTCCCGTCGTTCATCGTATCCCCGTACGGTTTTACTTTCGTAAGGTCCAAGGTCTTGTCGAAATCCTTGGCATCCATTGAATAAAGTCCGCCACTCATCGTTATCTCCTCCCTTTCATCAAATCAATAAACGGATTGGAATAATTCGCTCCCTTGGGAACAACGCCGTCAAGGCCCTTGCCACCGTCCTTCGGACGCTTCACGTCGCCGAACTTGCCCTTCTCAAGGGCGTTGAAAAGCCCTTCCTTGACGAGTTCCTCGAGCAGCGCGACGGCATTGTCCAGCACCAGCGCGGCACGCTGGCGGATGATGCCGCCCTCCTTGAACTCCATCTCCTCGCCGATGTCCCGCATATTGTTGAAAATGTAGCGGGCATTCTCGATGGAAAGATAGCGGTCGCTCATGAAGGGCGTATGGATGGCCTCGGTCGGCATACCCAGCAGCTGGATGCCCTGATGGGTCCAGATGCCGATGATGTTGAACAGGGCGTCCTGGATATGGCCACGGAAGATGTTGCCGGTCATGAACTTGGTCGGCGGCATATATTTCAGCGTGGCTTTCGGGAAGATCTCGCGCGTCATCTGGGCCTGCGCCAGTTCGTACAGGAAACCGTTGGTCAGCATCGGATCCATCTCGAAGGCGTGCCCCAGGCCCATCTGTTCCTCGGGCAGCCCGGCCAGCAGGGCCAGCTGCTCGTTGATGATGTCGGAAGCCAGCACCGTGTGGGCGGCCTCCACCGCGTCGGCGGTGGTCAGGTAGTTGTCCTCGCCCGTATTGATGATCACACCGGCGAAGCCGTTGATCACGCGCGAGAAGAACTGGTCCACCAGCGTACGCTGCATGTTGATGTCGCGGAACAGGATGCCGTAGAGCGCGTCGTTGAGCATCACGTCGAGGCCCTCGAAAGCGCCCATGATGGCGATTTCAGGCATGCACAGGCCCGAGCAGTAGTTGCACAGACGGATGTAGCGGCCCACCTCCTCGCCCACCTTGTCGAGGGCGGCGCGCATGATGCGGAAATTCTCCTGCGTGGCGAAGGTGCCGCCGAAGCCTTCGGTCGTAGCGCCATAGGGAACGTAATCGAGCAGCGACTGGCCCGTCGTACGGATGACCGCGATCACGTCGGCACCCTGCCTGGCGCCGGCCTCGGCCTGGACTACGTCTTCATAGATGTTGCCGGTGGCCACGATGATATAAAGGTATGGCTTGGGGCCTTCCCCCAGCGTTTTCAGATACGCCTCGCGCCGGCTGCGGCGTGCCCGTATCCGTTCGATCGAACCATTGATGACAGGTTGCAGGGCGGCTTCCGCTTTCTTTCTGTCGGCAATGCCGACTTTTGTCAGGTCGAGGGAACCATCGGCAACCGCCTCTGCGATTTCCTGCGGCGTCCTGCCCGTAGCGACCATGGCATTGCCGATGTAGAACATCACGCCCTGCCCCAGCACGCCGGCCCCCTTGAGGGAGTCGACGACTACGTTCGGCAGCGGGACCTGATTCTCATCGACACCGTCGATGCCCAGCAGCCGGCAGATGGTACGCTCCACGGCCACGGTCGTGTACCCGTCGGCGAACGATTGCACGTCTTCCGCAATCTGTCGCGCCAGGAACCGCGCCCTGTCGACCTTCCGCTGGTCCAGTCCAAGTTTGCTCTTATTCATATTGTCGTTTCATTATAGTGTCTGCCAAATCAATCCAGCGCGGATCGATGCCGAGTTCCCGCGCGATGTTGAGTGCCTCGTGCGGCACTTCGTGGCTCGTCGTCTTCACGAGCCTGTAATCCATGGTCCGGCCTTTCGTGCCCGGCAGCAGTCCCCTGACACGCCAGCACTGGCCGTCGTGCGCCACCGTGTAATGCGTCGTCATGACCAGCGCCAGATTGGGCCGGTCCGCCAACCGTTCCAGCAGGGCCGCCACGAGCGCCGTCCCTTCGACGGGGTTGGTCGTACGGGCGGGTTCATCCACCAGCAGCAGGACCCGGCCGCCCTTTTCCACGGCGGCCACGGCCTGGTCGATGCGCTGCATTTCCGCAGCGAAGGAAGAAAGGCCCGTCTTCTCGTTCTGCTCGTCACCGATGCAGAACCGGATATCGTCGAAAGGCGTCATCACAGCCGAGGCGGCCGGCAGGGCGAAACCGAACTGATACAGATACTGCATCATGCACAGTGTCTTGAGCGCAACGGTCTTGCCGCCCATGTTGGCGCCGATTACGGTGGCCGGAACCCCGCGCCGGAACGAGAAGTCAACCGGCTGGAAATCGCGTCCCTTTGCCTTGAGGGCCGCCCGCACACCCGGATGGAACATCCCGGTAATCTCCGTCTCCTGTCCCGATGTCGGGATGGACAGTCCTTCCACGTTCATCTGGACGGCCAGGGCCAGGGAGATATCCAGTTCGGCCATTTCGCGAAGCGTCTGCAGCAATCCACGCGCATACGGCCGCAATTTGTCGCTGATGACTTTCTTCAGCCGGTCTTCTTCGACCGCCAGCTGTTCCTGAAGCCCGCCGTCGTCCGGATCCTGTTCCACGGCGGCGCGCAGACGCCGCAGCTCCACCGAATAGGAATCATAGAGGTAGAACGTGCCGATCCGCAGCCCGTCCGGGTCCAGGATCCCGATTACGGCATCCAGGTCCGTCCCCATCGCCAGCGATTCGGCCAGCAGGGCCATATGCTTGATCTCGAAAAATTCAATCTCATCCAGGGTCGCTCCCTCCGCCAGGGAGGAAAGCGTTCCGGAGATATCGCGGAGTCCCTGCAGGCGGAAGCGCATGTCTTCCACACTGCGACGGTCGGTCACGACCAGGTCGAAGAACCTGCGCAAGGTGGCATACGCCGCATCGATCCTGCCGGAATCGGTCATCATTTCCCGATCCAGCAAGACCTTGCGTGCATATCCGCTCTGCAGGCCCAGTTCGTCGAACAGGCAGCGGATGCCACAGGGGCTCTCAACGATTTCCTTAAATTTCATAGTCGTTCTTAACAATATCATACACGGGCAGACCGATCCGCTGCGAAAGCTCCCGGCAGAGCGTGTCCGAATCCAGGACGATGCCGTTGGGCGCCACGGGGTTGACACACACCGCTAGCAACTCGCTCTTCATCCGGACGGAAATCCTGCCGCCGCGCCGGACAAAGGCGCGATACAGTTCCTGCGAGCAGAACACCTTGGTGAAGTCTCCGACCACCAGTTCCGTCTCTTCCTCACCAAGTCCTTGACGTACCTTCTGCAACAGCCTGTCGGTCAGTGCGCCTTCGACCTCGATGACACGGTTTCCCTTCAAGTCGGCCGCGTCAAGCGAGGAGAACGAAGACACCCGTATCCCGGGTTCCGGCCCCACATACAGCGGGAGCCGGATCAATTCCACCACGAACGCCGTCTTGCCGACCAGTTCGCGGATGTTCGCCGAATACGCAGCGCCCGTCGACAGCACCATCGCCTCGCTCACGGCGGGCGACGCGGTACTCAGACGGGAAAGCGCGCCGTCGATCAGGATCAAGTCTATCCCAAAATCATTCAATGAACGCATCCATCGTTTCAGGGCCGCAGCGCCGGAAGGGCCGCTCAGCAGCACTTTTCCTTCCTGCAGGGCCTTGGCCGTCACCACGCGCCCGAGGGCCGTGTCCTCATCGCTCACCGCATACAGTTCGGAAAGGGGACGTTTCTGCCGGAAATGCTTTTCGCTGGTCGCAAAGAACATCCCCTCCCGTACTGTGATCTCGGGCTTGACGGTACCTGTCACCTGGTCGGTCGTTTCCCCGTCGATCCCGATCGAAGTCACCGCCACGTTGAACCAGCCGAGCGGCAACCGTTTGATGATGTAGTTGAGACACTCCGTCTTGCCGGCGTTCTTGGCAAGGCCGACGATCGACACGCTCTTATGTTTGAGTATCTCCCCTACGAAAGGCATTACCTGCGTCTTTTGCTGCGCTCGACCCGTTCCAGGTAGGCCGGCTCGATCGCCATCAGCTGGCCTTCCAGCAGCCCGGCCACGCCCTCAAGCTTCTTCCTGCATTCCGGACAGTGGCATTCCTGATGATACTCCGCAGGTTCGGTATAGGTGGTGATCACGCCCTCGAAGTTGCGGAGGACCACCTTGCCCGGCGCCTGGGAGATCACATACTGCGGCATCACCGGCGTCTTGCCGCCTCCGCCCGGCGCATCCACCACGAACGTGGGAACGGCATAGCCGGAGGTGTGTCCCCGAAGCGCCTCGATGATCTCGATGCCCTTGGAAACCGGCGTCCGGAAATGCTCCAGTCCCATCGACAGGTCGCACTGGTAGATGTAGTACGGGCGCACCCGCATCTTCACCAGCTCGTGGACGAGTTTCTTCATCACGTGGACGCAGTCGTTCACGCCGCGCAGCAGCACCGACTGGTTGCCCAGCGGAATGCCGGCGTCGGCCAGGCGGGCGCAGGCGGCCGCCGATTCGGCGGTCACTTCGTTCGGATGGTTGAAATGCGTGTTGAGCCAGATCGGATGATACTTCCTGAGCATGTTGCAGAGCTCAGGCGTGATGCGCTGCGGGCACACCACCGGCGTACGGCTGCCGATGCGGACAATCTCCACGTGGGGGATCTCGCGGAGCCGGCGGATGATGTCCTCCAGCCACGCGTCGCTCACCATCAGGGCGTCGCCGCCCGACAGGAGCACGTCGCGCACCTCGGGCGTGTTGCGGATGTATTCGATGGCCTTGTCGATGCGCTCGCGGGGGCTTTCATCGTCCTTCTGGCCGGCGAAGCGGCGGCGGGTGCAGTGGCGGCAGTACATCGAGCACATATCGGTGATCAGCAGCAGCACGCGGTCCGGGTAGCGGTGTGTCAGGCCCGGTGTCGGGCTGTCGGTGTCCTCGTGGAGCGGGTCGAGCAGGTCGGCGGCGGACTGGTGCGTCTCGGCGGCCGTCGGAATGCACTGACGGCGCACGGGATCGAACGGATCGTCCGGGTCGATCAGGGAGATATAATAGGGCGTGATGGCCATCCGCAGGGTGGACAGGCATTTCTTCACGCCCTCCTCCTCTTCCGGCGTCAGCTTCACGTATTTCTTCAGCTCGTCCAGTGTCTCGATCCGGTTCTTGACCTGCCATTTCCAGTCGTTCCACTGGGCGTCGGTCACCTCCGGAAAAAGATCATTTCTACGGGAAACGTTCATGGTGCCTTATGCGTAAAGTTCCTCAAAGATCTTCCGGAGTTTCGGACATTCGCGCAGCTCCTGCAACGTGAACTCGGCGTGGCCCTTGGTATAGCCGTTGCCCATGATCATGTTCACGTCCGCACCGATGCCTTCCGCACCCAGGGAGGCCTTGGTGAAGCTGGTGGCCATCGAGAAGAAATACACGATGCCGTCGTCCTTCGTGCAGAGCACGGCCGTCATTTCCTGGTCGGGCACGTTCACGCAGTTGATGGTCACGTCGGCCATCTTGCCGCCGGTCAGTTTCTCGACGAGTTCATAGACCTGCACGGGGGTCATGCCGGCCGCGCTTTCCACGACGTCGCAGAAGCCGAGGTCCTTGATGCGCTGGGTAGAACGGGGACTGTTCGCAATGCCGATCACCTTGCCGGTCACGCCGACGCGCTTCTTCGCCTCATACGCGCAGAGCATGCCGCTCTTGCCGCCGGCTCCCAGAATGACGACCGTCTGGCCATACTGGCAGAGCTTCGCGGTCTGGGCGGGCGCGCCGGCCACGTCGAGTGCGGAAAGGGCGAGCTTCTCCGGCATGTCGGTCGGAATCTTCGCATAGATGCCGCTCTCGAAGAGGATGGCCTTGCCCTTGATGTCCACCTGGTCCACGTCGGGACGGATGGCGAGGATCTCGTCTATGCGCAGCGGGGTCAGCGAGAGGCTGACCAGCGTGGCGATGCGGTCGCCTTCCTTCAGGTCGATTTTTCCCTTGAGGGCGTCGCCGATCTTCTCGACCTTGCCGAGCAGCATGCCACCCGAACCCGTACGGCGGTTGCGGTGC
This sequence comes from uncultured Bacteroidales bacterium, assembly GCA_947306365.1. GTDB lineage: Bacteria > Bacteroidota > Bacteroidia > Bacteroidales > UBA932 > Cacconaster. The sequence goes on from CAMZGD010000020.1 coordinate 22,215, forward strand.
TTGCCCTGCAGTTCGACGTTGAGCAGCATCTCCTTCTTTACCTCTTCCATGATTCTCTCCTCGCTGGCACCTTCGCCGGCCTGCTGGCGGGCGTAGTTGTGGATGTCGGTGAACGACGCGGAGTCGATGTTGAGGGTCTGGACGTCGATCAGGATCTCGTTGTCCCAGATTTCGTCCATGTTGTTGTCGAGTTTGTTTGCCGGTTGCGGAAGGACACCCTTCGGTTCGATGACGCGGTGCGTTCCGTACTTGTTTCCGTGTTTCTGTGCCATATTACGTTATAAAGTTTATTGTTTCCTTTTTTGGAGGGATTATCATTTTTTAAGACCCAATATCTCGCGGGCTTCGTCGCTCGTGGCGACGGGACGGCCCAGTTCAGCGGCAAGGCGGACGACCTTGGCGACCAGTTCGCCGTTATTCCTGGCCAGGACGCCTTTCGAGAGATAGAGATTGTCCTCGAAACCGACGCGGACATTACCGCCCATGGCGATGGCCGCGGCGGCCATCGGGAATGCGTGACGGCCTACGCCGGTCACCGTCCAGGTCGAGCCGGCCGGAATGCCGTTCACCAGCCAGCAGAGGTTGGCGACGGTGGCAGGCGTGCACCCGGGGACGCCCAGCACGAAGTTGAACTGCATGGGAGCGCCGGGAGCCTGCCCCTTCCTGGCCATGTTGAGGATGGTGTCGAGGTGCCCCATCTCAAAGCATTCGTATTCGGGCTTGATGCCGCGTTCCATCATGCGTTTGCCGAAGGCGCGCATGGTCGGCATCGTGTTGTCGAAGATCTCGTCGCCGAAGTTGCAGGTACCGCAGTCGAGGGTGGCCATTTCGGGCAGCGGGTCGGTGTCGGTGGACTGGAGGCGTTCGTCGGGTGTCATGCCGACGGCTCCGCCGGTGGAAGGGATCAGGATGACATTGGGGCACACCTTCAGGATGGCCTCTTCACATTCCTGGAAACGACCCCGGTCCTGCGTGGGCGTGCCGTCGTCCCAGCGGACGTGCAGGTGGACGATCGCGGCGCCGGCGTCGACGGCCGACTTCGCTTCGCGGACGATCTCCTCCACGGTATAGGGCACGGCGGGATTCTGCTCCTTCGTGACTTCCGCGCCGCAGATGGCGGCGGTAATGATCAGCTTGTCCATTATTTACGCTGGCATTTCTTGGGGGTTACACACGTACCGCTGGCGCGGCATACCACGACCGGCTCCTCGAGCAGGTCGGCGGCGGAATCAGAAATGTCCGGACGCGGCGCGATGACCTTGCGGGCCTCGAACACCATCTTGCGGGAGGTATTGCCTTCCGAGACGATCTCGCCCGTGGCTTCGATGAAATCGCCCGCATAGACCGGGGCGATGAATTCGACCATGTCATAGGCCTTGAACAGGCCTTCGTCGCCGTCGCGGAGGATCAGCAGTTCGGTGGCGACGTCACCGAACAGATGCAGCATGTGCGCGCCGTCCACCAGGTTTCCGCCGTAATGTGCGTCCTTGGCGCTCATCCGGACGCGGATCATGGATTTGTATTCTGCCATAGCCTGTACGGATCGTTACTGTTCGACATAGATATAGTCCACGAAGAGGGCGGGCGTATGCACGGCCTCCGGCTCGATCTCGCCCACCTTGACCAGTTTCTCGGCCTCCACGATCACCGTTTCGGCCGCCTGGGCCATCATCGGGTTGAAGTTCTTGGTCGTGCCGCGGTAGAACACGTTGCCCGACTCGTCCACGATGCTGCCGCCGATCAGCGCGAAATCGGCGCCGAGCGGTTTTTCGAGCAGATACTGCTTGCCGTCCACCGTAAGGATCTCCTTTCCTTCCTGGACCACGGTGCCCAGACCGGTCGGCGTCAGGATGCCGCCCAGGCCCGCACCCTTGGCACGGATGCGCTCGGCCAGCGTTCCCTGCGGAACCAGGTTCATCTTCAGGTCACCGTTGTTCATCTGCTCGATCGAAGCCTTGCTGCCTCCGATGTAAGAAGCATAGATTTCCTTTACCTGATGGTTTTCAATCAGCTTGCTCCAGCCCTTTCCGTCAAAGACCGTATCGTTGCAGATGACGGTCAGGTTCTTGACGCCGCTTTCGGCCAGTGCATCGACAATCTGTTTGGGGGCGCCCGTTCCCAGGAAGCCGCCGATCATAATCGTGGAGCCGTCCTTGATCATAGCGACAGCTTCTTTCAGCGTTATGTTCTTTTTCATATCGATAGAAATAATTGTTGTTTTTACAGAATCAACCTTAATCTGCAAATTTAATCATTTTTACAGACAAATAAAAGACAAATCGGGCCGTCAGACCCGATTTACGAACAAATGTGATGCGGGCGGAATCAGAAACCCTTGCGCAGGACCGGCGTCGCGTAGATCTTGACGAGGATGTCGCGGATGCAGCGGCGGTCCACACGGTGCTTGGGCAGCGTGTTGAGCTCTTCCTTGAGATACTTCTCAAACTGCTCGTACACGTGCCGGTCGGACGGTTCCCGCCCGGTCAGCATTTCGGCGGCGGCGATGTTGTTCGGCCAGATCCGGTAGGATTCGAGGATGCGCTCGTCGACGATCCGGGCCAGTTGGCGGAACCGTTCGTTCTTGTCGAGCGCGGCGCAGGCTTCGAGCTCAGCCCGGGTGATGGGCTTGCAGAAGGCGACATGCACCCGCCCCTTCTGCTGCATGATGCCCAGGATGATGCTCTCCAGATCCTCGCCGGGACGTTTGACGTACGAACCCATCATCTGCTTGATGTAAACCTCGTAAGCCTTTTTGATTCCGCAGCTTTCGATCTCATAGGAGACCGCGACCGGCATCAGGCGGAGTTCGCCCATGTTTTCGGCGAAGTCGCGGCTTCCGCTCATCGAGAGCATCTTGAGCAACCCCTGTTCGGTAGTGTCATTCCCGTCTTTCGTGCGTCCGTTGCGGTGCGAAATCCAGATCGAGGCCGGATGTTCGTCGCAGAGCCGCATCCGGATGTAGGACGAAAGTTCGCGCGACGTTTCGTAGAGTTCCTTCGGGCTCGTGCTGCGGGCCACCTTGATCATCCGGTTGGAACGCATCAGGTCTTCCACGAACTGATTGTAGATCAGGTTGTCCCCCACTGCGATCTCGGACAGCGGAAGGCCGTTGTCCTTGAAGATATACTGGATGAACGCCGAGTCGAGCACGATGTCGCGGTGCGACGAGAGCATCGTATAACGCCCGCCGCCCTCGAACCAGTCCAGACCTTCGTAGGTAAGCCCTTTCGTGGTCTTGCCCAGGATGCTGCGCACGGCCGGATACATCACGCGGGTCTGGAAATCATCGACGCCGTGGATCGTATTGAGCGTATTGCGCAGGATGTCCGTATCCTTTCCCGGAAACAGGAAGGCGGAAATCTGCTCCATCAGCCGGTTGTTGGACGCACGCTTGAGCGCCTGCGCCGTCTCCGCATCATTGTAGGGTCGAATGTTCTCGTACATCTATCGCTGCTTTAGGAATGAAAGGGCAAATAGCGGAAGGACAGCTGAAAGATAGAGCGGAATCAGCGCCAGCAGCGGCGTATAGCCGAAGCGTGTCACGGCCAGTGCATTCTGGATCATCAGGAACGCATAGCCCAAAATGAGCAGGCCGCCCAGCAGGAACCACACGCGGAAGTGCGTCAGGCAGAACAGCAGCACGGACAGCACGACGAACAGCATCGGAACCAGCAGATGGATCATGCTGTCGCCCCCGACCGCCCTGACGCCGCAAATAACGGACGAGACCAGCATTCCGGCGAACAGCAGCGCAAAGCAGTATTTCGCAGCGCCGCTGTCGGCCGCGCTTTTTCGGATCGCATTGGCCGAAACCTTGTCGGCGACGTGTTTTTTCCGTTTCTGGAAATACAGCACATACAACAGGGCGACGACAGCGCCCGCCACGCACCAGACCAGTGCGGGGCGTCCCGGTTCCCAAAGCGGTTTCTTGTCGCCGAAAGGCCAGAACGTGATGAAACTCAACGCCACCAGTCCGAAGTACCAGAGCGCCGTCCAGCCCGTTTCAATGAACAGCTGGCGCACTTTCACCCGCCCCCGGCGCGCAAGCAGCACGAAGCACAGGCATAACAGGGCGAACAGGATGGCGGCGGCCAGCAACCACTGGCCATAGGAGAAGCCGACCCGCTCCACAATGTATCTGTTGATATCGAATAGACTCTTCATGGCAATTATCCGTATTACTTCTGCAAATATATCAAACTTTCTGTAATAATGACGAATCTCCGTAACTGAGGAAACGGTATCCGTTTTCCAGGGCGAAACGGTAGATGTCCCGCCACGCATCCCCCACCAGGGCGCTGATCAGCAGCAGCAGCGTGCTCTTGGGCTGGTGGAAATTGGTGACCAGGTAGTCGATGACCCGGAACCGGTATCCCGGTACGATGATGATCTGCGTACGGGCGGAAAGCACGTCCCGGCCGTTCCGTTCAAGATAGTCAACCAGCGCAAGCAGGGCTTCGGAAAGCGGATACGCATAGCCTTCCGGCCGGTAGGGCTCCCACTGGCCGACACAGTCGGGTTCACCGCCCTCCAGGCAGCGGACCCCGAGGAAATACAGCGACTCCAGGCAGCGCGTGGATGTCGTCCCGACAGCGGTAAGCTGTCGGTCTCCCTTGGCGGCCAGCGCCTTGAGAAACGCCTTGGTTACCGAAAACGGCTCGCTGTGCATCGCGTGACCGCCGATCGTCTCGCTCTTGACCGGCAGGAACGTGCCTGCGCCCACGTGGAGACACAGGTTCAGCCGATCGATGCCCTTTGCAGCCAGCGCATCCAGCTCCCGTCCGGTAAAATGGAGCCCCGCCGTAGGGGCGGCCACGGACCCTTCCTGCCGCGCATACCAGGTCTGATAGCGCTCACGGTCGATGGATTCCGAATCCCGCTTCAAATAGGGCGGGATCGGAATGCGTCCCGCAAGCCCCATTACCTGCGAAAAAGAATACCCGCCCTGCCAATGGAACGAAACGACGGGACTTTCCGACCGTTCGACGCGTTCTGCTTCCAGCGAAATAGCCTCCAGCAGTGCGGCATCGGGATTGCCGGTTCCGACATACAGGCGCAGACGGCCGTTTTTCCAGCGCTTCGCATTACCCAGGATGACTTTCCAGCAGCACGATTCCGTCGCGGCAAAACAAAGCTGATAATCAGCCGGATCGGCGGGCTCAAGACAGAATACCTCGATCAGGGCGCCCGTTTCCTTTTGGAAGAGGAGACGGGCCGGAACCACCTTCGTTTCGTTGAACACGATCATCGATTTCTCCGGGAGACAGTCGGCAAGGTCCGGAAATTTTCGATTCTCAGGCACTCTACCGCTAGAATTCGTGAATACAAGCAACTTTGAATCATCGCGTTGCGGCAACGGATAACGCGCTATCCGCTCGTCAGGAAGCGGATAATCATAGTTTTCTATGCGGATGTCCTGGACCATCGCTAAGTTTTTTGGCCTACAAAAATACATCATTGTCAACGGAAATACAAAAGCAATCATCCGGCGTAAAAATGTTTACAAAATAAAACGTACGAAACAGGTTTACAATTCTGAATTCAGAAACATACCCGATACGCCCAAGCAATCCACGCCGCAAAGCAAAAAGTCACAAAAATATCCATCTTTCTCCGACTGTATTATCATATTATATTAATTCCCAGCTATTTATAATATCGTTCTAAACCTTTACTTTGGTTAAAATCCTAACCTGTCCCGCGAAATGGGCGAAAAATACCGGGAATATATCTATAAATAGTTCGAAATCCCAGTAAGTTACATACTCTATCTATTTCTTTACTTTAATGAATTAACATAGGGATGTTGTCTTATTTTGGAAACAACCCGAGTAATTACAAATGTAATCGTTTAAAGGCGTATAAAACTTGCGCCAGATGTTTTGTCGTTCCGATTATTATTGTTACATTTGTATATCCAAGAAAAACGCCCTATGCAAGACCGTCTGAAACAATTCCTCACGATGGAAAACCTCTCCCCCGCCCGGTTTGCGGAGGTAATGGGCATCCAGCGTTCCGGCATCTCCCATTTGCTCGCGGGTAGGAACAATCCGAATTTCGAATTCATCCAGAAAATGTTGACCGCCTACCCCGACCTCAACCCCGAATGGCTGATTCTCGGAAAGGGCCGTCCCTACAAAAGTGACTGTCGGCAGCCGGAAACCGGAGAAACAAAGGACCTTTTTTCTGAACCGTCCCTCATCGATACAGAGGAGACGCCATCACTACTGACTGAAGATCAATCTATTATAGACGAAATGGCGACGTCTCAACCCGCTGAGAATCGCATATTCGAGCAATCGTCCATGCCCGCCCTGCCGAAAACCGCCCGAAGAATCGCCCGCATCATCGTCTTTTTCAACGACGGAACCTACGAAGAGAAATAAATCGTACCTTTGTATATTGCGATACAAACGGCGATGAACGCATCTTCGAATATCCCCTTCCTCCGCGTACTCAAGCACGTTCCTTTCCTGCATCCGCTGGTCCGCTTCTTCTATCAGCGGCACGAGACGGGGCTGGACAAGCAGTTGATGGGCATCCGCTTCGCCCATCCGGTCGGCGTGGCAGCCGGCATCGACAAGCACGGCGAATTCACCGACGCGATGTCCTGTTTCTCGCCCGCCTTCATCGAGATCGGTCCCGTCCGGGATATCCGGTTCACCGTCAGTAACCTGCAGAAACGGACCGCCGATACGGTCATCCTGGGCAACCTGACCAATTCCAAGGACCTGGTCAAGGCTTTCACGCTCATCTACGATTTCGTGGACGGCATCGTCCTCAACGTATCGATGAACAGTTCCGTCTCCAAGGTCATCGACCACCTGCTCGAGCTCCGACGCTACAATGACACCTATAAACCGGTGATATTCAAGCTTTATCCGGATTTGACGACCGACCAGCTCGAAGACGTGTCGGCCTATATGCTGGGAAGCGGCATCGACGGCGTGATGGTGGGCGCCGAATTTGTGGAGAAGGTCCGCGACATCACGCAGGGCCTGCTTCCCGTCATCGCGACCGGGGAGATTGCCACGCCGGAACGCGCAGCCCAGCTGCTCGATACCGGAGCCGACCTGGTCGCTGTGACCAATTCCCCGTCGCACTATGGCCCCCGCTTACTCTATCGAATCGTTAAATATCTGGAAAAGAGATGAAAACAGCTGCAATCTGTACCATCGGCGATGAGATTCTCATCGGCCAGATCGTCGATACGAACTCTGCACACATCGCCCGTGAACTCAATCTGCTGGGCATCCAGGTCAAGCATATGACCTCGATCGGCGACGATCGGGGCCGGATCCTTGCAGAACTGGGCAACTGCCTCGACCAGAACGATATCGTCATCGTCACCGGCGGCCTGGGACCCACGAAGGACGACATCACGAAAGATGCGCTCCGCGAACTCTCCGGCTCCCGTGGCTACAAGGAATCGCCCGAACAGATGGCGCACATCGAACGGATCCTGGGCGCCCGCGGCATTCCGCTGATCGACACCAACCGGGCACAGGCCCTCGTCCCGGATGCATGTACGGTGATTCCCAACAAGCTGGGAACCGCCCCGTGCATGGCATTCTACGGCCTGGGCGCCCGGGGACAGGCTGCACTGTATTCCCTTCCCGGCGTGCCGTTCGAGGCAATCGGTCTCCTGCCCGACGTGATGGACGACATCCGGCGCCATTTCGCCCTGGAAGCCATCACCCACCACACCGTCGTCACGTTCGGCATCCCCGAATCGACGCTGGCCAAACAGATTGAAGCCTGGGAAGACGCGCTGCCCGCCAACATTCACCTGGCCTACCTGCCGAATCCGACCATCGGCGTCCGGCTTCGTCTCACGCAGTTCGGCGGCAAGGCCGACTTTACGCCCTACCTCAAGCAGCTGCAGGCCATCCTGGGCGACGCCATCTATGGCGAAGGCGAAGACACGCTTCAGGAAGTGATCGGCCGGAAACTCCGCTCCGCAGGCAAGACCCTGGCCCTGGCCGAGTCCTGCACGGGCGGCCATCTCTCCGAACTCATCACCTCCGTCCCGGGATGCAGCGACTACTACAAGGGATCCGTAACATCCTACTCCAACGAGGTGAAAATGAATGTATTAGGCGTACGTTCCGAGACATTGTCCCGCTTTGGCGCCGTCAGCGAACCCTGCGTGCGCGAAATGGCCGCAGGGGTCCTTCGGGTGCTCGACACCGACTATGCCGTGGCCACCTCGGGCATTGCCGGCCCTGGGGGCGGATCGCTTGAAAAGCCGGTCGGAACCGCGTGGCTGGCCGCAGCGAAAAAGCAAGCCGACGGCAGCGTGACGGTCGCCACGCAATGCGTCCGTTTCGCCGCATCGCGCGCCGTCAACATCGAACGCTTCGCCTCGCACGCCCTCGACCTCCTTCGCCGGAACCTGTAATCCCCTCCATCTATGAAAAAACTGTCTTTCTTCCTCCTGATTTCCCTTACCCTTATGGTTTCCTGCAAGCAGAACACGGCACAACTCGACCGCCTCTTCTCCGGAATGTTCCCGCCCGACGAACCCGGCGCGGCCGTCCTGATCCTGAAAGGCGATGACATCCTCTTCGACAAGGGCTACGGCGTCGCCGACCTGGAGACGAAAAAGCCCATCGACGGGAATACCTTCTTCAACATCGCCTCGGTATCGAAACAGTTCACGGCCGTGGCGATCCTGCAACTGGCCGAAGCGGGCAAGCTGTCGTTGGAAGATCCCGTGGCCATGTACTTTCCTTTCGAGCAGGCTTTCTGGAAAGAAGTGCGGATCAAGCATCTCCTCTCCCATTCCTCCGGCGTACCGGATGCCCGCGGCGGCATTCCCCGCGAGCTCAAGATCACGGGCGACGAAGCCCTGGCGCTTTCCTATCTCCCGGATGTAACGGAACTACATTTCCTGCCCGGCTCGGCCTACGAATACATCAATCCCACGTACGTACTCTGCGGGGCCATCGTGGAAAAAGTCAGCGGACAACCGTTCGACACGTACGTTACGGAACACATCTTCCTGCCGGCCGGGATGAAGCAGACGCTGTACTTCGACCCGGCGCACCAGGACCGGATTCCCAATATGGCCCACGGCTACGAATATGCCGACGTGGAAGAGATGCCGGAGGAACGGACGGCCGACACAAAACCGGCCGACGGACCGAAACAATGGTATGAATACGATTATGGCGAGGAGACCTTCTTCGCCACCCGGCCCGACGGCGGCATCTATACCTCTACGCACGAATTCGTGCAGTGGGAGAAAGCCCTTCGGGCGAACACGGTGCTCCCGGAAGCTTCCCGCAGGAATGCGCAGTCCCCGCACACCTCCGTAAGCGACAGTCCCTGGAGCGATTACCAGAACCGTCCGAACACCTGGTACGGCTACGGCTGGTTCATCGAGCCGAAGACCGATACCTCGAAAGAGGTGATCTACCACACCGGCGACAACGGCGGCTTCAAGATTCTTGCCGCCCGCTACCCCGAAGACGACGCCCTCGTGCTGATCTTCGCCAACCGCGCCGACTGGGACCGTTACGATACCATGCAGAAAGTCGAGGCAATCCTCGGCCTATGAGAGGCCGACGGCCTTGCTGACCGGCAGCGAAAAGGCGATGCCCTGGCTTTCGGCGCCGAGGCCTGCCTCCTGATAGACAGCGCGCAGCACGTCATCCTTGATGCCGGCGGGGACGATAATCATCACGATTTCCTTGTCGGGCTGGACGGAAATCTTGAATAACTGTTCGGATTCCGGATCGGCCGTGCCCCGGCCGCGGATGATGGTTCCGCCCTTGGCACCCGCCTTCTTGGCCGCTTCCATGACTACCTGTGAAAAGCCCGCGTTGATGATGCAGAAGATGATTTCGTGTTTGTTGTCTGCCATATCCGTTATTCTTTCACTGTTCGTTGATCGTTGCTCAGGAAACCGTAAATCTGCCGGCCGATGACGCTCGAGAGCGGCACGGCCACCGACACGCCCCTTCCCTCCTTCACGGTCCGGAACTTTTCCTGGAGCGTCTCCATCAGCTCCGGAAGCCGGTCCTCCCTGACCACGCAAAAAATGATGCCCTTGGTCGTCTGGTTGAGTCCCAGCAGGTCGATGATGTTCAGTTTCGACGTGCCGATGCCCTGGGCGGTGAAAAGGAAGTTCACATCCATCGACTGGATGATGTTGGAATAGTACTGTACCCGCGACAGACGGACCACGGTGATCAGCAGCTCCAGCTTGACGGGTGCCAGATTCCGGCCGTTTTGTGCGTTCTTGGTTGCCATGGTTCAGTTGAAATAGATGATCTGGTCGTCGTCGGCTTCGAGGATCCGCTTCACGGCGATGTTGCTGCGCATCCGCAGGTTCATCTCGGAACGGAAGCCGAGGGTCTGGATGGTGATGAGCGGGGTCATCGCGACCATGGCCACGATGCCGAAAGCATAGTCAAGCACCTGGCTCTCGCCGCAGAGCGAAACGCAGGCGCCGATGGCGAGCGGAAGGATGAAACTCGAGGTGAGCGGTCCGCTGGCCACACCGCCCGAGTCGAAAGCGATGGCCGTATAGATCTTCGGCACGAAAAACGACAGGCCGAGCGAAAGCAGGTAGCCGGGAATCAGGTAGTAGAGCAGCGAGAACCCGTAGTAGATCCGCAGTACGGAAAGACCGATGGAAATGCCCACACCGATGGACAGGGCGACCATCATCTGACGCCGGGTCACTTGGCCGTTGGTGATGTCCTCCACTTGGTTGTTGAGCACGTGCACGGCCGGCTCCGCAAGGACGACCACCATGCCCAGCACGAATGAGAATACGATCAGCGCCGCAGGACTTTCCAAGGCCAGCTGGCTGCCGATACGGTAGCCGACCGGCATGAATCCGACGGCGACCGCCGCGAGGAAGACCACGAGCCCGATGAACGTATAGCCGATGCCGATCAGGATCTGCAGCAGCTTCCGCCGGGGCAGCTTCAACACCGCAAACTGCAGGATGAAGAAGAATACCACCACCAGGATCAGCGACTTGAACACGTCCCACATCGTCTTGAGCACCTCGTCGCCCACGCCTCCATGAAGGATTGTTTCCATCGAGTAATCGGGGATCGCATAGGTAAGATTCCCCCTGGCGGCCATCGAAAGGAACAGCACGGCGATGACCGGTCCGATGGAGCAGAGCGCGATGAGACCGAAGCTGTTCTCGTTGGCCCGTCGTCCGCCGACCGTCAGCGCGATGCCCACGCCGAGGGCCATGATGAAAGGCACGGTGATGGGGCCCGTGGTCACGCCGCCGGAATCGAACGACAACGGCAGGAACGCACCGTTCCCCCTGTCGATCAGCAGCGCCACCAAACTGAAGAGCAGCATATAGAAGAAAAGGAGCAGCATCGTCAGGTCGGTGCGCGTCACAATCTTGATTACGGCGAGCAGGAGGAACAGGCCGACGCCCACGCCCACGGTGGTGATCAGGACCGTCCCGTTCATCACGGCGCTCACCTGTCCCGCCAGCACCGAGAGGTCGGGTTCGGCGATGGTGATCAGGAGCCCCATCACGAAACACACCGAAAACAGGACACTGATCCGCTTCGACTTCGTGAGTCCTTCGCCGATATGCTGGCCCATCGGCGTCATGGCCAGGTCGGCACCCAGGTTGAACAGCGCGATTCCTACGATGAGCGCGACGGCGGAGATGCCGAACACCACGAGTTCCCGCGTCGACAGGTCGACCAGCGGCGTGAGACCGAGGATCAGGACGATGGCCCCGACAGGGACCACCGAAACGAGCGCCTCCCGCAATTTCCGGCAGAGCGCAGACCATAATTCAAATTTTGCAGATTTGTCCATGCAAGGATGAATGATGCTCAACCGACAAAAGTACGATTTTTTCGTCACCTTGCCTTGCATTTCCTCAAAAATGTCCCCCTATTGGCGGATCCAGTCGTTCAAGGGCAGGTCTTCTCCCGTAAGCTGCTTCAGGAAAGGATCCAGCAGGTCGTGGCCGGTGGCCCGGTCGGAGAAATAGACGAAGCCTTCCTTCGTGGCGGGATGCAGCAGCCAGAGCGCCTTGAAATTGCCGTTGTCGCCCCAGTGCCAGTAGTAATCATCGTTCACGGCACCGAAGCCCAGACACCAGTATACGGTGCTGTCGCAGGCACGCGGATTCTCCGCATAGCGGCGGGCGTGCACCTGGTGCGTGAACATTTCCCGATGTGCCGCCTCAGACAGGCCTTCGCCCGCGAGCAGGCCGCGCCGGAGGAAGCGGGCATATTCCGTCGCATTTGTCCGGAGCGTGTACGCGCTGTTGGCACGCGGATGGCGGCCCTGTCCCCGGTTTTCCCCTTCACGGTTGAATCCCGGCAGCGCAATCGAATCGTAGGCCGGCAGCCAGGCATAGGAAGTCGTCGGCATATCGAACGGCTCAAATACTTCGCGCCGCGCCACGGCATCCAGCGGTTCACCGGCTATCGCTTCGACCGCCCGTTGGAGGAACGCATAGCCTTCGCCCGAATAGGCGAAGCAGGAATCCACCGGATACTTGAAGACGATACGGCTCGCGGGCCATTCGTCCGAAGACGGACCGGCCGCCCAGTTGGGCAGCCCCGTCCGGTGCGAAAGCACGATCCGCGGCGTGATCCGCCGCGCCATTTCCTTGTCGTCGAAGCGGTCGATGTCCGTATAGTCGGCCACCGGGCGGTCCAGGTCAATCTCCCCGCGGTCCGCCATCCGCATCACGATATAGGCGAACACCGGCTTGCTGAGCGACGCCGCCTGGAAGATGCTCTGTTCGTTTACCGGCTGATCGATCGCGAAAGCCTCATCCTGCCACCAGACTATGCCGTGGCGGTCGCCCTGGGGCGAGAAATAATAATACTGAAGCGCCGGGATCCCGTTTTCAGCCACCAGCGCCGGCAGCGAATCCAGCGCGGCAACCACCCGCGGATTCACCGGCTGCCGCTGCGTACCGCAGCCGGAAAGCGACACCAGCAGCACCATTGCCGCCAACCATCTTTTCCGTATCATAACTACCTTGAACATCAAATTTTGCGAATTCTCAAAAAGTTCCTATTTTTGCAGTCCCAAACCGGAAGCATAGCTCAGCTGGTTTAGAGCACCTGCCTTACAAGCAGGGGGTCACTGGTTCGAATCCAGTTGTTTCCACAAACCGCTGCAGAAGACTACTCTTCTGCAGCGGTTTCCTTGAAACTGTCGAGCAATTCCTTGTATCCGGGAATCACGAGGCCGGTGGCCTTGTGGAGGTCCTTGCGGTCGGCTGCATACGTCAGGACGCGTCCGTCGGGCGTCACCGTCGCAAAGGCCTTTTTGGGTGCAATCTTCTGTCCGCCGACCGTCCCCTTGTAGGTAAACGCATAATCGTAGTACGCCGTCTTCAGCGTATCGTCCCCCATCAACTCCTTCATCACATTGAGTTCGTTGTAAATCTTCGTATCCCGCTTGAGCGCTTCGTATTTTCTTGTGGCATTCGTCGTCATGCCTTCGTTGACATACTTCTCGAAAAGTGTCATGTTCTGATCCAGACGGATGTCGTAAATACTGATGCGGCGCTGGAATTCCGTGGCGAACGAAGTGGAGTCGAGCCGGCTGAGGTCGAAGACCCGGATATCGTACGGCTGGTCGATGTCTTTCATCATTTCGGCGACGATGGCATCGGCCACCGGATCCGCCTGTTTCTGGGTGCAGGCGCATACAGCGAGGAGCGCACTGGCGAGCAGGAGCATCTTTTTCATATGATTCATCTGTTTGGATTACCTTTATAGAGACAGCCGCCGATGTTGTCGTGCAAGGCGCCCGTCACCGAAGACAGGCAGTTCGGCCGGTCTGCGACATACAGTGCCCCGAGCAGGGCGAAGATCAGCGCTTCCTTGAAATCGACGGTCAACGGATCGGGAATCACGTAACGGGCTTGCGGGGCGCAGGCCTGCATCCGTTCCACCAGGAAGCCGTTGCGCGCGCCGCCGCCAGTGACCAGCACCCGGCCGCCCTTCACCTGCCGGCCGACCTGCAGCGCGACGTGTTCCACAAACGTGGCGAGCACGTCCGCTTCCGGAAGCCCGAACGAATCAATCAGCGGATAGACGTCCGATTCCACCCACTCACGGCCCAGTGACTTGGGGCCCTGTTGCGTGTAAAACGGCAGGGCGTTCAACGCCGCCAGCAGCTCCACACACACATGGCCGCCCCGCGCCAGCGCCCCGTCGCGGTCGTACGGAAGGCCGAGCCGGCCGGCATAGCGGTTGAGCACGAAGTTCACCGGACAGATGTCGTACGCCAGCCTCTTCTCCCCTTCCGCAAACGAAATGTTCGAGAAGCCGCCGAGATTCAGGCAGGCATCGTAGTCGCCGAACAGCACCGCATCGCCGATCGGGACCAGTGGCGCACCCTGGCCGCCCAGCGCGACGTCCGTCGTCCGGAAATCACACACCGTGTCGATGCCCGAGACCGCGGCAATTCCCGCCCCCGAGCCAATCTGCGCCGTAAAGCGCACGCCCGGCTGGTGGAAGATCGTCTGTCCGTGCGAGGCAACCAGGTCCGGTTCCAGCCCGTAGCGTTCCACGAACGCCTTTACCTGAGCGCCCAGATACAGTCCGTAATCCGAATGCAGACGGGCGTATTCCAGCGCCGTCATCGACTGTGCAGTAGCCAGTTTCCCGCGCAGGTCCGCCGGATAATCCACGCTCTCCGCCTGCACGATCCGGTAATGCCAGCGGCCGTCGTAGTCGAACGCCACGCAGCAAAGGTCGAGACCGTCGAGCGACGTACCCGACATCAGTCCGACCACATCAATATGAAAATTCGCGGGTTTCATAGGATTCGTTGCCGCAATTGTCGGTGACCCGTATGCTGATCTCGTGCTTGCCGCGGTCGATCCGATCCTCCCTGAGTTCGAGCGAAACGATGTCGCGCTTGAGCATCGAGAGGTACCAGTGTCCGTCTATCTCCACGCGGGCGTCGGCGACGCCGGAAGCATCGTCCTGCACCCGGATTCGGATCGTGTTGCCGTTGACCACATTGCCCTTGCTCCCAAGGAACTGGATGGACGGCGCCGTCGTATCGACGGCGACACAGTATGTGCCGAAGCGCACCTGCGCACCGGTATAGGTAAGCTTGTCTCCGTAATTGGCCAGATAGGCCTTGTCCGCCAGGTTTTCCGGGATATCCGCCACGATTTCCAGTTCGCCCGGAAGCTGCAGCGGGATATCCGGCGAACCGACCTGCCACACGTCGGAAAAGACGCCGCGGGCCGGGTCGGGATCCGCCACTTTCCGCCAGGGGAAATTGATGTCGCCGTACAGGGCGCCGGCCGGCAGAAAAAACGTCATCGTCCCGTCGGAGACCACGTTCTGCACATACCAGAGCCATGGCGTCCAGTTGTACGTCGTATCGCGTTCCGGGAACGGGATGCCGTCGTCGCGCCGAACCCGGTAGCGGACCGAAGCCCGGTTTCCGAACCCGTCCGAAGCGTCGAGCCGCACCGTATGCACGGCATCGTCGTCCAGGACGATCAATCCGCCGTTACGGCTGGTGATCTTGCCGGAAAGCAGGTTGTTCGGATCGACCCGGCTCTTCACAAGGTCGCGGCCGCCGCCGCGGCTCTCACGGAACTCGATCAGCGACTTGATGTACCGGCCCTCGTCGAAGGACACGTCACCTACCTTGAACGCGAAGAGCAAGGTATCGTCGAGCGAGACGCGGTATTCCTCCACGGCCAGCTTGCCCGGCGTCCCCTCCTGCCGGTCGGTGACGTCGAAAGCGACATAGCTCCGCTGCGGCAGCAGCAGGGTGTCACGCACCGCGGTCGGATTCGTGAGGTTGTGGATCCGCCAAGTCCCGGGAACGGGAAGCGTGTCAAGTCCGTAGAAACATACGCGGTGAAACTGGGGGCTCGTCCTGTCGACGGGCCGGTAAACGCCCTGCGAAAGGTAGTTCAGCGGCAGTTCCCGCTCCGTATCCCGGATCTCCATATGGAGATGCGGGCCGGCCGAGGAACCCGTGTTGCCCACCAGCCCGACGATGTCGCCCTGCTGAACAGGGAACGCCTCGGGACCGAAAGTCAGGTCCACGCTGAAGCGTTCGCGGTCGTACTGCGCCTGCTCCACAAAGCGGGCCACCGCATCGCTGAAGCGCAGCAGATGGCCGTACACCGAGGTCGTCCCGTCGGGATGCGTGATATAGAGTCCGTTTCCGTAACCCCAGGGAGAAACCGTCACGCGGGAGATATAGCCGCTCTTGATGGCGTGGACCGGGTCGCCCACCTTTCCGCCGACGCGCCAGTCGAGGCCGCCGTGGAAATGGTCGTGCCGCAGTTCACCGTAATTGCCGGAAAACGACATCGGCACATCGAGCGGCGGAATCGCCGGCTCCTGTGCCAATGCGCTTGCACTCATCAGGAGTGCGACCATCCATCCCAGCCGCTTCATCACGATTTCGGCGTGAACGACGATGAATTCCGCCAGCCTTCCACAATCTCCTTCTCCTTGCGGTCGAGCCGTTTGGGCACATAGACCTGCACGTAGATCAGGTAATCGCCCGTTCCGTAGCCGTTGACTTCCGGGATGCCTTTTCCGCGCAGTTTGAGGATCTTGCCCGGCTGCGTGCCGGGATCGATCTTGATCTTGAGCTTGCTGTCGATATAGGGAATCTCCACCGAGCAGCCGAGAATGGCGTCGGGGATGGACAGGTTCAGCGTATATACCAGGTCGTTTCCGTCGCGCTGGAGCCCGCCTTCCTTCGGCGCTTCCTCCTCGATCACCACCAGCAGGTTGCCGGGCACACCGCCGTTGCGGGCCGCATTGCCCTTGCCCTGGATGGTGAGCTGCATGCCTTCCTGCACGCCGGCCGGAATCTTGAACGTGATCTCCTCCGCATTCTTCACAAGACCGGTGCCGCTGCATTTACGGCAGGGGTTGGTGATCTTCTTGCCTTCCCCGCCGCAATACGGGCACGGTGAAGTAGTCTGCATCTGGCCGAGGATCGTGTTGGCGATCTTCGTCACCACGCCGGTGCCGTGGCAATGGTCGCACGTCTTGATATCCGCTTCCGATGCGGCGCCCCGTCCCTGGCAGTCGGGACAGGTCACCATCTTGTTGATCTTGACCGTTTTCTCGACGCCTTTCACGACCTCCGCAAGGCTCAGCTTCACCTTGATGCGGATGTCGCTGCCCCGGGTCGTCCGCCGGGCGCTGCTCCGCGATCCGCCGAAGCCGCTGAAACCGCCGAAACCGCCGCCGAACGCACTGCCGAAGATGTCGCCGAACTGCGAGAAGATGTCTTCCATCGAGAAGCCGCCGCTGCTGAAACCGCCCTGGCCGCTCATGCCCGCATGGCCGAACTGGTCGTACCGGGCCCGCTTCTGCGGGTCGCTCAGCACATCGTACGCCTCGGCCGCCTCCTTGAATTTCTCTTCGGCCGCCTTGTCGCCCGGATTCTTGTCAGGATGATATTCGATGGCCTTCTTGCGGTAGGCCTTCTTGATTTCCTCCGCCGTGGCGCTCTTGTCCACGCCGAGGACCTCGTAGTAATCTCTTTTGTCCGCCATCGCTACCGTACCTCCTTAAATGCCGACCACAACCTTGGCGAAGCGGATCACCTTCCCGTTGAGGGTATATCCTTGCTGCGTCACGTCGATCACCGTATTCTTCTTCTCAGGATCCTCCACCGGGAACTGCGCGACCGCCTCGTGATAGTCGGTGTCGAACGCGGCGCCGAGCGCTTCGATGCGTTCCACGCCACGCTGGTTGAGATAACCCATCAACTTGTTGTAGATCAGCTCCGTACCCTCGACGGCCGCGGATGCGGCATCCGAATCCCGCAAGACCTTCATCGCACGTTCGCAATCGTCCAGCACGGGCAGGAAGCCCGCCAGGACATCCTTGGCGGCATTGTCGATCAGCTCAATCCGTTCCCGGGCGGTACGACGGCGGTAATTGTCCCATTCGGCCTGCAGCCGAAGGTACTGGTCACGCGCCTGCTCCACCTCGCCGGTCAGCGCCTTGATCTGTTCCGCCTGTTCGGCGATCTTCCGCTTCCTGCGGTCTTTTTCCTTCTCTTCCTTATGGGGCGCCTCCTGCGTTTCCGCGGGCGTCTCCAGGTTCTCTTCGATTATTTCTTTTTCTTCGTTTTCCATATTCTTACGGACTATATCCGGTCACAAAGATAATCAAAATACCTGCCATCGCGAAATGCCGGACAAAATGGCAGGAAGGAACAGTTTTTCAAAAAACTATTGGATTATTCAACTATTTGCCATACATTTGCAGTCCAATCTTGGAACGGCGCTATCGAATAAGGGTTTAGTTCGCGGCCCTCTCAAGGCTGAAATCCGGGTTCGAATCCCGGTAGCGCTACAAAAATAAGCCTGGCAGATCTGCCAGGCTTATTTTGTACGTTGATTCCGGATTTCGGTGGACGAGATAGGGTTCTGGGGCGCGTCGGCAAAATACGTCACACCCTTGCAGGCGGGACCGGCATTCAGGCGGTCGACCACCGGACCGGCGTCGTATCCCGGCCGGGGATAGACCCAGACCGCAAAATCCCGCAGGATCTCGTCTCCCTTGTACCAGCGTTCCAGCGAACCGATGTTGTCGCCGCCCATCACCAGCACGAATTCACGGTCAGGTTCCGTCTGCTGCAGGTGGCGCAGCGTATGGATGGTGTAGCAAGGGGGCGCCAGCCGGAACTCCACGTCCGAGACTGTCACGGCCAGGCCGGCCGCCGCAATGGCGGCACGGGCGTCCGAAAGCCGTTTCTGCGCATTGTCGAGCAGTCCCTGCCCCTCCTTGAACGGACTCTGCGGAGACACCACCAGCCGCACCTCGGCCGCCTTCGTATGGTCGAGCAGATAGCGCAGGATGGCCAGATGGCCCTCGTGGATCGGATTGAACGACCCGAACAGGAGCGCCACCACGGGCCGCTTCCGACTCCGGCGGAACAGGCACATCACCCTAGCGTTTCAGGAATTCCCCGACCACCCGGTCCGCTTCGGCCAGGCAGGTCGCCAGGTCGTCGTTGAGCAGGATATAGTCGAACTTGGGCTGGTACATCATCTCGACGCGCGCCTTGCGCACCCGTTCGTCGATGAATTCCGGCGAATCCGTGCCGCGCTTTTCCAGCCGCCGGCGGATCTCCTTGATGGACGGCGCCTTGATGAAGATGGAAAGTGCGTTCTCCCCGAAGTATTTCTTGAGGTTCACGCCGCCCTTCACGTCGACGTCGAACAGGATCACCTTGTCCATGCCCCAGATCCGGTCCACCTCCGACTTCAGCGTGCCGTAGAACACACCGGCATATACCTGCTCGTGCTCGACGAACGCACCGGCCGCGATGCGGCGGCGGAACTCCGCTTCCGAAATGAAATAATACGCTTCCCCGTCCTTCTCGGTCCCGCGCGGGGCGCGGGTGGTCGCAGAGACCGAAAAGGCAAAACAGTCAAACGATTCCAGCAGATGATTGACCACCGTCGTCTTGCCCGATCCGGACGGAGCCGACACGATAACAACTTTTCCCATCGATAATAGCGATTAGTCGATTACAAAAATAGGAATTCTTGGCGAAAATCCACTATATTTGCAATTAAGAATTCTCTAAAAACAAACACGATATGGTTTCCTACAAAGAATTGGGCCTTGTCAACACCCGGGCGATGTTCGCCAAGGCAGTGAAAGGCGGCTACGCCATTCCGGCATTCAACTTCAACAACATGGAACAACTGCAGGCCATCATCAAGGCCTCGGCCGAAACCAAGTCTCCCGTCATTCTCCAGATCTCCAAGGGCGCCCGCAACTACGCGAACCAGACGCTCCTCCGCTATATGGCGGAAGGCGCCGTCCAGTATGCGAAGGAACTGGGCTGGCGTCGTCCCCAGATCGTCCTGCACCTCGACCACGGCGACAGCTACGAGCTCTGCAAGAACTGCATCCAGATGGGCTTCTCCTCGGTGATGATCGACGGCAGCTCCCTGCCCTACGACGAGAACGTCGCCCTCACCAAGAAGGTGGTCCGCTACGCACACCGTTACGATGTGACCGTGGAGGCCGAGCTCGGCGTCCTGGCCGGTGTCGAAGACGAAGTGTCCGCCGAAGAATCGCACTACACCAAGCCTGAGGAGGTGATCGACTTCGTGACCAAGACCGGCTGCGACTCCCTGGCCATCTCCATCGGAACGTCGCACGGCGCCTACAAGTTCAAACCCGAACAGTGCACCCGCGACCCGAAGACCGGCAAGCTCGTTCCGCCTCCGCTCGCATTCGACGTGCTGAAACAGATCGAGAAGAAGCTTCCGGGCTTCCCCATCGTCCTCCACGGATCCTCCTCCGTCCCGCAGGAGTATGTGGACATCATCAATACGCACGGCGGCAAGCTCCCCGATGCGGTGGGCATCCCCGAGGAGCAGCTCCGCAAGGCCGCGAAGAGCGCCGTCTGCAAGATCAACATCGACTCCGACTCCCGCCTCGCGATGACGGCGGCCGTCCGCAAGGTCTTCGTCGACAAGCCCGGCGAATTCGACCCGCGCAAATATCTGGGCCCCGCCCGCGACGAAATGGTCAAGCTTTACAAGCACAAGATCATCAACGTCCTCGGCTCTGACGGAAAAGCCAGATAATAAAAGCCAAACCATAAAAAAAGAGGCTCTCGCGAGCCTCTTTTTTTTATTGCGTCACCTTGTCTATGAACTCCAGAATCGTCTTGTAGTAGAGGAACTGGTTGTCTATGCCCTTGTAGCCGTGCCCCTGCCCTTTCATCACCAGGAACTCGACGGGCTTTCCTTCGGCTTTCAGCGCATCGTAGAGCATCTGCGAACCGCCGATGTCCACGCGGTCGTCGTGGTCGCCGTGTATCAGCAGCAGCGGCCCTGAGATCTTGTCGACGTGGCTGATGGGCGATCGGTCCATCAGCTTGTCCTTCTCGGTCACCGGGTCGCCCGCCTCCAGATAATCCCAGTCGGGGATATTGCTGTGGTAGTGCTCGTAGATGATGTCGCAGAAACCCGCGACCGCCACGCCGAAGCCGAACGGGAACGAAGCCTTCGTACCGTTGACTTCACCCGGGAAGGTCATCAGGCGCATCGTTTCATAGCCGCCGTGGCTCATCCCGAAGCACCCCACCCGCTCGGGCGGAATGCCCAGCATCTCGGACACATAGCGGGCGCAGCAGATCATGTCGATGGTCTCGTTGCCGCCCAGGTCGTGGTCGTTGAGCGCTGCGAAGTCGCGGCCGAAGCCGCTGGAGCCGCGCGGCGACGCGCTCAGCACATACATGCCGGCGTCGGTAAAGATCTGGTGTTCCATATCGTACATGTTCTCGCCGCCGTAGAACGACATCACCATCAAGACGGACTTGTCTTTCGGGAGCGGCTTTTCCGGAACCATCAGATAGGCGTGCAGCAGACGCGTCTCGCCCGTGGCCGGATCGATGTCGAACGTCGGGATGCTGAGCTTCTCGGCATACGACGAGACCATCCGCGACTTGATGCCGGCAGGCAGGTCGACCAGCACGGACTGCGTCAGTTCCCCGTCCTTGAAGGTGACCGTCCAGATCTGGAACAGGATGTCCGTGGCGCCCACCGTGAAGTACATCCTGTCTTCCACGGTGGTCTGCAGCGTCAGGGTCGCAGGATACTTCGCACGCGCCACTTCCGTCCCGTCCGGCCGCAGGACCGCGACGGTCGATTCCTCCGGCGTGGTGCGGACGGTGGCCAGCAGTTTCTCGCCGCCGGCCGTAATCCACTTCGCGGAGAGGTCCTGGTCGTAATCGGTCACCTGGGCGGTCTTCCCGCTCCGCCGGTCGTACGTATAGAGGTTGGCATAGCCGCTCTGATCGGAAAGGAAGTATGCCACGTCATCGCTGTACCAGGGCGAGATCACCGCACAACCGCTGAGCGACGCCTCCATCGAGGGATCGGTCACCACCGTGTACGCACCGGTCGCATAGTCCAGGTACGCGATGTTCGTATACGTGCGGTTCACGTTCTTGAGCACCGTGAGCAGGCATCCGCTGTCGTCCGGACTGGAGGCGATCTCCGTCCAGGTCATCCGGAAGTCTGGCCGGTCGGTGCACACGGTCCGGTCTTCGAGGGTCTTCAGGTCCAGGATATGGAACTCGTCGGTGTGGTCGTCGCCCTGCTGGGCGATGCGCGCGACGTAGAAGGCCTTGTCCTTGGCGTCGTTGAAGCTCCAACCGTAAATGTACGGGACATCCGTGAAACAGGTCGTCTCGCCGGTGGCGGGATCCATCCGGTACAGGTCGATCTTCTCGTCGTTCGCCTGGTCGCCCATCCAGTAGAGATAGCCGTCCTTGTCGTTGTATGACGGGTGCCAGAAGTTCTTCTTCGACCAGTCGTCCGTGGAAATCACATCCCCCTTTTCGATGTCGGTGCTCTTGCGCAGGTCCAGCATCACGAGGGGGCTCGGCTCCGCATTGCGCAGATAATAGAGACGGGTTGCGTCGTCCGACAGGTAAAAGCCCCATGTCGTATACGGGAAACCCGTCAGGAACGACTTCACGTCTACGTCTCGGCCGGCGAACGGAACGGTTCCCTCCTTCGGCCGGTCACAGGTTAAGAAAAGGAATGCTGCCGTCAGCAGCAGCATTCCTTGCAAGAGAGAACGTCTCATCACTTCCTCCAGTATTCGTTCTGGTCAGCATTGGTGAGCGCCTTGTTGTAGAGCATCTCCACCTCGGGGATCGGCAGCATGAAGCGC
>CAMZGD010000021.1 GCA_947306365.1 uncultured Bacteroidales bacterium
CCGGAGCTGTTCGATCAGTTCCTGGTCGGCAAGCGGATGAACAACAAGGCGTTCCGGCAGATCGTCAAGCAGCGGCAACTTCGTTTCGTCGATTTGGAGACCATCGCCGGCGTCCGGTTCTATTCCATTTACGAGCCGGTGTTCAACGGTGACGGCACGCTGGTGGCCATCGTGAACGTCCCGTATTTCAACCGGAGCGAGGACGTGACCAATGCCACGGCTTCCACCGTCTCGGCCGTCATCAACATTTCGCTGATCCTGCTGATCGCGGCCATCGCCCTGGGCGCCATCATTTCCAATTCCCTGTCGAAGCCGCTGGTCGAGATCAAGGAACGCATCGACCGGCTGGCCCTGACGGGCAACCGGCGGATCCGCTACCGCAACTCGAAAGACGAGCTGGGCGTGCTGATCAATTCCTACAACAAGATGGTGGAGGACCTGGAAGAGAGCACCCGCCAGCTGGCGCAGAACGAACGGGAACAGGCCTGGAAGGAGATGGCCCGCCAGATCGCCCACGAGATCAAGAATCCGCTGACGCCGATGAAGCTCAGCATCCAGTATCTGATGAAGATGAAGGAAGCGGGCGTGCCCGGTTGGGAAGACAAGCTGGAGAGTGTCAGCCATTCGCTGCTGGAGCAGATCGAAACGCTTTCGCAGACGGCCACCGAGTTCTCGTCGTTCGCCCGTTTCTTCAGCGAAGACATCACGCGCATCGACCTGGACGCCCTGATCGTAGAGCAGAAGGACCTCTTCGACAACCGCGAAGACATCGTCATCGACTACGTCCGGCCTGAGGCCGGCGGGGCGGTAGTCGACGGACGCCGCAGCCAGCTGGCGCGCGTGCTGGTCAACCTGATCACGAATTCGGTGCAGGCCATCGACAGCGCCGGCCAGGCGGACGGCCGGATCCGGATCTCGCTCGCCCCGGCCCGGATTGCCGGCGGTGAAGGCTGGCGGATCGACATCGAGGACAACGGCCCCGGCGTGAGCGAAGAGGATATGGCCAAGCTCTTCACGCCGAATTTCACGACCAAGAAGACGGGGACGGGCCTCGGACTGGCCATCTGCCGGAGCATTATCGAGCAGAGCCAGGGCACGATCGGCTACAGCCGGTCCGACCTGGGCGGCGCCCGCTTCACGGTCGTCCTGCCGGCCGCGGTCTGACCGCGAAACGGTTTACCGGTTATTTCTGGCGCAGGAATACCTGCAGGACGCAGCCCTTGAAATCAAAGTGGCTGCGCAGCTTGTTTTCCAGGAACCGCTTGTACGGGTCACGGATGTACTGCGGGAGGTTGCAGAAGAAAGCGAACGAAGGCGATGCGGTCGGCAGCTGCGTGATGTACTTGATCTTGATGTATTTTCCCTTCCAGGCCGGCGGCGGATAGTTCTCGATCTCGGGAAGCATCACCTCGTTGAGCTGCGAAGTGGGGATGCGGCGGGAATAGTTGGCATAGACGTGGTCGGCCGCCTCCAGCACGTCCATGATCCGCTGCCGGGAAGTGGCGGACGCGAAGATGACGGGGATGTCGCTCATCGGCGCGATGCGCTTTTCAATGGCCGCCTTGTACTCTTTCATCGTATTGGCCGTCTTGTCGGGCACGAGATCCCATTTGTTGACCACGATGACACAGCCTTTCCGGTTGCGGATGATGAGGTTGAAGATGGACATGTCCTGGGCTTCGATGCCGGTTGTGGCGTCGATCATCAGGATGCAGACATCGGCGTTCTCGATGGCGCGGATCGAGCGGAGCACGGAGTAGAACTCGAGGTCTTCGGTGACTTTCGCCTTCTTGCGGAGTCCGGCCGTGTCGACGATCATGAATTCGTGCCCGAACTTGTTGTAGTGTGAGGCGATGGCGTCGCGGGTGGTGCCGGCTACCGGCGTAACGATGTTGCGCTCTTCGCCCAGCAGGGCATTCGTCAGAGAAGACTTGCCCACGTTCGGCTTGCCCACGATGGTGTAGCGGGGAAGGCCTTCATAGGGATCCTTCACGTCGCGGGTTTCCTTGGGCAACAGTTCGACCACCTTGTCGAGCAGGTCGCCGGTGCCGCTGCCGGTCGCAGCGGCGATGGGCATCGGGTCGCCGAGCCCCAGTCCGTAGAACTGGTAGCTGTCGTACATCCGGTCGCCGGTATCCACCTTATTGACGGCCAGGATCACCGGTTTGCGGCTGCGCCGCAGGATGTCGGCGATCTCCTCGTCGAAATCGGTGATGCCGGTGGCCGCCTCGACCAGGAAGAGCACGAGGTCGCACTCCTCTATGGCGATCAGTACCTGTTTCCGGATCTCGCTTTCGAACACATCGTCGCTGCCGGAGGTGAATCCGCCGGTGTCGACTACGGAAAACTCGTGGCCGCACCACTCGCACTTTCCGTAGTGGCGGTCGCGCGTCACGCCCGCCGTCTGGTCGACGATGGCCTGGCGGATGCCCACCAGCCGGTTGAACAAAGTGGATTTGCCCACGTTCGGGCGTCCGATGATGGCTACTAGATTCATGGTGTCTTCGGGTTAGATGGAGGGCGTTGCATAGGCGATCACGTCGGCGGCGGTGATTTCGGGGCCGCAGAGGATCATCAGGCGCTCGGCCACGTTGCGGAGTTCCCGGATGTTGCCGGTCCAGGGCAGTTTCTGGAGTTCGGCGATGGCGTCGGGCCGGACGGTCTTGCGGGCCATTCCGCTTTCCTGGCAGATCTGGCCGATGAAATAGTCCAAGAGCAACGGGATGTCCTCCACGCGCTCGCGGAGTTCCGGCACGTGGATGACGATGACGCTCAGCCGGTGATAGAGGTCTTCGCGGAAGGTGCCTTTGGCAATCTCTTCCGTCAGGTTCTTGTTGGTGGCGGCCACCACGCGCACGTTGACGGTGATGTCCTTGTCGCTGCCGACGCGCGAGAGTTTCTTCTCCTGCAGCACCCGGAGCACCTTGGCCTGGGCCGCCAGGCTCATGTCGCCGATTTCGTCGAGGAAGAGCGTGCCGCCGTCGGCCTGTTCGAACTTGCCCTTGTGCTGCTTGATAGCCGAGGTGAAGGCGCCTTTTTCGTGGCCGAACAGTTCACTTTCGATGAGTTCGCCCGGAATGGCGGCGCAGTTCACCTCGATGAACGGGGCCGCGGCGCGGGGACTCTTGTCGTGCAGGCGCCGGGCCACCAGTTCCTTGCCGGTGCCGTTGGCGCCCATGATCAGCACGCGGGCGTCGGTGG
Organism: uncultured Bacteroidales bacterium; assembly: GCA_947306365.1. Taxonomy (GTDB): domain Bacteria; phylum Bacteroidota; class Bacteroidia; order Bacteroidales; family UBA932; genus Cacconaster. Next base: position 3,202 of record CAMZGD010000021.1, read on the forward strand.
CGGCCACGCGGTCGACGATTTCCTTGATGTGCACGATGGCGGGCGAATCGCCCACGATCTCGTATTTGCTCTGGATCTTCTTCTTGAGGCTGACGGTCTCCTTGACGAGCGAGGTCTTGTCGGTGGCGTTCTTGAGCGTGATCAGGATGCGGTTCAGGTCGAGCGGCTTCTGGATGAAGTCGTAGGCCCCCTTCTTGATGCACTTGACGGCCGTGTCGATGTCGCCGTGTCCGGAGATCATGACGATCGGGGCCTCGCAGCCGGCGGCCACGAGGGTGTCGAGCACTTCATTGCCGTCCATTACGGGCATCTTGATGTCGCAGAACACGGCGTCGAACGGCTCTGCCAGCGCCTTGTCGACACCTTGCTTCCCGTCTTCGGCCGTGACGACCTCATGGCCTTCGAATTCCAGGATTTCCTTGAGCGTATTGCGGATGCTCCGTTCGTCATCGATGATCAGGACCTTCATTGCGTATACAAATAGTAGGATGTGAATTGCAAAGATAGACATTATTTTATACTTTTGTGGAAGAGATTTTGACAGCCATGACAAACATCATCATCGCCATCGACGGCTATTCTTCCACCGGCAAGGGGACTTTCGCCGTGGAAATCGCCCGCCGCCTGGGCCTTCTCTATCTTGACAGCGGCGCGCTCTACCGCACGGTGACGCTCTACGCCCTGCAGCACGGACAGATCGAGTGGAACGGGGAGATTCTCGAACGCCGGCTCCAGGAAGACATGCTGCTGGGCCGGATTGAAATCTCCGTCCTGCCGAAGGACGACGGCTCGATGCGCATTTTCCTGGGCGGTGAAGAGGTTTCCGCGAAGATCCGGGAATTAGACGTGGCGCGCAACGTCAGCGCCATCGCCACGATTCCGTTTGTCCGGAATTTCGTGGACGAGCAGCTGCACCGGCTGGGCGCGAAGGGATGCGTGATGGACGGCCGCGACATCGGGACGGCGGTGTTTCCGAACGCCGACCTGAAGATCTTCATGACTGCGGACGCGGAGATCCGTGCGTGGCGCCGTGTCCGCCAGATGGAGGAAGCCGGTCAGCATCCGCGTTTCGAGGAGATTCTCAAGAACGTGCAGGAACGCGACTACATCGATTCCCATCGGGCGATGAATCCGCTGCGCAAGGCCGACGACGCCATCGTGCTCGACAACAGCCATATGACCGTGGCAGAGCAGATGGTATGGCTCGACGGCATCCTGCGCGAGCGGTTCAACCTGTCCGTATTATGAAACTGGCCATCGAGATCGATCCGCGCTCGGGCTTCTGCAACGGCGTGGTCCGTGCCGTCCAGCAGGCTGAAAACTATCTCCGGTACAACGAGCGGCTCTATTCGCTTGGCGCCATCGTTCACAATTCCGTCGAATTGGAACGCCTCAAGAAGAAGGGGCTGGAAATCATTTCCATCGTCGAGGTGGAGCAGCTGCGCCACGACGTGATTCTGGTGCGCGCCCACGGCGAACCCCCCGGGACGTACGAGCTGGCCCGCCGCAACGACCTGCAGGTGATCGACTGCACCTGTCCCGTGGTGTTGAAGCTGCAGGAGCGGGTGCGGGAGACGTGGCTCCGGCTGCGCGGAACGGGCGGCCAGGTGGTGATCTTCGGCAAGAAGGGGCACGCCGAAGTCAACGGGCTGGTCGGCCAGACGGAAGGGGAGGCAATCGTGGTCGGCAGCGAGGAAGAGGTCCGGTCCATCGATTTTTCGCGCCCCGTGGCCCTGTTTTCGCAGACGACCAAGGATCCCGACGAATTCCGCCGGATCGCCCGCAGCATCCGGGCCCGGCGTCCCGACGCAGAGGTGTACGACACCATCTGCCGCCAGGTGGCGCAGCGGCACAAATCGCTGATTTCCTTTGCCCGGAACCATTCCGTGATCCTTTTCGTCAGCGGTCGCGAAAGTTCCAACGGCAAGGTGCTTTTCGATCTCTGCCGCAGCGTCAACGCCCGGACCTACTGGCTGGAAAACGCCTCCCAGATCGATCTTTCGTGGTTCCGGGACGGCGATTCCGCGGGCATTTGCGGGGCGACGTCCACGCCCAAGTGGCAGTTAGAAGAAATTTTTATATCTTTGCAGGCCGCAACGAAATAGTAATCATCAAAATAATACAACGCTTTATGGCAACAACAGCTGATTTCAAGAACGGACTCTATCTCGATTTTGAAGGAAAACCGTGCTCCATCGTATGGTTCCAGCATGTCAAACCGGGCAAGGGTCCCGCCTTTGTCAAGTCCAAACTCCGCAACCTTGAAAACGGCCGCATCCTGGAGAAGACCTGGAACGCGGGCGAAAAGATCGACGTGATTACGGTCGAGCATCGTGAATACCAGTATCTCTATGCAGAAGAGGACGGCTTTAACTTCATGAACAACGAGACTTTCGACCAGATCAAGCTGGAGAAGGACATCGTCGAGAACTCCGACCTGATGAAGGAAGGGCAGGTCGTCCAGATGGTCTTCCATGTGGAGGGCGAAGAGGAACGCTGCCTCACTTGCGAACTCCCTACGTATGTCGAGCTGGAAGTGACGTATACCGAACCGGCCGTCAAGGGAAACACCGCTTCGACCAACGCCCTCAAGGAGGCCACCCTCGAGACGGGCGCCATCATCATGGTCCCGCTCTTCATCAACCAGGGCGACAAGATCCGTGTCAACACCACGGACCGTTCCTACGGGGAGCGCGTCAAATAGGGCCGTCATGCGCAGGGCCTTTATCGTCATCGTGTCCGCACTCGTCATCGCCGGGTGCGGACACGCTGTTTCCGGCGATCCCGTGCTCGACATCACCGATGCGGAGCGGGATGCGCGCATCGCGCTGGACTTCAACCGCGACAGCGCATACATCGTGGACTACCTGAAACCCTACTATCCCGACCTTACGCAGGAACAGGTGGCGGCCTGGGAAGCGTCGAAGGCCCTGGAAGGACGTGTCATCGACGGGAAGAAGCGCTATTTCCGCAATGCGGGGCGCAATCTTTTCCGCATCGACCCGGAAGCCCGCAAGGTCTATGAAGCCGTCAACGGAGTTACCCGCGATGTGGAGGACGTCTATCTGGACGACTACAACCGCGATGTGATCGCCACGGTCCGCGCCACGGGCGAGAACCTGGTGAAACCCGTCAATTTCCTCATCCGGTACGAACTGACCGTGAAACCGGACGCCGTGCCGGCGGGGGAGACCGTACGCGCCTGGATGCCTTTCCCCCGCGAGGACCAGAACAGCATCTCCGAAGTGAAACTGGTCGCCGCATCCCAGCCCGACTACATCATCGCGCCCGACGACGTGGAGCACAAGAGCATCTATATGGAGAAGCCGGCCGAGGCGGGGAAGCCCACCGTCTTTTCCTATACCTTCTCGTTCACAGGCTTCAACGAGTGGTATGACTTCGCTCCGGAAGACTGTCTGCCCTACGATACCGGTTCCGACATCTACAAGACCTACACGGCGGAGCGCAGGACGCACATCGTCTTTACCGACCGCATTCGGGCCCTGGCCGATTCGCTGGTCGCCGGTGAGACCAACCCGTACCTGAAGGTGCGCGGCATCTACCGCTGGATTGTCGAGACATATCCCTGGGCCAGCGCCCGGGAGTACTCCACAATAGAGAACATCCCGATGTACGTGCTGGAAAACAAGCACGGCGACTGCGGCCAGGTGGGCCTGCTCTTCGTGACGCTTTGCCGTTGCGCAGGTGTCCCGGCACGCTGGCAGAGCGGCTGGATGCTGCATCCCGGCGCCGTCAACATGCACGACTGGAGTGAAGTCTATTACGAAGGGATCGGCTGGGTGCCGACCGACGTTTCGTTCGGCCGCGGCCGCGGCGCCGTGCGCGACAACGACGACGAGTACTTCTTCTATACGAAGGGCCTCGACGCCTACCGCCTGACCTGCAACAGCGACTATTCCGGCGCGTTCTACCCGGCCAAGGAGTACATCCGCAGCGAGACGGTGGATTTCCAGCGCGGCGAGGTGGAATGGTCCGGCGGCAACCTCTACTTCGACCAGTGGAGCGGCTGGATCGAAGAGGTCGAGTACCGTTAGCCGGGAATCGCTAGTCGAGATACGCAAGGTGTCCGGGTCGCTTGCCCTGGACGCCTTTTTCCTTGTAGAAGGCCTGGATGGCGCGCAGGTCGGCCATCGCGTTGTCGGAACATTCGAAGCGGGGACCGTGCCCGATTTCCCGTTTTCCCCAGTCGAAATAGCCGAGATAGACCGGGACGCCGGCTGCACGGGCGAAGGTATGGAAACCGGTCTTCCAGCGCTTCACGGGCTTTCGCGTGCCTTCGGGTGCGATGCACAGGTGGAATGACGTGCTCTGTTCCATCGCGTCGATGACCTGCTTGGTAATCCGCACGGGGTTCTGCCGGTCCACGGGAATGGCGCCGAGCCGGCGCAGGAGCGCGCCGAGCGGCCAGAAGAAGAATTCCTGTTTGATCATCACGCGCGGATTGCCGCCGATCGACCGGTAATAGAGCCACGCCACGATGAAGTCGGCGATGGCCGTATGCGGAACCCCCAGCACGATGTGCTTGGGCTCGGGTGGCATGTCCGTGTCCACGATCGTGAAACGGTGGATTTTCGTGAGAAGGAACCGGGCGGTTGCGGGTTTCATCGCTGCTACTGCGCCTCCTCCGTGTTGTCGATGTCCGAGCGGAGGTTGGTCCGGATGAATTTCTGTCGCACAGGCGTGTTGTCGCCCATATAGAACTGGATGATGTCTGCGATCTTGTCTTCGCCCGTGAGGTGCACCATCTCGAGCCGGATGTCTTCGCCGATGAAGCCCTTGAACTCGTCGGGCGAGATCTCGCCGAGGCCTTTGAAACGGGTGATTTCCGCGCCGCGGCCCATCTTCCGCAGGGCGGTCTCCTTTTCCGTGGAACTGTAGCAGTACACGTTGCTCTTCTTGTCGCGTACCCGGAAGAGCGGAGTCTGGAGGATGTAGAGATGGCCGGCGCGGACCACGTCGGGATAGAACTTCAGGAAGAAGGTGAGCATCAGCAGGCGGATGTGCATCCCGTCCACGTCGGCATCGGTCGCGATGACGATGTTGTTGTAGCGCAGGCCCTCCACGCCGTCTTCGATGCCCAGGGCCGACTGGAGCAGCGCCAATTCCACATTCTTTTCCGCATAGAGGTCCTTCTTCGAGGCCTTGGCGCAGTTGAAGGGCTTGCCCATCAGGCTGAAGACCGCCTGGACGTTCGCGTCGCGGCTTTTGGTGATGGAGCCGGAGGCGGAGTCGCCCTCCGTGATGAAGAGGGTGCTCTGGTCGGCCAGCGGGTTTCGGTCGCCGTAGTGGATGCGGCAGTCGCGGAGCTTCTTGTTGTGGACCGAGGCCTTCTTGAGGCGGGCCTTGGTCTTCTTGCTGATGCTGGAGATCGCGTTTCGCTCCTTCTCCGAATCCTGGATCTTGGCCAGGATGACATCGGCCACGTCGAGGTTCTTGTGGAGATAGTTGTCCAGGTCGGTGGACAGGAAGTCGAGCATCGTCTTGCTGAGCGTGGGACCGTGGGTGCCTTCCTGCTTGTTCTGCCACATATACTTCGAACCGAGCTGGACCTTGGTCTGTCCTTCGAATTCGGGTTCCTGGATGCGCACGCTGACGGCGCCGATGATCGACTGGCGGATGTCCACGGGATTGAAGTCCTTCTTGTAGAAATCCTTGAGCACCTTGGCGAGCGATTCCTTGAAGGCGGCAAGGTGCGTGCCGCCCAGCGTGGTGTTCTGGCCGTTGACGAACGAGAAGATGTTCTCGCCGTAGCCGCTGCCGTGGGTGAAGGCCACTTCGATGTCCTGCGTCTTCAGGTGGATCGGGGGATAGAGCGGTTCTTCGTCGATGCTTTCGTTGAGCAGGTCGAGCAGGCCGTTCTCCGACTTGTATTCCGTGCCGTTGAAGGTGAGTTTCAGGCCGACGTTGAGGTAGGCGTAGTTGCGGAGCATCGTGTCGATGTACTCCGTGTTGTATTCGTAGGGCTCGAAGAGCGTGTCGTCGGGAATGAAGGTGACGAGCGTACCGTTGCGCTCGGTGGTGGGCTTCGGCGTGAAATCGGGCGTCATCAGGATGCCCTTCTCGTATTCCAGGGCGAGGGTTTCCCCGTTGCGGAACGACTGGACGGTGAAGTGCGACGACAGCGCGTTGGCGGCCTTCAGGCCCACGCCGTTCATGCCTACGGATTTCTGGAAGGTCTTGTTGTCGAACTTCGCGCCGGTGTGCAGCTTGCTCACGGCGGCGTCGAGCAGGTTCTGCGTCTTGTCTTTCTCGCTGAAGCCGAAGGGGATGCCGCGACCGTAGTCCCGGATGGAGATCCGTTTGTCCTCGATCTTGATCTGGATCAGCTTGCCGAAGCCCATCGCGAACTCGTCGATGGAGTTGTCGATGATTTCCTTCATCAGCACGTACATGCCGTCGTTGGGCGCGGTACCGTCGCCCAGCCGGCCGATGTACATGCCCGGCCTGAGCCGGATGTGTTCCAGGTCTTCCAGGTGTACGATGCTCTCGTCACCGTAATCGTGATCGGGGATGTTCAGGGTCTCTTCATCTTTCATATCCTGCAAATATAATTAAAAAGCGATAGAACCGTTTTCCAACTTAAATCAGAGAGCCGCAGCAATCTGTCGGATATGCCGGAGTTTCTCCATGAAAGAAGCGTCCTGTTCCGCCATCAACATGTCGTACTCGTTCTGCAAGGACAGAAGCCAGGAAGCATTGATCCTGATGGCTGCCTCCAACATCAAGGCAAGTCCCGCGTCCAGCCGACATTTTTCTGAAAGCAGTCCGTCGAGTTGGCCGGTGGGTATGCCCATCTTCGCTTCAAGTTCAGAGACAGAGACGCTGCGACGGGACAACTCGACATTCAGGATTCTCCCGGGATGGACCGGCTCAATAACGCCTGTCTCTCGAGGAAGACCCATCAAATCGTATTCATAGGCCAGCTGCAGGCGCATCCAATTAATAGACGGTAGACCCAGCACCCGCTCCAACTTGTCGGCTACGCCCTTATTGACAGGACGTTTCCCCTTGATGATTTCACTAAGGTGGGACGGTTGTATTCCCATCTGTCGGGCCAGTTCCCGCTGCTTGAGGCCTCTCTCTCGAATTTCTTCTTTCAAGATACTTCCGGGATGAATGGCCATTCTGGCCGGCGCTTCATTTCTTTTTTCCATAATGATTGCGATCTAATTCCTCCTTCACACTCTGCACGACTTCCAGTAGACGGTATATGCGCCCTAACGCCTCCATAAACTGCTTGTCGCGGGCTAATTGCCAATACTTGCTGCTTGTCCCTGTCAAGATCAGGTCTTTCAGGTCTTTGTCTTCCATCTGTATCTTCATCACAAACCTCCTTTTACAGACAGTGCTGCAAAGATAGGGAATAATTCCCAAATTTGGGAATTATTCCTCTCTTTTTTCATCTCAAAGATAATTCCTCAGACCTGCAAGAAAAAACTCGGATGAAAGATTAACCGTTTTCCAACTTTTTCTGAAGTGCAACCAAGCCGGAAAAATACTAAAAGGATGGGGGATGACGTGAGACACCAATGACATCAACCGCTTTTCATTCTGTCCCCCGAATCTCCCATCCTTCCGGATTATGTTTTAGATTAAAAAACCCTATTAGTTGGCGCGGAATTGGGGGCGGGTGATCTATTAACCTTTTACTGTATTGATTATGAGCAAAAAACAAATTGGAATCGTAGCTTTTTTCGAACGTCACAACAAGGAATTTTCGACACTGGTGGGATACCGCCGTTCAAAGACGACCTATGCGCGCTACCGGATTGTCTGCAAGCATCTGTCGACCTATATCAAAGCAACGTGCAAGAAGGAAGATGTCCCGCTCGCGGACATCCGCACGTCGTTCCTGAACGGTTTCGATGCCTGGTTGCGGAAGGAATGCCGGCTGGCACCCAACAGCGTGTGGGTTTATATGATCTCTTTCAAGCGCATCCTTGCGATGGCGCGGACGGAGGGCTTGACGGGCGGCAATCCCTTTGCCGCCTATGTCAACCGTTATACCCGCGTGAGCAGGGGCTATCTGCTGGAAGATGAACTGTTGCGGCTGATGGATGTTCCTGTTTCTACGCCTATGGAGGAACGGGTGCGCGACTTGTTTCTTTTCGCTGCTTTTACCGGATTATCCTACATTGATATCAAGAATCTGCGCGAAGAAAACGTGCAGAAGTTCTTCGACGGGAACTGGTGGATTATCACACATCGCCAAAAGACGCGGGTGGAATCGAATGTCCGCCTGTTGGCGGTGCCGCTCAGGATCATCGATAAATACCGGGGCGAAGCCTCCGACGGCCGCTTGTTCTCAGTGCCGAGCAACAACTGCTGCAACAAAAACCTGCAGCGGCTGGCCGTACGATGCGGTATCCGGATCCGTCTGACCTTCCACGTAGGCAGGCATACGTTTGCAACACTGGCCTTGAACCGGGGGATGCCGATCGAGACGCTCAGCCGCATCCTCGGGCATACGAACATCAGTACCACACAGATCTACGCGAAGATTACAAACCAGAAAATCAGCGCCGACCTGGCGATGTTGTCGGAGAACCTTTCCCCTGTGGAAAAGTCACTGTGTCAAAGGCTGTAAGGTGTTCGGGGCTATTTATACAGCGAGCCGGCGTCGGCGGTATCCCAGGAGGATCGCTCGCGGTCGGGGTCGAAGAAAGTCTCGTCGATCTCGTAATGCCGGCCTCCTGTCACCAGGTTGTCGATGAACCAGCGCACTTCGTCGTAGTTGGCGAAGTAGCGGACGGCGACGGTATGGCCCTCACCGGTGAATCGTAGAATTTTGTGCGCGTAGTGGTTCTTCTTGAACTGCTGCACGATGCGGTCGGAGCCGTAGAAGCCGATGTTGAACAGCTTGATCTGCTTGTAGGGGACGAGCCGGTCCGCTGTGCCATGGAGGAAGAAGGTGGGAGCGGGCGTGTCCGTGTACTTCAGGCCCTTGCGCGAGAAAATGGCGCCGGAAAAAGCGACGACGCCGGCGTAGCGGAACCCGTCCGGGAGATATTGTTCCGCCAGGGGACTATGGCTGCAGCGTTCGAAATCGCACTGGAGCGATGCGATGGCACCGGCGCTGGAACCCATCAGGATGACCTGCGTAGGATCGACCGTGAGCTCGGCGGCATAGTCCAGCACGTAACGCGTCACCTTGAACACGTCTTCGGCCGCCATCTGGATGGCGCTTTCAAGCGGCTTGACCATCCCGCCGACGCCCTTGAACCGGACGCCGCGCAGACCGAGCCGGTAGTTGGTCGCAACGACCACGAACCCGTCGTCGGCAAACTGGCGGCACAGGCGGCGCGTTTCGAAGTGCCGCTGGTTGTCTTCGACAAAGCCGCCGCCGTAGGAATAGATGATGCAGCGGTGCTGGTCTGCGTCATCTGCCGGAAAATAGAGGTCCATTTCCAGGGAAAGGGTGTCGTATTGGAAAAAGGCGATGGATTCATCGGGTTGGAAAGCGGCGCTGTCGAGGGGGGCTTCCTGCGCAAAGGCGCAAAGGGTCAGGAAGCTGGCGACGAAGAGGGTTAAAAAACGTTTCATAGGGGGAAATTTCGGTTTCAAATATAAGATAAAATTTCGGTTTCAAATATAAGAAATATATCCTAAATTTGCAGGATTAAGACAGTTTGAACAATCAAACACACTATAATTAAATCTATTAAACATGGCAGAAAAACTGTTTACTGAGTTTCCCCCTGTTTCTACAGAACAGTGGGATGCGGTAATTATCAAGGACTTGAAGGGGGCCGACTACGACAAGAAACTTGTCTGGAAGACCCACGAAGGTTTTCCGGTGCGTCCCTACTACCGCGCCGAGAACCTGAAGGACATCAAGTTCGAAGGCGAGATGCCCGGACAGTTCCCGTTCGTCCGCGGCATCAAGAATGACAACAACTGGCTGACCCGTCAGGACATATGCCTGTGCATGGGCATTGCCAAGGCCAATGAGGAAGCCCTCGACATCCTGAACAAGGGCGTTGAATCGCTCGGTTTCATCCTGGCCGACAAGAAGGACCTTTCCGTCGAAGAGATGGAAGCCCTCCTCAAGGGGATCAGCATCCCGGCCGTGGAGATCAACTTCCGCAAGTGCTGCCCCAAGCACAGCGCCGAGACCCTCAAGAGCTTCCTGACCGTGGTGAAGAAGCAGGGCATCAATCCGGAAGAAGTCCGCGCCTCTTTCGACTTCAGCCCGCTGCATCGTCTTACCGTCAAGGGTACCTTCTGTGAGGAGAAATCCTATGGTTTCCTTGCGGAAGCCGTGAAAGCCGTCGCCGACTTCCCGAAGATCAAGGTCATCAACGTGCAGGCCTATGACTTCAACAGCGCCGGCAGCAATCTCGTGCAGGAACTCGCCTTCGGTGCGGCCATCGGCAACGAGTATATCGCGAAGCTGACGGAACTGGGATTCGACGCGGCTGAAATCGCGCGCCGCATCAAGTTCACCTTCGGCATCAGTTCCAACTACTTCATGGAGATCGCCAAGTTCCGCGCCGCCCGCGTGGTCTGGGCCAACATCGTGAAGGCCTGGGGCGTTGACTGCGACTGCGCCTGCAAGATGCATGTGCACGCGGTCACCAGCCGCTGGAACCAGACGGTCTACGACGCCTATGTCAACATGCTCCGCGACACGACCGAAACGATGAGCGCCGCCATCGCCGGTGTCGACTCGATCGAAGTGGTCCCGTTCGACGATGCTTTCCGTGCACCGGGTGAATTCTCCAACCGCATCGCCCGCAACGTGCAGTCGGTGCTCAAGGAAGAATCGCACTTCAACAAGATTGTCGATCCGGCTGCCGGTTCCTATTATATCGAAGAACTCACCCAGTCGATCATCGACGCCGCCTGGAAACTCTTCAAGGACGTCGAGGAGAAGGGCGGCTATACGGAGGCCTTCAAGGCCGGTTTCGTGCAGGAACAGGTCAAGGCCGTTTCCGACAAGAAGGACAAGCTCCTGGCCCAGCGCCGCGAGACGCTGCTGGGCACCAACCAGTTCCCGAACTTCCTCGAGAAGGCCGGCGACGAGATCACGAAGGAGATCGTCACCCGCTATGCAGACTGCTGCTGCGAAAAAGGCGGTTGCGAGGCCGAGAAGATGGCCGAGCCGCTCCGCGCCTATCGCGGTGCCCAGCCGTTCGAAGCGATGCGTCTGGCCACCGACCGCGGTGACCGCCAGCCGATGGCCTTCATGCTGACCTTCGGCAACCTGGCCATGTGCCGTGCCCGCGCGCAGTTCTCCAGCAACTTCTTCGCCGTGGCCGGAATCAAGGTTGTGGACAACAACCGCTTCTCGACCATCGAAGAAGGCGTCGAGGCCGCACTGAAAGCCAAGGCCGACATCGTCGTGGCCTGCTCGGCCGACGACGAGTACCTCGAGAATGTTCCGAAGATCGCCCGGCTCATCGGCGACAAGGCCATCGTCGTGGTGGCCGGCGACCCGGAGTGCCGTCCGCAGCTCGAAGAGCAGGGGATCAACCACTACATCCACGTGAAATGCAACGTGCTGGACACCCTTAAGGAGTACCAGAAAGCACTGGGCGTCAAGGAACTTTAATCAGGAGGACAGACAATGAGACCGAAATTCAACGATATCGACTATACGAAGGGCGCCGCCCCGCAGTGCGCCTGCGCAACCCCGAAAGAGGATGAACTTTGGCACACGCCTGAGAAGATCGACGTGAAGCCCCTCTACACGGCCGCCGACCTCGAAGGTATGGAGCACCTCAATTACGCCGCCGGCGTAGCTCCGTTCCTCCGCGGACCTTATTCCACTATGTACGTCAACAAGCCCTGGACCATCCGCCAGTACGCCGGCTTCTCCACGGCTGAAGAATCGAACGCCTTCTATCGCCGCAACCTGGCGGCCGGCCAGAAAGGCCTTTCCGTGGCCTTCGACCTGGCTACGCACCGCGGCTACGACGCTGACCACCCGCGCGTGGTCGGCGACGTCGGCAAGGCGGGCGTTTCGATCTGCTCCGTCGAGGACATGAAGGTCCTCTTCGACCAGATTCCGCTCGGCAAGATGTCCGTCTCCATGACGATGAACGGCGCCGTCCTTCCGATCATGGCCTTCTACATCGTGGCCGGCCTGGAACAGGGCGTCAAGCTCGAAGAGATGGCGGGTACCATCCAGAACGACATCCTCAAGGAGTTCATGGTGCGCAACACCTACATCTATCCGCCGGAGTTCTCGATGCGCATCATCGGCGACATCTTCGCGTTCACCTCGCAGTTCATGCCCAAGTTCAATTCGATCTCGATCTCCGGCTACCACATGCAGGAAGCCGGCGCGACCAACGACATCGAGATGGCCTACACCCTGGCCGACGGCTTGGAGTACATCCGCACCGGTATCAAGGCCGGCATCGACGTGGATGCCTTCGCCCCGCGCCTGTCGTTCTTCTGGGCCATCGGCATGAACCACTTCATGGAGATCGCCAAGATGCGCGCCGCCCGTATGCTGTGGGCCAAGATCGTGGGCCAGTTCAACCCGAAGAACCCGAAGAGCCAGTCGCTCCGTACGCACTGCCAGACCTCGGGCTGGAGCCTCACCGAGCAGGACCCGTTCAACAACGTGGCCCGTACCTGCATCGAAGCCATGGGCGCCGCCCTGGGCCACACCCAGTCGCTGCACACCAACGCGCTCGACGAGGCCATCGCCCTGCCGACCGACTTCTCCGCGCGTATCGCGCGTAACACCCAGATCTACATCCAGGAAGAAACGCAGGTGTGCCGTTCCATCGACCCGTGGGCCGGTTCCTACTACGTGGAGAGCCTGACCAACGAGCTTGCCCACAAGGCCTGGGCACACATCCAGGAAGTCGAGAGCCTCGGCGGCATGGCCAAGGCCATCGAGACCGGTGTGCCGAAGCTCCGCATCGAGGAGGCCGCGGCCCGCAAGCAGGCCCGCATCGACTCCGGACTGGAGAAGATCATCGGCATCAACGAGTACCGCCTGGCACACGAGGATCCCATCGAGATTCTCGATGTGGACAACACCAAGGTCCGCGAGTCGCAGATCGCCCGCCTGAAAGACCTTCGCGCCCACCGCGACGAGGCCAAGGTCCAGGCCTGCCTGAATGCCATCACCCACGCGGTCGAGACCAAGACGGGCAACCTGCTCGCCCTTGCTATCGAGGCGGCAAAGGTTCGCGCCACCCTGGGCGAGATCTCCGATGCCTGCGAAAAGATTGTTGGACGTTATAAAGCTGTGATCCGTATGAACACCGGTGTTTATTCCTCGGAAGTCAAGAACGACGACGAATTTGAGACCGCCAAAAGGATGGTTGCCGAATTCGCGAAGAAGGAAGGCCGTCAGCCCCGTATCATGGTGGCCAAGCTTGGCCAGGACGGTCACGACCGCGGCGCGAAGGTGGTTGCCACCGGCTATGCCGACTGCGGTTTCGACGTGGATATGGGCCCGCTCTTCCAGACGCCGGAAGAGGCTGCCCGCCAGGCCGTCGAGAACGACGTGCACATCGTGGGCGTCTCCTCGCTGGCCGCAGGCCACAAGACCCTTGTCCCGCAGATCATTGCGGAGCTCAAGAAGCTCGGCCGCGAAGACATTCTCGTGGTGGTGGGCGGCGTGATTCCGGCCCAGGACTACGATGAACTCTACCGCGACGGCGCCGTCGCCATCTTCGGCCCCGGTACGCGCATCGCGGACGCCGTCATCAAGATGATCGAACTGCTCAACCAGAAGTTCGAGGACTAAAACGGCGATTTTTTGTCAAAAAGGCGCTTCCTGCTAGGGGAGGCGCCTTTTTTTTCGTGCCAAAAAGTGGTTGTTTGTTGTTGTGTTGAAAACTTTTTGTTAACTTTGTCCAAATTGTGTAGACTATATTTATTGAGTAATCAGGAAAACATATACACAATCATTTTTTAATCTAAAAATTCATTTATGAGGAAACTGAATCTTTTACTCGCCTCCCTGATGATGGTTCTGGTGTGCAATGTAGCTGTTGCACAGAACATTACCGTCAAAGGTGTGGTGACAGACGCCGCTACCGGCGAGACCGTTCCCTTCGCCTCGATCCAGGTGAAAGGCACGATGACCGGTACCGCGACCGACACCGATGGCAACTATTCCATCGACGTGCCGCGCAATGCAACACTGATCTTCAGCTCCATCGGCTACATCAACCAGGAAGTCGCCGTCGAAGGCCGCGGGGTGATCAACATCCTGCTGGCTCCCGATACGGAGAACCTGGAAGAAGCGGTGATCACCATCGCTTACGGTGCTGCTAAGAAGTCAACACTTACTGGCGCCATCTCGAACGTTAATTCCGACAAGATCGAGAGCCGTCCGGTTTCCACAGTAACATCGGCCCTGGAAGGTACGGTGACCGGTGTGCAGGTCAACAGCACATATGGTAACCCGGGTTCCGATCCCTCCATCATGATCCGTGGTAACGGTACCGTGAATGGTAGCTCCAGCCCGATGTATGTCATCGATGGCGTTCCTTACGGCGGTAACCTTTCCGACTTGAATCCTGCCGATATCGAGTCTATGACCGTCTTGAAGGACGCCGCTTCCGCCGCCTTGTACGGTAACCGTGCATCAAATGGTGTGATTCTAATCACCACCAAGAAAGGAAAGTCGGGCCGTCTGAACGTTTCGTTCAGCGCCACGGCCGGTGTGTATGAAAGAGGTATTCCCGAGTACGACCTGGCTGATCCCCGTGAGTATATGGACATCAACTGGATGGCACTTAAGAACGACCGTCAGTACTACTTTGGTAACGCTGAAGCCGACGCTATCGCTTATGCGAATGCGAACTTGGTCAGCGAGCGCCTCAAACTGAACATCTGGAATAAACCGGCAGACGCCCTGTTCCAGAACGGCAAGTTGGCTGCCGACGCCACGATTCTCAAGGGCTATCAGGATGACCTGGACTGGTTCGCCCAGGCCATCAATCCCGGTTTCCGTCAGGAGTACAATGCTACCGCAGCCGGTGCTTCCGACAAGAGTGACTACTATTTCTCGCTGGGTTATCTGGATGAAAACGGTTACCTGAGAACTTCCGGCTTCAACCGCATTTCAGGCCGTGCTGCCGTCAATGTGAAACCCACCTCATACATGAAACTGGGTTTCAATGTCAACGCTACTCACCAGAGTTACCTCAATACTTCGACGAGCTCCAATGCTTATGTGAACCCGTTCATGTATTGCCGTAATATCGCCCCGATCTATCCGGTCCACCTGCACGATGTCAACACGGGCGAGTACATCCTCGACGCATCGGGCAACAAACAGTACGACCCGGGTTACTATTATGACGAGAATGGTATTCAGATAGATACCCGTAATCAGTATGTGGACCGCCATGTGATCTGGGAAAACGAGCTCAACCAGGACAAGAGCACCCGCAATACGATGAACGCCATCGCAACGATCGAGATATACTTCCTGAAGGACTTTACTTTCACCGTCAATGGCAACCTCAACCTCCGCAGCGATATCGAACAGAGCTACGACAGCGCCGTGATTGGTGACGGCAAGGGCAACAACGGCCGTGGAAGCCGCAACGAATACAATTACAAGAACTATACGTTCCAGCAGCAGTTACGCTGGGCCCACCAGTTCGGTGACCACAGCGTGAATGTCCTCATTGGCCACGAGAACTACTCCAACTATTACGACTATCTCTATGGCTACAAGACCTCCGAAGTGTTCCCGAATATCAACAATCTTCGTAACTTCACGGAAATCACTAACCTTTATAACTACGGCAACAACTATCGCACAGAGTCGTATCTGAGCCGCATCCGTTATAACTATCAGGACAAGTACAACGTGGAAGCTTCCTTCCGTCGAGACGGCTCTTCCCGTTTCGCCACCAAAGCCCGCTGGGGTAACTTCTGGAGCATCGGTGCCAACTGGATGATTTCCCGTGAGGACTTCATGCAGAGCGTGGGCTGGGTCAATAGCCTGAAACTTCGTGCCGACTTTGGTCAGGTGGGTAATGATGCCGGTTCCGGCCTCTACGGTTACCAGGCCCTCTATACCTCTGGCCAGAATGCCAACAAGGGTGCCTATTGGATTTCGCAGCTTCCCAACTATGACCTCAAGTGGGAAACCGGTCAGTCCTGGGGCGTCGGCATCGAGTCCCGCCTGTTCGATCGCTGGAACCTGAATGTTGAGTACTTCGACCGTCGCAACAAAGACCTGCTCTTCGATGTGATTCTTCCGATCACCGCCGGTGCAACCTCCACGAGCGGCACCAACCCGTCGATTACCCAGAACATCGGTACGATGTCCAACCGCGGTGTTGAAATCGAGACGGACTTCGATATTGTCCGCACCCGTAATTTCAGACTCAACATCTTTGCCAATGCGACCTTCTTGAAGAGCAAGATCCTGTCCCTTCCGGAGCAGAACCGCAAGGAAGGAATCGTGGATGGCACCAAACGTTATGTGGAAGGTGGCGACCGTTATGCCTACTGGCTCTATCAATTCGCCGGTGTGGACCAGATGACAGGTCTGTCCCTCTACAAGTTCGATGACGAGCGTTTCTACATCACGGACGACAATACCGAGACGGGCAACGTTCTTTACGGTACTGCCAAAGATGAGGATGGCAACGCCCACTCTCTGATGGCTGCCCAGAACTATACCATCATCAACGGCGAGCCGTATGTGTGGAATCCTGGCTCCTATGGTAAGAAAGACTGGTCCGGAACTGCAACGCCTACGGTGTATGGCAGTTTCGGCCTCAACTTGAGTTGGAAGGGTCTGACCCTGTCATCCATCTTCACCTATGGCCTTGGAGCTAAGGTCTATGACGGTATCTATGCCGGCAAGATGGGTGTGGGCGCAAATCCCGGCAGTGTGCATGAAGACAACCTCAATGCCTGGACAGGCGTGCCCGCCGGCATGACGGAAACATCTCCGGACCGTATCAATGTCAACGGAACGCCGATGAACTACACCTACTCAACCTATAAGATGAACGGGACTGATGTTTCGATCTCCAATGATGCCGGAACTTCCAATCGCTGGTTGGTTTCTGGAAACTATTTGGTGATAAAGAATATCGCCTTGTCGTATTCGTTGCCTAAGCACTGGCTCACCCCGCTTCAGATTCAGGGTCTGTCCATCACGGCTTCCGGTGAAAACCTCTTCACGTTCGCAGCTCGCAAGGGTCTGAACCCGCAGTATAGCTTCGGCGGCGTGACGAGCACCAATACTTTCGTTACCGCCCGCGTGTACACCGCCGGTATCAATATCAAGTTTTAATCCTTAAGAGACGAATTATATGAAAAATATCATCAAAATCTCTCTTTGCGCCATTGTCCTTATGCTGGCAACCGCCTGCGCCAGGGATTATATGGAAACTACCCCGGAGAGCTCCGTCTCTCCTGCTACCATTTTCTCCTCGACCGATAACGTACAGTTGGCCATCAACGGTATGTGCAAGATGATGACTACGCAGTATTTGAGTGTCCAGGGTCTTAATGGTGAAGGTTCTATTAAAACATGGTATGGCAACCACGGAAACGACCTAATGCGCTGCAACCATTCCGGTTGGGCTACATTTTGGAACCATACCCTTCACGAGAGCGTTAATTCAACGTATCTGGTTTATCCCTGGTACTACTATTATAAGATCATCGGCAACGCCAACCAGGTGATCGAGAATATCGACGGTGTTGAAGGCCCTGAGGCAGAGCGCCAGTTCTTCAAGGCTCAGGCATTGGTTTTTCGCGCCCATGCTTATACGATGTTGATGCAACTCTATGCTTATCGCTGGGCGGATAGCCAGAACGGCTCCTCCCACGGTGTCGCACTTCGTCTCAGCAGCAGTGCCAACGAGGATGGCACGTATGATATTGCCCTGTCCACACAGGCAGAGTGCTATGCACAGATTTACGCTGACTGCGACGAGGCCATCAGTTTGTTCAAGGCCAGTGGACTGGACCGTGGTGCCGACGAGTTCTACAAGCCCAACCTCAATGTGGCATACGCAGTTAAGGCCCGCGCCGCTCTTGTCAGGGAAGACTGGGCGACCGTAGTCGCTTGCGCCCCTGAGGCACGCAAGGGTCATCCGCTGATGAGCAAGAGTGAATATATGGACGGTGGTTTCTCCGACGAGAACAACGAGTGGATCTGGGGTGTCTATGAGGCCGACGATCAAACCATCTACTACTATTCTTTCTTCGCTTATCAGGCTTCCAATGCGTCCAGTTCCATGCAGCGTACCCGCCCGCTTGCCATCAGTAAGGAGCTCTATGACCAGATTCCTGCGACGGATGTTCGCCGCAATATGTGGCTGGAGCCTACAGAGGAAGAATGGGCCGCATGCGACGCTGAAAACAAGGCTGCTTCCGCTTTTTCCAAGCGTGCCAAGTCCGAATTTGCTTCCAAACTTTATTCTACCAGTAATATTCACGCTTACATGAGCTTTAAGTTCCTGTGCACCTTCCTGCCCGGTGGAGGTAGCTTCAATATCTACCGCAGCGCTGAGATGTATCTGGCCGAAGCGGAAGCGCTCTGCCACATGGGAGGTCAGGACGCCAAGGTCCAGAGTTTGCTGAACGAACTCAACAAAAACCTTGACTCGGCCTACAAGTGCACGAAGACGGGTGCTGACCTTCTTACGGAAGTTAAGCTCTATCGTCGTATTGACCTTTGGGGCGAAGGATTCGACTGGTTCGACTACAAGCGTTGGAACGAGCCTATCGTGCGCAAGTCAAAGAAAGATGGCGGAAACTTCATGTCTTATTATGCCGTTACCATCAACCCGGCAGACGGCAACAAGTGGACGTGGAAGATTCCTAAGAACGAGACCGACTACAACAAGTTGATCACGTTGGACTAGGCTTCTACTGAGCTGATAATTAAAGCGGATGACCTTTGGGCCATCCGCTTTTTTTTCAACATGTACTGGGCTTGATCCGGCTACTCAGTTCCGGTCCTTGTCCTTCTTGCCGGCGTTCTGGGAAGCCCGGGTGGTGACGACGGCGACGCCGTTGGCGCCGCGGACGCCGTAGCCGGCGACGCGGGAGTCGGTGATGATTTCGACGTTGACGACATCGTGGAGGTTGATGTTGTCGAAGCTCTGGACTTCAAAGCCGTCGACCATCAGCAAGGGAGCGGTGTTCCCGTTGACGGTGCTGCTGCCGCGGGCGGCGATGCCTTCAAAGAAGTGCGGGCAGACGGCTTCGATGTATTCGTCCATCGTACGGTAGTTGAGCCAGGGCTGGTCGCCGGAAAGGCCGTCGTCAATCCATTTTCCTGTTCCGCAAGCGGTTGACAGGAATGTGAGCAGCAGAAGGGCGATGATGGGGAAAATCCGTTTCATGGGTTGTTTTTTGACAAAGATAGAAAAAACTCACAGTTCCGCAATCAGCCGGACGACTTCATTGAGGAGATGGAGAAGCCAGCCGAGCGTACGGACGGCTATGTCGGCGAGCGGGGTGAGGGAGGGGAGAAGGGTTGCGGCGGCCGTCGTGGCGAGCGTGGCGGCGATACTGTACATGACTGCGGTGGCCAGGGGAATGGCCAGCAGGGCCGTGACGAGGAAATAGCGCGGAAACGTGCCGAAATACCACCAGGCCAGCACTCCGCAGGTCGCCTGGCAGCAGAGACTGACGCTGAGCAGTTCCCACACGCGTGTAAGCAGACGTGACCGGCTCTGCAGCATCCCCTTGAGCCGGGGGTGCAGCAGCAGGATGGAAAGGACGGCCGTGTAGGAGAGTTGGAACCCGATGTCGCGCGGGGCTTCCGGCCGGAACAGCATCAGCAGGAATGCGCTGGCGAACAAGGCGGTCAGGCCGTCGCGGCCGCCTGTCAGAAGGCCGGACAGTTCGTAGAATGTGATCATCAGCACGGCGCGTGTGATGGAGGCGCTGAGGCCCGTTATCACGGCATAGGTCCAGAGTGAACCGAGAATGATGAAACTGCGGAACAGGCGCGCCGTCCGGTAGCCGCCCAGGGGCGCGAGCAGCCGCACCAGCAGCGCATAGATGAGCCCTACGTGCAGTCCGCTGAGCGCCAGCAGGTGCATCGCCCCGCTCCCGCGATAGGCTGTCCGAAGGTCACGTGTCAGGCCGCTTTTATCGCCGATGGCGAGCGACTGCAGCACGGCCAGCTCGTCGCCCTCGGGAAGCATCGTCCCCAGCCTGGCCGAAAAGGCGGTCTTGCAACCGGCCGCCCAGGCCGTCAGTGCCGATGCTTCCTGATACGGAGGCATGCGTCCCACCTGCACCGTTGCGGCGCCCAGCAGCACGAAGCATCCGAACAGCGGCGCCGGCTTCGGCCGGAAGGCCGAAACGAGTGCAGCACAGGCGGAAAGCACGAGCATCAAAAGGGGCGGAAACGGGAATGCGCTTCCCAGCAGATTGCCGGCCAGCAGGGCCAGCGTACACGGAATGATCTCCCTACCTTGCCACATCCTTACAATTTTTCAGCAAGGTACGATAATTTTATCTAACTTTGTAGGATTCGAAAGCAAATTAACTAAAAATATCATGATCATCCTTGTCCTGAACTGCGGAAGCTCCTCGCTGAAGTACCAGCTGCTCGACATGCGGAGCGCTGAAGATTTTACCCTGATGAAGAAAGGCCTCGTCGAACGGATCGGTGAATCGGAAGTCCCCGACCACGCCGCGGGCATCAAGCGGGTGCTCGATGCGCTCGTCAGCCCGGAAGAGGGCGTCATCGACTCGCTCGACCGCATCGACGCCGTCGGACACCGCGTCGCACACGGCGGCGAGTTCTTCTCCTGTAGCGTGCGCGTGACGCCCGACGTGATGGATAAGATCGAACAGTGCTGCGCCCTGGCGCCGCTCCACAACCCGGCCAACCTGATGGGTATCCGGGCCGTCGAAAAACTGATGCCGGGCAAGCCGCAGGTGGCCGTCTTCGACACCTCGTTCCACCAGACGATGCCCGACTACGCCTATATGTATGCCATCCCGTACCGCTTCTACGAGCAGTACCGGCTCCGTCGCTACGGCTTCCACGGGACCAGCCACAAGTTCGTGGCCGAGAAGGCCTGCAAGTTCGTCGGAATGGACATCAACCACAGCCGCATCATCTCCTGCCACCTGGGCAACGGCAGTTCCGTGACGGCCATCAAGGACGGCAGGAGCGTCGATACGTCGATGGGCTTCACGCCGGTCGAAGGCGTCGTGATGGGTACGCGCTGCGGCAATCTCGACGTGGGCGCCGTGACTTTCATCCAGGAGAAAGAGCACCTTAACTACAGCGAAGTCAATGCACTGCTCAACAAGAAGAGCGGCCTGCTGGGCATTTCCGGCGTCTCGGCTGACAACCGGGACATCGAGGCGGCCGCCCGCACTGGCAACGAGCGCGCCATCCTGGCCCGGAAGATGCTCGCCTACAGCATCAAGAAATATGTGGGCGCCTATGCGGCTGCCCTGGGCGGCGTCGACCTGATCGTCTTTACGGGCGGTATCGGCGAAAATGCCTGGCCGGTCCGCGAGCAGGTCTGCGAGGGGCTGGCGTTCCTCGGGGTGGATTTCGATCCCGAGGTGAACCAGGTCCGTGGAAAGGACGTCCTCCTTTCCCGTCCCGATTCCCGGGTCAAGGTAGTGGCCGTGACCACCAACGAGGAACTGGTGATCGCCACCGACACGATGAACATCGTAAACAACAAATAAATCTTGGACTGATATGATTACCAACTTCAACGAACTGTTTGACACCCTCCGCAGCCGGACCAAGAAGCGCATGGTCGCTGCCTGGGGCGTGGACGACCACACCATTACCGCCGCCTCCCTCGCCATCGAGAAAGGCATCGTCGAGGTCACGCTCGTCGGCGACAGGGACAAGATCCTCGCCGTCTGCCAGCATGAAAAGATCGACCCGGCCATCTTCACCATCATCGACAACAAGAACGAACTGGACTCGATTGCGCAGGCTGTGGGTATGGTCCGCGACGGACAGGGCGACATCCTGATGAAGGGGCTCTGCAGCACCGACAAGTATATGCGCGGCATCCTCAACAAGGAACGCGGCCTGTTGCCGCCGAAGGCAGTTCTGAGCCATGTGGCGGTCATCGAGAACCCCAACTACCCTAAACTTTTGATCGTAAGCGATATGGCCGTGATTCCGCTGCCGGACTTCAAGCAGAAGCTGGCCATCTGCAAGTATCTGGCCGCCACGGCCCGCGCCCTCGGCATCGAGCGCCCGAAGGTCGCCGCCATCGCCGCCACCGAGCAGATGCTCGACGGCATGCCCGCCTGCGTCGAGGCCGCCCTGCTGGCCAAGATGTCCGACCGCGGACAGATTGCCGGCTGCGTAATCGACGGCCCGCTCGCCCTTGACGTGGCAATCGACGCCGAATCCGTGGCAATCAAGAAGATCAAGAGCGAAGTGGCCGGCGACGCCGACTGCCTTCTCTTCCCGAACATCGAATCGGCAAACGTCTTCTACAAGGTCAACTCCAAGCTCTGCAAGGGCGTCCGCCAGGCGGCCATCATGGCCGGCGGCATGGCTCCCTGCGTGCTTTCCAGCCGGGCCGACAGCATCGACACCAAGCTGAATTCCATCGCCCTGGCCGCCCTCACAGCAAAATAGTGCGCGTATGAAAATCCTTGCCATCAACCCCGGCTCCACCTCGACCAAGATCGCGGTGTTTGAAGACTATGAGCAGGTTTTCACCAAGACGCTCCGTCACTCGGCCGAGGAAATCGGAAAGTATCCCAACGTCGTTTCCCAGTTCGAATTCCGCAAGAAGATGATCGTGGAGGCGCTCCGCGAGAACGACATCGAACTCAAGGAGATTGCGGCGATCGTGGGCCGCGGCGGCCTGCTGCGCCCGATTCCGTCCGGTGTGTACGAAGTCAACGAGCGGATGCTCGCCGACCTTCGTTCCGGAGAGTTCGGCGAACACGCCAGCAACCTGGGCGGCATCCTCGCCCATTCCATCGCGCAGGAAATCGGCTGCCGTGCGTTCATCACCGATCCGGTGGTGGTCGACGAGCTTTGCGACCTGGCGCGCGTGGCCGGGCATCCGCTCTTCAAGCGCATCTCCATCTTCCACGCCCTCAACCAGAAGGCGATTGCCAAAATGTATGCGGCCCAGCAGGGCGTGAAGTATGAGGACTTGAACCTCATCGTGGTGCATCTGGGCGGCGGCACTTCGGTCAGCGCCCACTGCAAGGGCCGGGTGATCGACACCAACAACGCCCTCAACGGCGACGGCCCGTTCAGCCCCGAGCGATCCGGCGCACTGCCTGCGCAGCAGCTGGCCGACATCTGCTTCTCCGGCAAGTACACGCCGCAGGAAGTGAAGAAGATGATCAACGGACGCGGCGGCACGGTGGCCCATCTGGGTACGAACGACTTCATCGAGATCGAGCACAAGATGGCGGACGATCCGCACTTCAAGCTCATCGCCGACGCTTACCTCTATAACATCGCCAAGGAGATCGGCGCGATGGCTGCCGTGCTCAAGGGAAAGGTCAACGCCATCCTCGTTACGGGCGGCATCGCCTACGGCAAGGCGATGATGGCGGATCTGGCCACGTATGTGGACTGGATCGCCCCGGTGAAGATCTATCCCGGCGAAGACGAGATGGGCGCCCTCGCCCACAACGGCCTCAGCGTGATGCAGGGCCGCGAGGTCGCGAAGGTGTATTGACCTTTGCCGCACTGATTGGGACTCGGCCACGTTTTCCTGTGATTTCGTGGCCGAGTCTTTTTTTGCTATCTTTGTAATCTATGGCAGAAAACATCCCTCTTGAACTGGGTACGGAGAAGATCGGCAAACTGCTGAAACAGTATGCCATGCCGGCGATCATCGCGATGACCGCCTCTTCGCTGTACAATATGGTGGACAGCATCTTCATCGGACAGGGATGCGGCCCGATGGCCATCTCCGGACTGGCGCTGTCGTTCCCGCTGATGAATCTATCGGCGGCTTTCGGCACCCTCGTGGGCGTGGGCGGCGCCACCCTCATCTCCGTGCTGCTGGGACAGAAAAACTATCCGGTGGCCAAGAAGGTGCTCAGCAACGTCTTCATCCTGAACGTGCTGGTCGGCATCCTGTTTTCGGCGGTCGCGCTGACCTTCCTCAATCCAATCCTTCGTTTCTTCGGTGCCAGCGACGCCACGCTGCCCTATGCGCGCAGCTATATGATCCCGATCCTGCTGGGAAACATCATCACGCACCTCTATTTCGGGCTGAACTCCATCGTCCGCGTATCGGGCCATCCGCAGAAGGCGATGTATGCCACGATCCTGACGGTGTCGCTCAATACCGTCCTCGACCCGATTTTCATCTTCGTCTTCAAGATGGGCATCCAGGGCGCGGCCATCGCGACGATCATCTCCCAGTTCGTGTCGTTTGTCTGGATCATGCGCATCATCTGCGACAAGCGGGAATTCCTGCACCTGTCGCGCGACACTTTCGGTTTGGACTGGGGCATCGCCCGGCGTTCCCTGGCGATCGGCCTGGCTCCGTTCCTGATGAACGTGGCCTCGTGTTTCGTGGTGATCTTCATCAACAACCAGTTCAAGCGCTACGGCGGCGACCTGGCCATCGGGGCCTACGGCATCGTGAACCGGCTGGTGTTCCTGTTCCTGATGATCGTGATGGGTTTCAACCAGGGGATGCAGCCGATCGCCGGCTACAACTACGGGGCGAAGCAGTACGACCGGGTGCTCGAGGTGCTCCATCTGACCATCAAGTGCGCGCTTGTCGTGACTTTCACGTGCTTCATCGTCGGTATGTGCTTCCCGCGGGCAGCCGCTTCGCTCTTCACGCACGATGAGGAACTCATCGGCCTGGCGGCCCATGGTTTCCGCATTACGGTGCTGATCTTCTTCATCATTGGCCGCCAGATGGTCATCTCCAACTTCTTCCAGAGCATCGGAATGGCCAACAAGGCGATCTTCCTGTCGCTGTCGCGCCAGCTGATCTTCCTGCTGCCCTTCCTGGCCGTCCTGCCGCTGTGGTTCGGCGCGGATGGCGTCTGGTTCAGCATGCCGGCGTCCGACCTGGCGGCGCTGGTCGTTTCCGAAATCATGCTGGCGCAGCTGAAACGTTCTTTCCGTAAGGAACAGGCGGACCAGGCTGCGACGGCCGAAGCAACCGAAATCCAATAATCCCCACGATATGAAATCTCATCTGATCATTACCATCGGACGGCAGATCGGTGCCGGCGGCCTGGGCGCCGCGCGGCTGCTGGCCCAGGAATTCGGCCTCAAGGTCTATGACAAAGAGCTGCTTTCCGAGGTGGCCCGCGAGAGCGGCCTGGACGAGAAGGTGTTCGAGCATCGCGACGAAAAGTCTTCGCGGGGCGTGCTGGGATCCCTGCAGGCGTTCCGTTCGCTGCTGGGAATCTACAATCGCGCCGGTACCGACAGCGTGATGAACGAAGACCGGCTCTTCCAGATCCAGAGCGAGGTGATGCGCGACATCGCTGCTAAGGAAGACTGCATCATCGTGGGCCGCTGCGCCGATTACATCCTGCGCAACGAACCCCGCCTGGTGACGGTATTTATCAGTGCCAGTTTGGAAAGCCGTGTGAAACGGATCATGGAAGGTGAGCGGTTGTCCGAGGAAGACGCCCGCCGCTATGTGGAGCAGGGCGACCGCAAGCGCGCCGAGTACTACAACTACTATACGTTCAAGAAATGGGGCGATTCGGCCAGCTACGACCTGTGCATTGATTCATCCCGTCTTGATGACGACATCGACCACGTCGTTGATGTCATCAAGTATTATATGAAACAACGAAACCTCATCTAGTATGGCTGACGAAAAGATCATCTTCTCGATGAACGGTGTGAGCAAGATCCTGCCGCACAATAACAAGGTTATCCTCAAGGACATCTATCTTTCCTTCTTCTACGGAGCCAAGATCGGCATCATCGGCCTGAACGGCGCCGGAAAATCGACGGTGATGAAGATCATCGCCGGCATTGAGACGCCGACGCACGGCGAGGTGGTCTTCGCACCGGGCTACACGGTGGGCTATCTCGAGCAGGAGCCGAAGCTCGATAACACGAAAACCGTGCTGGAGGTCGTGCAGGAAGGCGTGCAGGAAGTGATGGACCTGCTCAAGGAGTACGAGGAGGTCAATATGAAGTTCATGGAGCCGATGGACGACGACCAGATGAACGCGCTCATCGCGCGTCAGGGCGAACTCACCGAGGCCATCGACCATGCGGGCGGCTGGGACATCGACGCCAAGCTGGAACGGGCGATGGATGCGCTGCAATGCCCCGACCCGGATGCTTCCGTGGCCACGCTCAGCGGCGGCGAACGCCGCCGCGTGGCGCTGTGCCGGCTGCTGCTCCGCGAGCCCGACGTGCTGCTGCTGGACGAGCCGACAAACCATCTTGACACTGAGTCGATCCAGTGGCTGGAGGCCCATCTGCAACAATACAAGGGTACGGTCATCGCCGTGACGCACGACCGCTATTTCCTCGACAACGTGGCGGGCTGGATCCTCGAACTGGACCGTGGCGAAGGCATCCCCTGGAAGGGCAACTATTCCTCGTGGCTGGAGCAGAAGAGCGCCCGGCTGGCGATGGAGGAGAAACAGGAAAGCCGTCGCCGCAAGACGCTCGAACGCGAGCTGGAGTGGGTGCGGATGGCTCCCAAGGCCCGCCAGGCCAAGGGAAAGGCCCGTCTGAACGCTTATGAGAAGATGCTCAACGAAGATACGAAACAGAAGGAAGAGCGGCTGGAAATTTTCATTCCCAACGGCCCGCGCCTCGGCAACAAGGTCATCGAGTGCAAGGGCGTGAGCAAGGCCTACGGCGACCGGGTGCTCTTCGAAAACCTGACCTTCTCGCTGCCACCGGCCGGCATCGTGGGCGTCATCGGCCCGAACGGTGCGGGCAAGACCACGCTCTTCCGCCTGATCATGGGGTACGAGCAGCCCGACGCCGGAACCTTCGAGGTGGGCGAGACGGTGAAGATCGCCTATGTGGACCAGCAGCACAAGCAGATCGATCCCGACCTGACCGTGTATGAGACGATCTCCGAGAACAGCGAATATGTGAAGCTGGGCAACCGCGAAGTCAATGCGCGGGCCTACATTTCGCGGTTCAACTTCGCGGGCGCCGACCAGGAGAAACTGTGCGGCGTGCTCTCCGGCGGCGAGCGGAACCGCCTGCATCTTGCCCTGACCCTCAAGGAGAACGCCAATGTGCTGCTCCTCGACGAGCCGACCAACGACGTGGACGTCAACACGATCCGCGCCCTCGAGGAAGGTCTTGAGAATTTCGCCGGCTGCGCCGTTGTCGTGTCGCACGACCGCTGGTTCCTCGACCGCATCGCGACCCACATCCTCGCCTTCGAGGGCGACGCCCAGGTCTACTTCTTCGAGGGAACCTACTCCGAGTACGAGGCCAACAGAAAAATGCGCTTGGGCTCCGTAGAACCCAAGCGCTTCAAATACAAAAAGTTGAAAGACTAGACTACTCGTCCTGGAGCTGCAGCTTCTGCACGTAGATGGCCTTGTTCATCATTTCGCGCTTCTTCACAGACGGCTTCTCAAACGTCTTGCGGCTGCGGAGTTCGCGGATGACACCCGTTTTCTCGAATTTACGTTTGAATTTCTTCAGCGCACGTTCGATGTTCTCACCTTCTTTGACCTGTACGATAATCATAGCTTACACCTCCTTTTTCTTAGGGACGGCAAAGGTAGGAAAATATTTTGTAAATTTGGCAAGATGTTGAAAGAAAATTTCATCCGGTATCTGGAAGTCGAGCGGCGATACTCCCCGCGGACCGTGCGGCTGTACGACGAAGCCGTGTCGGCGTTCTATGCCTTCGTGGAGGAGGAACCCGCGCCGGAGCCGCTCACGACGCAGAACCTGCGGAGCTTCATCGCCCACGGGCTCGACACCGGCCATTCCGCCCGCACGATGAACCTGATGCTTTCCGCCTTGAGCACCTGGTGCGGCTGGCTGCTGCGGCAGGGGCTGCTCGCTTCGAATCCCGTCGGCAAGGTGCCCCGTCCGAAACAGGACCGGAAGCTGCCGCAGTTCTATACGGAGAAGGCGATGGAAAACTACTTCGACGAAAGCCGCAGCCGGGTGGAGGCGCACCCCGGGGATTTCCGGATTTTTCGCAATCGGATGCTGATGCTTGTCCTTTATTCCACAGGGATGCGCCGGGCCGAGCTGTGCGGCCTGAAAATTGCGGACTTCGATCCGCAGCGGCAGCTTTTCCGCGTGCTCGGAAAAGGGGACAAGTTGCGCGAAATCCCCGTTCCCGCTTTGATTTGTCAGGAGATTTTGTTATATTTGGAAAAATTGGAGGAAACGTATCCCGACAACCCGCAGGGCAAGTTCTTTCTCACCGACAAGGGAGCGCCGCTCTACCTGGCCTTCGTGGACAACGTGGTCAGGCGCGAGCTCAGCGGCCTGGAAGGCTTTACCGGCAGGAAGTCGCCCCACGTGCTCCGGCACTCGCTGGCGACGCACCTGCTCAACCGGGGCGCCGACCTGACCAGCATCAAGGAGATCCTGGGACACTCCTCGCTGGCGGCGACGCAGGTCTATACGCACAACTCGTTCGAACAGTTGAAAAAGATATATGTAACCGCTCATCCCAGAGCAAAAAACGGAGGTAACTATGGAAATTAAAGTTCAGTCCATCAAGTTCGACGCAGACCAGAAACTGCTTGACTACATCGACAAGAAGGTCGGCAAGATCGAGAAATTCTATGAAGACATCGTGCGCACGGAGGTCGACCTCTCCCTGCTCGCCGAGCCGCAGAACAAGAACGTGAAGGTTCACGTATTCATTCCGGGCAACGAACTGGTTGTCGAACGCAACAACGACACCTTCGAAGGAGCCGTCAACGATTGTGTCACTACCCTGAAGGACCTTCTGGTATCGGAGAAGGAAAGAAGGTTCAAATAAACAGCGTCAGGAGTTCATCCGGGCTGATACCCGAGAAATAGTCGCCGGTCGCCACCGTTTGGAGGCGGCCGGCGATGGCTTTCTGTCCGTGCGGACAGCCTTCCAGCAAGGCGCAGAATTCCTCCGTGGGGCGCACGAAGAAATAGTCGCCGAAGACGTGCAGGTTCCGGATCCGTCCCCGTTTCACGTCGAAATGTGCCTCCAGCAGCCCGGCGGGGAATTTCCGAACGTTCGAGAACCGGTAGTCGGGGGAGGCTCCGTAGTTCCAGTCTGCCGAACCGAAACGCTCGTCGCGGAGGCGTGCGATGGCGGCGAGGTCCGTCTCCGAATAGGCGTAGGGCGTGCAGGCCAGTGCCGAACCGATGTGCCGGGCCAGGTGGGCGATGAAATCCTCGACGCGCATCGGCGCGGCCAGGTGTTCCGACAGGTTGGTCACGCGGCTCCGCACCGACTGGACGGCTTTGCCCGAAAATTTTTCCGGACGCGGCTTCAGCGCGGCGGAGAGCCGGTCGAACGAGGCGTCGAACAGCAGCGTGCCGTGCTCCAGCACGCGGCCTCCGTGCCTGCAGACGGCCGTCCCGGAAAATTTGCGGCCGTCGAGCGTCAGGTCGTTGCGTCCTTCGCAGCGGCCTTCCAGTCCCAGCGGACGCAGCGCATCCAGGACCACGTCGGTAAAGCGCCGGTCCTTCAGGTCGAAAAACGAGTAGTTGACGTTGCCCGGGTCGTGGAAGACGGCACCGCCGCCGGTCATCCGCCGGATTACTGGAATGCGGTTGCGTTCCACGAAGTCGCGGTCGATCTCCGCATAGGCGTTCTGGTGCCGGCCGATGATCACGCTGTCGGCGTTGCGCCAGAGCCGGAAAAACGGTTCGGTGCGCTGTGTGAGCAGATACTCCTCCGCGGCGAGGTTCCAGGCAGGGTCGGTCGCCGTGTCGACGATGAGGTACATCAGAGGTCCGTGTTGAGGGTTTCCCAGAGCACGTCCTTGAGCTCGGGGATGCCTTCGCCCGTGAGCGAGCAGATGAAGACGGTGCGGACTTTCCGGGGCAGGTGCCGCTGCACCTCCTTCCGCAGTTCGTCGTCGAGCAGGTCGCACTTGGTGATGGCCAGTACCCGCTGCTTGTCGAGCAGTTCGGGATTGTAGAGCTTGAGCTCCTTCTGGAGGATGCGGTATTCGCCGGCGATGTCCTTGCTGTCGGCCGGAATCATGAAGAGCAGCATCGCGTTGCGCTCGATGT
>CAMZGD010000022.1 GCA_947306365.1 uncultured Bacteroidales bacterium
GCGCTTCTACTTTTTGAGTTCCATTTCAAACAGGTTCATCGCATTGGCCTTGGTCTTCTCGGCGATGTCGAT
This sequence comes from uncultured Bacteroidales bacterium, assembly GCA_947306365.1. Classification (GTDB taxonomy): domain Bacteria; phylum Bacteroidota; class Bacteroidia; order Bacteroidales; family UBA932; genus Cacconaster. The sequence continues at coordinate 73 of CAMZGD010000022.1, forward strand.
ATAGGGTTTCATCGCCTTGTAATCCGAGTGCCCGGTCCACTTCATCACCACCTGCGGCGGGATGCCACTCGAGAGGGCGAAGCAGATGAAAGTACGCCTGCCGGCATGGGTGCCGATCAGAGCATATTTGGGGAAGGTTTCCTCGACACGTTCCCCGCCCCGGTAGCAGACGCGGGTAATCGGGTTGTTGAATCCGCAAAGCTCGCCCAGGTCCTTCAGATAGTGATTCATCTTCTGGTTGCTGATCACCGGCAGAGCCAGCCCCTCGGGGAACTTCTCATCCTTGTACTTGTCCAGGATCTCCAGCGCGAATGAGTTTAGGTCAATGGGAAGCCGGTCGTTGGTTTTCTGCGTGGTCACGTAGAGCTGCTTGCCCTCGATGTCTATGCGTTTAATTCGCCATATCCGAGTACCGGAGCGAGGTGAAAGCGCAGAAGCAGAACAAATCTCGGGTCTTGGCCAGGGCTCCGGCCTCCTCCACCTTCTTTTCATACTCCATCCCCTGCATGTCGAAAAGTTTGACCTTCGTCCCGTTCGCCGGAATCTGATAGTTGTAGAACTTCAGCAGCTCCTCCTTGGTCAGGAAGATCACCGGCTTCTTTACCACCTTGAACTTGGGCCGGTGCTTGTTGATGGCCTCATTCGTACAGTACCCCTTTCGGATCGCCCAATTGACGAACCACTTCAACTGGGAATAATGCTTGAGCACCGTCTTCTCCTCCAGCCCCTCCGTATTCCGGAGGAATGCCACGTACCGGTTGACGCCACTCTCCGTGAGATCCGCAAACTTCAGCCGTTTGTTGAACCGCTCCAGATGGTTACTGAACGTCTTCCACGTCTGCCTTGTCGCATAGGCCCACTGATTAGCCAGGCCCTGCTCCCGCGTAAACTCATCAAAATTGTCGAAGAGACTGGCCGCTGCCTTCTGCCTGGGCGCTTTGCCCGTCGTCGCGGTTGTCTTCTCCGGCATCTTCTTCAGTGCAATCAACAGTTGATTCTTGAGCTCCTCCTTCGAAGGCTTGTGATCGAGACCCTCCTCATAATCCGCAAAGTGCGCCTTGATGCGTATCAACTCCTGGTTGATGGTCACATCCGTCACCCCTTTCGAATTCACGTACGGCTTCCGGAACCTTAGTTTTTACGCATTTATTTACGCATAAAAATCGGTAAATCCAAATTTACCCCAATTTTACATATCTTCGTTAACTCGGTTATACTCAATCGGTTGTAAAATTATTTTAAATCCTAAAAAATCCCAAGAATAGTTCGCCCATCTCCACAAGAAAAGGGACCTTTCGGGTCCCTTTTCTTGTGGAGAGTCGGCCCGCAAAGCGGGCCTCCTTTTCTACTGGGGCACATCCCCAGCCCCCTCGCGCCATAGGCGCGGCGCTTCGCGCTTTATCGTCACATTTTCTCCCATCCTACTGATTTTGTCGAACGAAACGGCAGATTGGTCGAAAAAACAGAGAGCCGGCCGATGCGCGGAATATTTTTGTGGCAAAAAAATGACAAAGCCATGAAAACCCGCGTTTTGTTCCTTTACTCGGCGCTGTTGATGAGCAGCCTGCCGGCCTTTGCACAGAAAACCATCGTAACCGGCATCGTCCGGGACTCCCTGACCCATGAAGGAGAGCCAACCGCCGTGCTGCAGTTCTATCACGCGGACCATACAGAAAAACCCGTAGCATACACGACAACCGACGATGACGGACGGTTCTGTCAACGACTGGATGGCTCCGGTGCATACGAGCTGCTGTTCAGCGGCATCGGTCGCCTGCCGGAACGCCGCACCTTTACCATCCCCGGGCAGCAGGATACCCTTGACCTAGGCATAATCCTGATCCGGGATGACGTGGAAACCCTTTCAGCGGGTGTTGTGGTCGCACAACGGACGCTTGTAAAGATGGAGGTCGACAAAATGACCTACAATGTGTCCGGCGATGTGGATGCAAAGACGTCCACGGTGCTCGATATGCTTCGGAAGGTACCGATGGTATCGGTCGACGGCCAGGATAACATCACCGTCAATGGCAGCAGCAGTTTTCAGGTGTATGTGGATGGAAAGCCCAACCAGATGATGTCACAGAACGCTTCCACCGTCTTTAAGGTCATGCCGGCCAGTATGGTCAAAAGCATCGAGGTCATTACTAATCCGGGCGTGAAATACGATGCAGAAGGCGTGGGCGGTGTACTCAACATCATCACCAATCGGGAAATGACAGGCGGGGCATCCGTGTCGGACGGCTATTACGGCACAGTGATGACGAATGCCTCCAACCGCGGCGGCGGCGGTGGCGTGACGGCCGCCATTCAGAAGGGAAAATTCGCGATGAGCCTGAGCGCAAACGGAACATACAATACAATGAAGCACATAGAAATCGACCAGGTCCAAGCCCAGGACAATGGTTTTACCAACACGTCCCACACATCCTCGGACATGCAGATACCAATGGCGATGGTCAACGGAAGTGCCAGTTACGAGATAGACAGCCTCAACCTTGTGTCCGCCACGCTCGGCATCCTGCACTATGGCTTGGATAATGTAAGCTACTTCACCCATACGATCCGGATAACCCCGGATTCCAACCCCTTCGAATATGCCGGCAGACTGGAAACCAAAAACAACCGCAACAACTTCTCCGTTGGAACGGACTATCAACATCTCTGGGCAGATGCGCCGGGGCGCAGCCTGATCTTGAGTTACCAGTACAACGGCACACCGGCCATTAACAACAGCCTGACCACGCTCGATACTACGCAATTCGCCGGCTTTGATTTCACGGACCGCAAAAGCAAGGGACACACCGGCTCCGACGACCATACCGTCCAGCTTGACTTCACGACGTCGCTCGGCAGCAAGCACAGCCTCTCCACCGGTGCCAAATTCCTCTACCGCCACAATTCTTCCAATCAGAAAGATTCCCTGTGGAACGGCGTTTCCTTCGTCGTGAACCCGAGCAGCAGCGTCAAGTACGACTTCTACAACCGCATCGGCGCCGTCTACACGGAACTCACCGGCAACTATGGCGTCATCAGTTTGAAAACGGGCGTGCGGTATGAATATACCTGGCAGCGATACAGCGCATCAAATGACGGAGCATTCATCATCAACTACGGCGATCTCGTTCCCAGCGCCAGCTTGCAATGGAGCATGAGTCCCACGCAAAACATCGGACTCAGTTACAACATGCGCATCAGCCGTCCCGGCATCTCTTACCTGAACCCGTACGTCGACATTTCCGACCCGACTGCACGCATTTACGGAAACCCCAAACTCGATACGGAACATAGCCACAACATCTCCCTGGTCTATAATTATTATTCACCGAAAGTCATGGTCAACGCCACCTTGCGCCACAGCATCACCGGAAACGGCATCTCGCAATACAGTTTCTATGACGCCGACAATTATTTGAACAGCACGTACGGGAACATCGTCCAAAAGAATGGCACCAGCCTGAACACCTTCCTGATGGTCATGCCCACCAATAAGACACGCATCCTGCTCAACGGCGGCTGTGGCTATACGGATCTCCGCAGCCAACTGTTGGATCAGCAGAATGCAGGATGGGACTACAACGTGCTGCTGGGCATCCAGCATACCCTTCCCCGTGATTACCACATAAGCACCAATGTCATCACTTCCGGCCGGCAGATTAACCTGCAAGGATGGTCAACCGGCATGACCGTCGGTACGCTGGGCCTCACCAAGACGCTCCTCGACGACCGGCTCAGCCTCTCCCTCAGCGGCCTGGTCCCAATCGCCAAAGATTTCAAACTGAACATGACGGCCCACACCCGCGGCAAAGGCTTCACCTCAGACATGACCACGTATATTTCCTTGGCTACCATCAGTTTCCAGGTCAGCTGGACTTTCGGCAAGCAGGGTAACTTTACGGTCAAAAAAGCGCGCCGTACCATTGAAAACGAATCACAGCTCAATCGTGCTACGACGGCTGAAAGCATGGGCTCCGTCCTGAGTCTGTAAACTGACAGAAAAATGATTAAATTTGCAGTATGCAGACGCATGACAGAAGGAACCTGATCATCAACACCACCCAGATAATCGTCTGGGCGGGTGTTTTCATCGCTCCGGCGCTGATTACCTGGATTACGGCTGGCTCATTGGGCGCAGCAAAGGGCGTGTTTCATACCACGGCTGCCATCGTCCTGCCCATGTTCATCCTGTATGCCCTGAACTACTTTTTCCTGATACCGAGATTCCTTTATGGCGGCAAGCCCCGCTGGTTCTACTTGACGAACTTGATGCTGGTAGTCACCTGGGACTTGATAAGTCTCATTCCTCGACAGCCTGTTTCGTTTCCGCAGGAAGTGCTGGACCAGTTCGGTGAAGACAAGTTGTGGACGATGTTTGCCATCGGCGTTCTGCTATTCGTTTTCTTCCAGTGCCTGATTATCCTGCTGGCTGTTGGCGCCCGTTACGTGACGCGGTCCCACGAAGCGCTGGTTCGGGCGGAAGAGGAACGTCGCAAGAGTACGGAGGCTGAATTGACATGGCTCAAAAACCAACTCAATCCGCATTTCCTCTTCAATACGCTCAACAACATCTCTTCGCTCACGCAGATCGATCCAAACCAGGCGCAGGAACGCATCGGCCAGCTGAGCGACGCCCTCCGCTATGCGCTTTACGACAGCGATGCGGAGAAAGTGCCGTTTTCAGCCGAAGTGGCCTTCATGGAGAACTATATCGACCTGATGGCGCTTCGCTGCAACGAGCATACCCGCGTTGAACGATCCCTGGTGCTTCCCGATCATGAGGTGATGATTGCCCCGCTTCTTTTTATCTCACTGATTGAAAATGCATTCAAACACGGGGTAAGTGCGCGGAACGATTCTTTGGTGAAGATCGACCTGCACGCCGAGGAAAGAGACCTGTGCTTTGTATGCGAGAATACATTTTTCGAGAAGGGAACGGATGACCATAGCGGCTCCGGCATCGGCCTGGTCAACCTCCAGCGACGGCTCGAACTCATTTACCCCGGCAAGTACACCTACGACCATCATTCTAACAATGGTCTGTATCACGTGGAAATACGCCTTAAAGACCTGCTGTGATGGAGCCGCTCAAATGTGTCATCGTCGATGACGAACCACTGGCCGTCAAGATGCTGGAAAAATATGTAGAACGGACACCCTTCCTTTCCCTGTCCGGTTCCTTCACCGATTCGCTGGAAGCACTCGCACAATTGCCGGTACTGCAGCCGCAACTGATCTTCCTCGACATCCAGATGCCCGACCTGAACGGCCTGGAACTGTCCAGCATGGTGCCTTCCGGCACACGAATCATTTTCACCACGGCCTTCAAGCAATATGCCTTCGAAAGTTATGAAGTGTCAGCACTCGACTACCTGCTCAAGCCCATCCGGTACCAGAAGTTTCTGGAGGCCGCCACGAAAGCGCAGCAATGGTTCGCCCACGAGGAGACCCGACGCCCATCAGCTCCGTCACCTACCCCGACATCCTTCTTCTTGAAAGTGGATGGACGGCTGCGTAAGGTGGATATGACTGACATCCTTTATGTTGAAGGAATGAAGGATTATGTGCTGGTACATACGGCTTCGGAGAAGCAACCGCTCATAACGCACAACACAATGAAATACATGGAAGAGCAGCTCCCGGCGGCGGCCTTCCTGCGCGTCCACCGTTCGTTCATCATCGCACTCGAACGGATCGACAGCGTTACCCGCGACGGCGATATTCTCATCGCCGGCCGCCTCATCCCTGTCACAGGGAGCTACCGTCCCCGCTTCGAAGATTACCTCCGTCAGCACAGTCTGTAGCCTTGCGCTTCAGATAGGCTTTGAAGAAGCGGCCCTGGGTGGTGGGGGTGAAATCCCAGTCGCTGATGAGCATTGGGGCCCAGGTGGTGTCGAAGCACCATACCGTGAAGGATATGCCTTTCTGCTCGAAATAGCGGGTGATGTGCTCGCCATAGTCATCCGTCGCCATGACGGGGATGTGCGCGCCCGGCTCGTCGGCCAGACAGAAGCCGATCTCGGTGCAGATGACCGGGTAAGTATCGGCCACATAGCCGAAATCCTGCTCCCATTTCTCCTCCCAGGGTTCGTCGCGCTTCATCGGATAAGGATGCGACACATACGCAACGCCCGGGCGGGCGACGGGTTCCGTTGCAACCGGCGTGAGGTCATACGCCCAGTTGAACCCTGCGCACAGGCAGATGGCCCTGGGATTGTACGCGCGGACCGTATCGATAATCTGCTCCTGCAATGTCTTCCATTCGGTCCACGTGCACGAACCCGTGTCCGGTGCCGTCACGGTAGGTTCGTTGAACAATTCGTAGAATGCGACGGTGGGCTCGTCATTGTAGCGCTGCGCCACCGTGCGCCAGAACCGGAAGGTCTCGGCCTTGGTCGTGTTGTACATATCCGATGTAAACCGTTCGTCCTTGAGGTTGCCGATGGAATGCCAGTCCATGATGACGTACATTCCGTGCTGCCGGGCCCATTCGATGCCCTGGTCCATGGCCTGGAAAGCCGCTTCCCATCCCATTGCATTGAGATTCGCCGGATGGACGGCGAAACGCACCACGTTCGCGCCCCAGTCGGCGGCCGCGGCGAAATAACGTTCGTTCCACTGGCCTTCACGGACCAGCTTGACCGGATCCGGGAAGCAGAGTCCGCGGAAGACCATCTCATTACCCTTCGGGTCGATGAACTTGTTTCCGTCCACTTTCACCCAACCGCCACGGGTCGAGCACGATGCCGTCAGCAAAAGCGCGAGCGCCGCGATGACAAAGGCAGGCAGTTTCTTTTTCATAGTATTCTGTTTTTTACATAGGGAATCTTTCGAAGCAGGATGCAGAAGATGGCCACCCCGACAAAGGAGAGCAGGGCTGTCGCGAGTATCTGCACCGGTGTCGTCCAGCAGCCCAGCACGCCGTCCGTTCCCGTCCCGAGCGCGTTCCGCAGCCAGGCAGAAACGACGCCCAGGAGCAGCATATGGCAGAGATACATCCCATAGCTTGCCTCCGAGACGGGGAGAATCACTTTTTCGAAGAACCGGCCGCCCGTTTCAATCTTCCGGAAGAACAGGATCCACGCAAGGGCCATCAGCGCGACACCGAGGGTATCGTTGAGCCACGGGCCTTCCCATAAGGCGGCCAGGCCGACCGGCCCTTCAACGGGAAATACGCCGTGGGAATCCGCCCATACGCGCGAGAAAAACCCGCCGCAGCAGATGGCGAAGCCGGCCAGGAAGGCCGGGATGGCGATGGCCAGCGTCCTGCCCCAGGACAGCCGTCCCACGAACTTGCGGAAATAGAGTCCCAGCAGGAGATAGCCCACGAAGCCGCTCACGTAATAGAAGAGGCCGTAGGTGTTCCAGCTGGCCTCGCCCCACAGCGGGTACCTGGCCGCATTGGGAATGCCGGAGGGGCCGTAGATGACCGGCGCCGCGCCGCCCGCCCATTGGCGGATCAGCGGAACCAGCGTCGTGAAGAGCCATATCCCCAGATAGACCTGCAGTTCGCGCCGGCCCACCTTCTCCGCCCAGGGAGAAAGCAGCGGCATGACCAGGTACAGTCCGATGATCATATACACGAACCACAGATGTCCGGCGGCATAGTTGAAGTTGAGCAGCAGGTCCTTGAAATTCTGTACGGGCTCACCCCAGACCAGCGCATAGACGACGGTCCAGAACAGGAACGGCGGAAGGATCCGAAGGGCCCTTTTCCGAAAGAATTCCCCGGTGGAATAGTGCAGCGGGAACTGCAGACAGGACGATGTAAAGATGAAAAGCGCGATGGCAGCCCTCGGCAGCGAATCCAGGACCGCCACCCAGATGGCGTCGGATTTCGTGAGGATGAGCGAACCTTCGCCGCCCAGGTAGAAAGGTTCACAACTGTGGGTGGCCATCACCAGGAAGCAGGCGGTCACCCGCATCCAGTCCAGCCAGATCTCCCTTTTTCCGCTTCTGTCCTGCATAGGGTCCATTTCCGGTTTAACATAGCGAATTTACACATTTTTTCTTTTCCGAACGGAAAATGCATCGTACCTTTGCAGAACAACCCTTTTGACATTATGCTGATCGCGTTGAAACTCCTGGGCTCGATCGCCCTGCTGATATACGGCATGAAGGTGATGAGCGAGGCGCTGCAGAAACTGGCAGGCCCGCAGTTGCGCCACCTTTTGGGAGCCATGACCACCAACCGGTTTTCCGGCGTCGCCACCGGCGCCCTCGTTACCGTCGCCGTCCAGTCTTCCGCTGCAACCACCGTCATGACGGTTTCGTTCGTCAATGCGGCGCTCCTCACCCTGAGCCAGGCCATCTCGGTCATCATGGGAGCCAACATCGGCACCACGCTCAGCGCCTGGATCATGTCGGCAGGTTTTTCCTTCAACATCGCCAACCTGGTGTGGCCGGCGTTCCTGGTCGGCATCATCATCATCCAGATCGGGAAGCACAGATATATCGGAGACTTTCTCTTCGGCTTGTCGTTCCTGCTGTTTGCGCTGGGGATGCTGCGGCAGACCGGCGTGGAAATGGACCTTGCCAGCAAGCCGGAAGTGGTGAATTTCTTTTCTTCCTTCGACTCGGGAAGCTATTGGACCATCCTCCTGTTCCTGCTGATCGGAACCGTGCTGACCTGCATCGCACAGTCCTCCGCAGCGCTGATGGCCATCACGATGGTTCTCTGCTCCACCGGCGCCATCACCATCTTCCAGGGCATCGCGCTGGTCATGGGCGAGAATATCGGCACCACGCTCACGGCGAACCTGGCAGCGCTCAACGCGAATACCCAGGCCCGTCGGGCCGCCATGGCGCACTTGCTGTTCAACGTGTTCGGCGTGATGTGGATGCTGGTCCTGTTCTTCCCCTTCGTGCGGGCCGTCTGCCGCGTGGTGGGTATCGACCCTTCTTCCGAAAGCGTCGATCCGGCCCGCCTCACCTTTGCCCTCGCCGCCTTCCATACGGGCTTCAACGTGATCAACACGGCGCTGCTGATCGGCTTCCTGCCGCAGATGGAGCAGCTGGTATGCCGCATCATCCGGCCGCGCAAGACGGAGGAGGAAGACGAATTCCGGCTGCAGTATATCCGCGGCGGTATCATGAAGACACCGGAAATCTCCGTGCTGCAGGCCCAGAAGGAGATTGTGGTCTTCGGTGAAAAGATGAGCAAGATGCACGAGATGGTCTGCGGACTTACCACGGCGGCCGACGACCATTTCCTGAAGGAATACGAGCGCATCGAAAAATACGAAGACCAGAGCGACCGGATGGAGAACGAGATCGGCCGGTACCTCGGCGACGTGGGCGACGCCCATCTGTCCGACAACACGAAGGACAAGATCCGCTCCATGCTGCGCCAGATCGGCGAACTGGAATCCGTGAGCGACAGCTTCTTCAACATGGCCCGGATCATGCGCCGCAAGCGGGACAACAAGATTACCTTCACGGCCGAACAGGATGCAGCCGTAGCACAGATGCTGGGGCTGGTGGGCGAAGCGCTTACGCAGATGAACAAGGTCCTGTCCAGCCGGAAAGAGGACGTGCGCTATTCCGACTCCGAGACCATAGAGATGCGCATCAATGCCCTCCGCAACGACCTGAAGAAGAAGAATATCGACAACCTGGACAAGCATGTCTACAGTTACGGGAACGGCACCGTGTTCAGCGACCTCATCGTCGAATGCGAGAAGACCGGCGACTATATCATCAACGTCGTGGAGGCCCGGCTGGGCGCGGCCCGCAACGGCATCCGGTTCCAGGGCATCCAGATCGATACCGACGGAAAGCAAGTCTCCGTGGACCACGAGTCCGTTCCTTTCAGCAAGACGGAATACGCCCTGCTGAAACTCTTCCTGGAAAACCAGGACCGGGTCTTCTCACGCGAGGAACTCATGAATTCCGACTGGTCGGACGGCATCCTCGTTTCCGAGCGTTCGGTGGACGTGAACATCGCCCACATCCGCAAGAAGCTCGGGCAATATGGGGACTACCTCGTCACCACGCCCGAAGGCGGCTACGCCATGAAGTCAGAGCTATAGTTTCGCGACCGCGTCACGGATGCGGGAAACGGCTTCGGCGACGACGCTGCGGGGGCAGCCGACGTTGAGCCGGACGAAGCCTTCACCGCCCGTTCCGTAGCTGCTGCCGTCGTTGACGACGACGCCGGCCTCCTCGTTGAACAGGTGCATCAGGTCGGGCTGGGACAGCTGCAGGCCGCGGCAGTCCAGCCAGACAAGGAACGACGCTTCCGGGCGGACCGCCTTGATGCCGGCCGGGCCGGCTTCCAGCGAATCCATCACATAATCGACGGTGCCGTCGAGATAGTGCGTGAGCGAATCCAGCCACTCGGGCTCGTGCGTATACGCGGCAATCGTGGCGACCAGCGACAGCACGGACGGTTCACTCTGTTTGACACTCCTCAGCGTATCGTAGAATCGTTTCCTTTTTTCAGGATCGGGAATGATGCAATAGGCCGTTCCGGTCAGGCCGGCAAGATTGAAACTCTTGGTCGGGGCGGCAAAGGTCAGGCCGATGCGCGCCGCCGCGTCGCAGGCACTGCAGAACGGGACATGCCGCCGCCCGTACAGCGGCAGGTCCGCGTGGATCTCGTCGGAAAAGACGATCACGCCGTGCCGCTCGCAGATCTCCGCCAGGCGGGCCAGCGTTTCGCGGCTCCACAGGATTCCGACCGGATTGTGGGGATTGCACAGCACCAGCACTTTCGTACGGGCATCCAGGACACGCTCCAGTCCCTCGAGATCCATCTCGTAGCGGCCGTCCCGGCACACCAGCGGATTGTCCACCACCTCGCGGCCGAGCCGCACGGCAAAGTCCCGGAACGGATTGTACACGGGCGGCTGGACGACGATCCGGTCGCCCGGTTCCGTAAACGTCAGGTAGGCCTGGCAGATGGAACCGATGACGCCGGGGCAGGCCCCTACCCATTCCCGTTCCACCTCGAATCCGTGCCGGGTACGTTCCCAATGCATAAGGGCTTCATAATAGGCCTCGGGCGTGAAGGTGTAGCCCATCACGTCCCGGTCGATCCGCTGTTCCAGGGCGGCACGCACGACCGGGTCGGTCTTGAAATCCATATCGGCGATCCACATCGCCAGCTTCCCGTCCACCGCCCGGCTCTGCTTGATGCTCCAGGTGCCGGACCGGTCGATCACTTCGTCGAAGTTCCAGGATGCGCCGGCACCCGCCGGCTTGCAGCCCGACAGGACGGATCCCAGTACGCCGGCCGGAAGCAGGCTTGCCGCTCCCGCAGCGGCCGCACTTTTGAGAAATGCACGTCTTTTCATAGGTTATGGGGTCTTTCAGAATTCGTGAATCGGAAACAGGACCGTGGGGATCAGGAGCAGGAAGCCGAGCACCAGCAGCACCAGCACCCCTTTCCAGACCCATTTCACCCACTTCTCGTACGGGATGCGGGCCATGGCCAGCGCCGCGATCAGCACGCCCGAAGTCGGGGTGACCATATTGGTAAATCCGTCGCCGAACTGGAAGGCCAGCACCATCGCCTGCCGCGAGACGCCGACCAGGTCGGAGAAGGGCGCCATGATGGGAATCGTGATGGCCGCTTTCGCGGTTGCGCTGGGAATGACGAAGTTGATCAGCGCCTGGATGCCGTACATCGCCGAGAGCGATGCCAGCGGGCCCGTCCCATCGAGGCCTTCCTGCAGCGAATGCAGGATGCTGTCCACGATGCGTCCGTCCTGCAGGACGACGATGATGCCCGACGCGAAGCCCACCACGAGCGCCGCGGAAAGGATGTCCCGGGCGCCGGCGAGCAGCTCTTCGGCGATCCGGTTGGCCGAAAAACCGGCGATCAGGCCGCATACGATGCCCATCAGCAGGAACAGGCCCGTAATCTCGGGCATGTACCAGTCCCAGCACGTCACGCCGACGATCAGCGCCACGACGGTCAGCAGGAGCACGACGAGGATCCATCGCTGACGACGGGTCAACGTGGCAACCTGTGCGCCCGTCCCGGCCGGTCCGACCGGAGCCTTTCGGGTCCTGCGTGCATACAGCACCACGAAAACGGCCGTCAGGAGTGTCAGCAATGCCCAGCACGCCAGCCTGTAACCCATACCGGAAAACAGGGGCAGGCCGGCCATTCCCTGTGCGATGCCGACCGTGAACGGATTCAGGAACGCACTCGAGAAACCGATGTTGGCCGCCACATAGACGATCAGCATCCCCATGAATGCGTCGTAGCCCATCGACACGACCAGCGGCACGACGATGCCGACGAACGGGATGGTCTCTTCGCTCATCCCGAACACGGCGCCGGCCAGGGAAAAGAGCACCGTTATGGCCACGAGCACCCATTTGTCCCGCCTCCCCACCCGCACGATGAAGCGGCTGATGCCGTTCTCCACGGCACCCGTGGCGTTCAGCAGCCAGAAGGCGCCGCCCACGACGAGGATGAAGATGATGATGCCGGCCTGCTTCACGAAGCCGTGGTACAGTGCCGGAAACACCTGCCAGGTCTGGGGCACGGAATCCACGCGCTCGTAGGAAAGCGTCCCGTCTTCCGCCGTGACATACTGTCCGCCGGGCACGAACCAGGTGGCGACGGCGCACAGCGCGATGATGGCCGCGATGATCACATAGGTGTTCGGTATCTTCCGTTTCTTCATAGCCTGCTGCGGTTTGTCCTATCAAAGATAGCAACAATTTGCCGACCTATGAAAAATATAACTATCTTTACGTGATATAAATGCTTCCCCATGGGACTTTTCTTCAAGAAAAAGACACGGCAGATACTGGACCGCAAGAAGGTGGCGGTCAGCTACGTGGTCCTCGCGATCTGCATCCTGCTGATGGCCGTCAACGTGGGCACTTTCATCTTCTTCCCCCGCGTATTGGCATGGCTGGCCATCCTGCTGTCGAACGCCATCACGCTGGTGCTGGCCGTCATCGCGTTCCGGCCCATCAACGCCCTGGTCGAGAACCTGCTGGAGAAACGCCAGCAGGAACTGCTTGAACAGCAGCAGAAAGAGCTGGAACTCGAGCAGAAGGTCGGCCTCCTCGAGAACCGGAACCGCGAGCTCGAGAACAGGCTCGACACCCACGCCCAGACGGAAGGGGTGCCGGCCGACATCGACTTCACCTTCAAGCTGGAGCAGATGGAATACGCCAAGAAGGGCTACGTGGTCAAGGAAGAACCGCTGGAAGACTTTGCCGGCGACGACCGCTACAAGGACCTGATTCCCGACGTGGGGCTCTTCAACAAGATGCTCGAAGCCCTGGCGATGAAGGAGAAAGGCGTCCGCAAGGTCCTTTATGTCAAGAAATTCTACTACAAGGTATCCATCGGAATCGATTTCAGCCGCATCAAGTTCACCTTTGCGGACGACCGGATTCTCTTCTCGGGCGTGAAATTCACCCGGCTTCACGACATCAGCAGCGAACTTGTGCCGGATGCGGGCGACATCGACCACTGCTGGATCCTCAACACCGTCGACCACTGGGCGGAAATCAAGCATTCCACCTACTACGACCTGTTCAAGGAGGCTTATACCCGGATGCAGGAGGCCGAGACGCGCGACAGCCTGGAAGCCGAGGTCGACAGCCTGTGCAGCCAGTACACCGCCATCTTCCGCAAGAACATCCAGGACCGCTTCCCGAAAGCCGCTTTCGTGGAGAGCATCGAAGACAACGACCGCAGCTGGTACGCCCTGCGCGAGGGCGGCAGCTACCGGATGGTGCACGACATCGCCGCCAACATGCTGCTGATGGCCAACATCCTGGGCGAGACCAAGCAAATCGAGGAGCAGGCCGGCCTCTAGCCGAACTTTTTCATTTTTTTCCTTCTTTCACGAGGATAATCAAAAAGTATTGCTATATTTGCAGTCCCAAATCAGAAACGAGGTCCTTTAGCTCAGCTGGTTTAGAGCGCCTGCTTGACAGGCAGGAGGTCAGCAGTTCAAATCTGCTAAGGGCCACACCGGAAAGAGAACATCGAAAGACGTTCTCTTTCTTTGTTTCTAGAAAGAGATGCCGAGCAATTGCCGACCCAGTTCGTGAATCGCGTTTTCAATCCTTTCGACCTGCTTTTTCCGGGGCTTTGACCTGCCGTGCATATAAGACCAGAGTTGTTTGGGATGGATGCCCGACATTTTGCCCAACGCCGTCGGCGTGATTATTCCGGAATAATACCGGAGCATCGTCTCCACATCCCAGTGCAACTGAAAAACAAAAGGCTCGTCCAGCCATGACGGATAGCAGAAGGCCGCTTCCTTCCCGTCTTCTTTTACGATGCGAAGGGTTTCCCGCAATTCCTCGACCGCTGCCTCCGGCGTATTCCCCCCACCGAACAACACAGGGTACCCATCGCAACAGGCACAATAAAACCCGTCTTTGGCCACACTGATCGTTATATCAACTTCCTTCATAGCCTGATTCCCATTTCTGTCAGTATTCTTTTTGCAAAACCGTCGTCAATCTCTCTGCCGCCATGATAAGGAACAGTACATATGACACCGTTCTTGGTATATCTCAAATGGCTACCCTTACCTTTTCCTGGCAGCACAACCCACCCGTTTCTTCGGATGATCCGATGGAGTTCCCGATACTTCATGCCTCCCGCCTCTTGTCCTACGGTAATACAAAAATAGAATATTTTCTATTATTAGCATAATCTTTTCACCCGAAAGATACAGAGAATTCCGTGGTCACACCCGACAAAAAAGCAAAATAACGCAAGATGCCACGTTATTTTCAAGCCAGACGCTCCCGGCGGCCCGCTATGCGCGGCTACAGCAGCGACTGGTGGAAGATGATCTGGGCGAGGCCCTCGGCCAGGGAGGCGAGGCCGAGCAGCGCGATGATGATTCCGGAGATGCGGTTGATGATCAGCATCTGGCGAAGACGGAACCGCTTGCGGAACAGACTGATGCCGCTGCTGAGCAGGAACCACCACGCCGCCGTGCCCAGCAGGATGCCGGAAAGGACGAACAGGACGTCGTAGGTCGAATAGCTTTCTCCCATATCCAGATGGAAGAAGGCGAAGAGACCGAGCATCAGTACCAGGGCGCCCGGATTGGTGATGGTCATCAGCAGGCCGCGGCCGACTTCCCGGATGTGACGGGAACTGAGCACCTCCGCACTCGGCCGGCGCAAATCCTTGATCGGGTTCTTCAGGGCGATCTGCAGTCCGATGAACAGGATGATCACGCCGCCGATCAGCATCACCCAGTCGTAGTTGCGGTCGAGGAACTCACTGATGAACGACACCGAAAACAAGGCGATGGCCGCATAGAACGTATCCGCGATCGAAGAACCCACCCCGACGGCGAAACCCGCCCAACGGCCCTTGCTCAACGTTTTCTGGATGCAGACGATGCCCAGCGGACCGAGCGGAATCGACGCCGCAAGGCCTATCAGGATCGCTTTGAGGAAATTGAGCACCATGGTTTCCGAAACGGGGACAAAGATACCATTATTTGAGAACATTCCACCAAAAAACCTATCTTTGTATGATTTTGTGAACCGATCGCCAAGAAAAATGGAAAACAGCAAACGAAATACGAAGGGAGAATGCTGGCTGCTGGTCGCCGGATTCATCGTGCTGATGAGCCTCCCCTTCCTGGTCCCCCGCCTCGGCTTCCTCGCCCTGATCGCCTTCATTCCGCTGTTCCAGCTCGACCGGCAGCTCCGTGGAAACCAGGTCCGCCACGCTTTCTGGTACTATTACGTGGCCTTCCTGGGCTTCAATATCGCCGCCACTTTCTGGATCTGGTTCGTCTCGGAAGCCGGCGCCATCGCCGCCATCCTCCTCAACGCCCTGCAGATGGCCGCCGTCTTCGCCCTGTACCGCTGGAGCAGCCGGATCATCCGCCGGCGCGAAGCGCGTCCGGCCGTGGCCGACGGACTTTCCATGCTGTTCTTCGCCGTGACCTGGCTGGCGTGGGAACACATCTATTTCAACATCGAAATCTCCTGGCCCTGGCTCGTCCTGGGCAACGCATTCGCCTATAATCCCGAAATGGTGCAGTGGTATGAGACCTTCGGCGCCGTCGGCGGTTCCGCCTGGATCCTGCTGTGCAACATCCTGCTGTTCCTTGCCTTGAGCGGGAAAGCCCGCAGGACGCGCCGCGCCTTCATCTGGAGCGCCGCCGCCATGGTCTTCATCCCCCTCATCTGCTCGGAGATCCGCTACGCGACCTACCGGGAAACCGATGACCCGATGGAAGTGGTCGTGATCCAGCCGAATGTCGATCCGTTCCACAAATACGGCGTGGAGCCGCAGGGTGCGCTCGACGCGAAGTTGATCGAACTGGCGGCCAGGGAGACGACCCCCCGGACCCGCTACGTCATCACGCCCGAAACCTTCACCTACGACCTGGACATCGACCATCCGGAAACCAACGCATCCTTCCAGCGGTACCGCGCCTTCCTGGCCGCCCACCCGGAAACCGACCTGCTGCTCGGCGCCCTCACCATCCGGCAGTTCGACTGCACCGCCAAACCGACGCGCAGCGCCCGTCCCCGCGGTGAAGCGCGCTGGATCGACCTGTACAACACGGCGCTGGTGATGGACAGCGAACAGATCTACGGATGGTACGTCAAGTCGAAGCTCGTGCCGGGTGTGGAGATTATCCCCTATGAGAACGTGCTGACCTTCCTCGGTCCGCTCGTGTCGAAATTCGGCGGTTCCAGCAGCAGCTACGGCACGCAGGACGAAATGGACGCCATCCCCGGCAGCGACGGCCGAAAGCTAGGCGCGATGATCTGCTATGAATCGGTGTACGGCGACTGGTCGCGCATCGCCACGAAGAAAGGCGCCAGCTTCCTGGCCGTGATGACCAACGACGGATGGTGGGGCGACACCCCCGGCTACCGCCAGCACTTCAACTTCGCACGCCTGCGCGCCATCGAAAACCGGCGTGATGTGGTACAGGCAGCCAATACCGGGACATCCGGCCTCATCAACCAGCGCGGCGACGTGGTCTGCAAGACCGGCTGGTGGGTCGAGACGGCTTTCCGCGCCACCGTCAACGGGAATGAAGCACAGACGCCCTTTGTCCGGCACGGAGACCGCGTCGGACGGACAGCCTGCTGCGCATTCCTCATTTTGCTGGTGTTGCTGCTTGTTCTGCGGTTCGTTCCCGCTTCGGATACGCGATCCGGGCGTGATAGACCTGCTGCAGGTAACGCTTGAACGACGCCTTCACGATGCCGATTTCCTTGATGGAGATATCGGCTTCCGCCAGCTGTGAATCGTCGACCTTGTTTAACAGGATCCGGTCGACCAGCGCGGAAATGCTTTCCTCCGAATAATCCTTGAGCGCACGTGAGGCGGCCTCGACGGCGTCGGCCATCATCACGATTACCTGTTCCTTGGTCCTGGGCAGCTTGCCGTCGTACGTGAACGGCGCCTTGTTGGCCGGATCGCCCCCGTTGTTGCAGTACACGTTGTAGAAATAGAGCGTGAGGGAACGGCCGTGATGGCTGGCGATGAAGTCCGTCACGATGCCCGGCAGCTTGCTCTTCTTCGCCAGGGCAAGGCCGTCGTCTACGTGCTTGATGATGGCCTGCGCACTCTCCTCGGGCGAAAGCCCGGCGTGGTAGTTCACGCCCTCCGCCTGGTTCTCAATGAAGCACATCGGGTTTTCCATCTTGCCGATGTCGTGGTAGAGAGATCCCACCCGGACAAGCATCGCATCTGCCCCGATCTCCCGGGCGGCGTTTTCGGCCAGGTTGGCCACCTGCAGCGAATGCTGGAAAGTGCCCGGCGCCTTGTACTGCAGCGACTGCAGCAGCTTGTCGCTGGTGTCGGAAAGATCCCACAGCCGGGAATAGGACACGAACCCGAAGATCTTCTCGAACAGGAACACGAACGGATAGAGCACGATCACCAGGATGGCGTTGATGCCCAGGAACAGGAAGTTGGTCGATTTGACGGCGTAGGAGAAGTCGCCCATGCCCAGTTTGAACGCGAAGCACACCAGCGCCATGGCCAGGAAGATGAAGATGGCGTTCAGGAACTGGAGCCACCCCCGGTTGAGCCGCCCGTGCGCGTAGAGTGCCACGGCGCCGCCCACCAGGTTGATGAAGAACAGTTCCACGCCGTTTTCGGGAATCACCAGCAGCGGGAAGAGCGACACGGCATAGACCGACCAGGCCAGGTCGTCACGGTAGAAGGCGCTCATGAACAACGCGAGAACGGCGAACGGGATCAGATAAAGCAGCCGCTGGTCCACCCGGAAGAGGATCGCCGTCCCGGCAAAGCCGATCAGCAGCATCAGCATCAGGAAAACCAGCTTCCGCAGGTCGTCGAGCACCGCGCGGTTGATGAAATAGACCATGAAGAAGAAAAGGGCCAGCATCGCGACAACCAGCAGCAGATGGCTGGCCAGCAGAGCCTGCGGTGAACCGGAATAGCCGTAGCTCATCTTGTATTCCGCTTTGTAGGAGTCCAGGATCTGGCAGATGTCGCCCGTCACGGTCTCACCTTCCGATACGATGAGCTGCCCGGCGTAGACCATGCCCTTTGTCGGCGAGATGTAGTTGACGGCCTCCCGGTGGACGAGCCGTGACGTGTTTTCGTCGAAGAGAAGGTTGGGAACGATGAACGACTCCAGGTCAAGCAGGCCGGCGATCGAGTCGATGTCCATTTCGGGATAATCGTACACCAGGTCAGATTTCAGGACGCTCAGGACACGTGCCAGGTCGTACACGTCGACAGCAGGCGTCTCGACGAGACGCTTGTCTCGCTTGATGAAGATCACCTGGTCGGACGGGATATCGGAGCCGAAATCCGCCACGATGCCCCGGTCGTACGCTTCGCTCAGGTGGGCGTACAGTTCGCGCGTCAGCTCCGCATCCAGCTGGAGTTCCACGGCCTTGCGTCCGAACTGTTCCAGCCGGGGCGCCGCCACCGACGGATCGTAGTTGTAATAGTCGATGGTCTCCGAAGCCCGTTCCTCCTTCTCCTTGAGCATCTCCGCCTCCGTCTTCAGGATCGGGAAGTCGATCGGCGAGATCAGCGTCTCATAGACCCACGGGCGTCCCTTCTGGTACTCGTACTGGAATTTCCCTTCCCGGGGATACAGCAGGAGCATCAGGACGGCCAGGATGATAAAACAACTGCAGATCCGATAATTTTTCATAACTTTGTACAAATGGACAACTAGTAAAGTTACGCAAATTTCTCCGGAATATGAAAAAAATCCTCCCGACCCTGCTCGGCGCCATCCTGGCCCTGACCCTGCACGCACAGGATCTCGTCGTCATCGAATCGTCCCGCCTCCACTGCAACGATTCCGTGCTGGTCTTCATCCCGCAGCAGTTCGCATCCAACTATGCGGCCGAGTATTGCGTGGAATGCTGCGGCGACCCCGAACCGGTGCCCGCGCTCTACCTGCTGCACGGCTGGTCGGGCTGTTTCCGCGACTGGAGCAACAAGAGCGACCTGCAGAAAGTGGCGGACGAGACGGGATTCATCATCATCTGTCCCGACGGTTTTTACGACAGCTGGTACGTCAATGCCGTCAACCCGGAAGATATGCAGTGGCGTGACTTCTTCGCCCGGGAACTCTATCCGCAGATCAAGGAAAAATACTGGCTCGTCCCGGAAAAGACGTTCATCACGGGCCTCTCGATGGGCGGACACGGCGCCATCAACCTGTTTCTCGACAACGTTTCGCGCTTCCGCGCCGCCGGCTCGATGAGCGGCGTGCTCGACCTGAACGCTGAAGCCGGCCGGCTGGGACTGGCCGAGCGGCTCGGGCCTTACGGCGCGGACAACCCGCGGCACGACGGGGAATCGGCCGTCAACCGCATCGAACGGGCTATGGGCACCGACAAGCTGATGGTCATCAGCTGCGGCTACAGCGACAAGTTGTATCCCTGCTCGCGCGCTTTCTGCGAACGCTGCAAGGAACTGGGCGTCCCCTACGTCGAGCTTTATTCGCCCGGCGTCCACTCCTGGAAGTACTGGGATTATGCACTCCGGCTGCACCTGTGGTACTTCAGCCGGATCCTGAACGGCGAGAACCTCGGGTATTAGCCGGAGGACCTATTTCAAGGGAGAACCCGGCTCCCGCTTCATATAGTCATAGGCCCATCTGTCCATATGGCGGGGCAGGTGGCGCTGGACGAAGAGTTCGACGTGGGCGATGAAGGTGAGGATCACTTCGCGCTTGCGGCGGACGATGGCCCTTTCCAGCTTGCGGGCGACCTTTTCGGCACTCATCATCCGGCTTTCATCGCGCGGGGAACTCCCCTGCGGCGTACCGTCAGCCGTGAGGGCGGCGTTGCGGACGTTCGACGTGGTGAAGCCGGGCGCGAAGACCAGCACGTGCAGCCCGTCGTTCACATGCTCGATGCGGAGCGTATCCAGGAAGCCGCGCACGGCGAATTTCGACGAGCTGTAGCCCGAACGGGCGGGCAGCCCGGCATAGCCCGCAGTGGAGATCACCCCGACGACCGATCCCTTCTGCGCCAGGATCGATGGCAGCGCATATTTGGTGCAATAGACCGTCCCCCAGAAATTCACGTCCATCAAACGGCGGATGACCGACAGGTCCGTGTCGATGAACAGGGCGCGCATCGACAGGCCGGCATTGTTGATCAGGATGTCGATCCGTCCGAAACGCGCCAGCGCCTGCTCCACCATCCGGCGGCAGTCTTCCTCCACGGAAATGTCTGTGCGTACGCACAGGATTTCCGTTTCGGGCGGCGTGGACGGATCGGCCAGGATTTCGGCGGCGAGGGCTTCCAGCCGGTCGAGGGAACGGGCGGCCAGCACGAGGCAGTTGCCGTGGGCGCCCAGCAAACGGGCGGAAGCAAGCCCGATGCCCGAGCTTGCTCCCGTGATGATGATGACCTTGCCCCGCAACATAGGCCACCGGGCATCCTACTGGATGCGCATGTTCTGCAATTCATCCGCGTCGTAGACGCCCTTCTCCAGTTTCTCCCGCACTTCGGCGAAAGCATTGAGGGTGTACTCGACGTCTTCGAGCGTATGGGCGGCCGTCGGGATGATGCGGTACATCAGGATGCCCTCGGGGACCACCGGATAGGTCACGACCGAGCAGAAGATGTGGTAGTTCTTCCGCAGGTCGATCAGGATGTTGGTGGCCTGGGCCACGTTGCCTTTCATAAAGACCGGGGTCACGCACGCCTCGGCCACGCCGATGTCGAAACCGCGCTTGCGGAGACCGTCCTGCAGGGCGCGGGTCACCGTCCAGAGCTTGCCGCGCAACTCATCGCCCTCAGGGCCGCGGATGATTTCCAGGCGCTTGAGGCAGCCTTCCACGATGGGCATCGGAAGCGCCTTGGCATAGATCTGCGAACGCAGGTTGTAGCGAAGGTAGTCGATGATGTAATGGGGACCGGCCACGAAGCCGCCGATGATGGCCATGCTCTTCGCATAGGCACCGATGTAAAGGTCGATCTGGTCCATCACGCCGAAATGCTCGGACGTGCCGCGGCCGTGCGGGCCCATCACACCGAAACCGTGGGCGTCGTCGATCAGGATGCGGAAATTGTATTTCTGCTTGAGGGCGGCGATCTGGTCGAGGATGCCGAGCGCGCCGGTCATGCCATAGACGCCCTCCGTGATCAGCAGCACGCCGCCACCGTTCTCCTCGGCTTCCTTGCAGGCGCGCGCGAGGATCATCTCGCAGTGCTTGATGTTGTTGTGGCGATACTTGTATTTGCTGCCGATGTGCAGGCGGATACCGTCGAGCAGGCAGGCGTGGCACTCGTTGTCATAGACGATCACGTCGTGACGGCTCATCAGCGCGTCGATGGTCGAAACGATGCCCTGGTAACCGAAATTGAAGAGGAACGCATCCTCCTTCTTTTCGAAATCGGCCAGCTCCCGTTCCAGCCGCTCGTGCAGCGACGTGTGTCCCGTCAGCATGCGGGAACCCATCGGGTAGGCCAGGCCCCAGCGGGCCGCCGCCTCACCGTCCACCTTGCGGACCTCGGGATGGTTCGCCAGTCCGAGATAGTTGTTGAGGCTCCAGCAGAGAACGTTCTCGCCCTGGAATCTCATATGGGGGCCCAGTTCGCCCTCCAGTTTGGGAAACATGAAGTAACCGAATGCCTTGTCGCGGTACTTGCCCAGCGGGCCGCCCGAATCTTTCGCGATTCTCTCAAAAATATCCATGATAACTAATGTTAAGCGTCGATGTTGGCGTATTTGGCGTTTTGTTCGATGAATTCGCGGCGCGGCGGGACGTCGTCGCCCATCAGCATCGAGAAGATGCGGTCGGCTTCCGCCGCATTCTCGATATGCACCTGCCGCAGGATCCGCTTCTCGGGATCCATCGTCGTCGCCCACAGCTGCTCCGCATCCATCTCACCAAGACCTTTGTAGCGGGAGACCAGCAGACCCGTGTCCTTGCCTTTTCCGATGCGCTCGATGGCGGCGGAACGCTCCTCGTCGGTCCAGCAATACTCCTCCACATTGCCCTTCTTCACCCGATAGAGCGGCGGCGTGGCGATATAGACGTAGCCGCTGCGGATCAGGTCGGGCATATAGCGGAAGAAGAATGTGAGGATCAGTGTGGCGATGTGCGATCCGTCCACGTCGGCATCGGTCATGATGATGACCTTGTGGTAGCGGAGCTTGGTCATATTGAGCGCCTTGGGATCTTCCTCCGTGCCGACGGAGACGCCGAGGGCCGTGTAGATGTTGCGGATCGACTCGCTCTCGAAAGCGCGGTGCTCCATCGCCTTTTCCACGTTCAGGATCTTGCCGCGGAGCGGCAGGATGGCCTGGAACTGGCGGTTGCGGCCCTGCTTGGCCGTGCCGCCGGCGGAGTCGCCCTCCACCAGGAAGAGCTCGCAGTTGGCCGGATCGCGGTCGGAACAGTCCGCCAGCTTGCCCGGCAGGCCGCTGCCCGACATTACGGTCTTGCGCTGCACCAGTTCACGCGCCTTGCGGGCGGCGTGCCGCGCCGTGGCGGCCAGCACCACCTTGTCGACGATGGCCCGCGCATCCTTCGGATTCTCCTCCAGATACTGGTCGAGCGCGGCGCTTACCGCCTGTGAGACCGCTGCCATCACCTCGCTGTTGCCCAGCTTCGTCTTCGTCTGGCCTTCGAACTGCGGTTCGGCCACCTTCACCGAGATGACCGCCGTCAGGCCCTCGCGGAAGTCCGAGGGATCGAGGTCGAACTTCAGCTTCGAAAGCAGGCCGTTCTTGT
This sequence comes from uncultured Bacteroidales bacterium, assembly GCA_947306365.1. GTDB lineage: Bacteria > Bacteroidota > Bacteroidia > Bacteroidales > UBA932 > Cacconaster. The sequence continues at coordinate 23,238 of CAMZGD010000022.1, forward strand.
CGGCGTAGCTCTTGAGGGTCGTCGTGAGGCCCCGACGGAAGCCGCTCAGGTGCGTACCGCCCTCGATCGTATTGATATTGTTGACGTAGGAATGGACATTTTCGCTGAAGCCGGTGTTGTACTGCATCGCGATCTCGATGGGAATGACCTTGTCGGTCTCCAGATAGATGGGCTTCTCGGTGAGTTTCTCGCGCACGCCGTCGAGGTACTGCACGAATTCGACCAGGCCGTGCTCGGAGTAGAACACCTCTTCCCGGGGCTGCGGCGTGATCTCGTTGCCGTTTTCGTCAAGCTCTTTCTCGCGGGGACGCAGGTCGCGGAGCGTCAGGCGCACGCCCTTGTTGAGATAGGCCAGTTCGCGCAGACGGCCGGCCAGGATGTCGTAGTCGTAAACCAGGACCGTGAAGATCTCGCTGTCGGGCTTGAAGGTGATGATGGTGCCCGTATCGTCGGCCTCTCCCACGACTTTCACGTCGTAGAGCGGCTTGCCCTGCGAATACTCCTGCTTGAAAATCTTCCCCTCGCGATGGATCTCGGCCGTCAGGTGCGAAGAAAGCGCATTGACACAGGAAACGCCCACACCGTGCAGGCCGCCCGACACCTTGTAGCTGTCCTTGCTGAACTTGCCGCCCGCGTGGAGCACGGTCAGCACCACTTCGAGGGCGCTGCGCTGCTCCTTTTCGTGCAGGCCGGTCGGGATACCGCGTCCGTTGTCGGTTACGGTAATGGAATTATCGGGATTGATGACGACGACGATGTCGTTGCAAAAGCCGGCCAGCGCCTCGTCGATAGAGTTGTCAACTACCTCATAGACAAGATGGTGCAATCCCCTCGAGCTGATGTCTCCAATGTACATCGAAGGGCGCTTGCGCACCGCTTCGAGACCTTCCAGCACCTGGATGCTGTCGGCAGAATACGTTTCGTTCCTTTCCATTAAAAAGCTATCTTCATATAAACGAACAAAGATAGCAAAAATATCTTAGAAATTCAAGCAGAAACCCCCGCCGAAATTGCGTCCCGGCTCCACATAGATCGGCATGTACTCGTTCCGGTGATTGAGGAGGTTGCCCACTTTGGCGAAAACAGAGAAATTCTTGTTAATCAGATAGTTGACATTCACGTCCACATCCACGATGGCCGGCACTTCGTACCTGGGCGGCATCACGTCGTATACCGACAGCGATTTCATCCTTCCGCTGGTCGCGCCGCGGTAGTTGCATTCCACCTGGGTGATGAGCCGTTCGCGGAAATTGTAGCGAACGAACGCATGGCCCGTGTACTTCGGCATCTCCGTCACGACATCCTTCGTATCCCGGTCGCGGTAGCTGGCATAGCGCAGCCGTCCGCCGACGGTCAGGTCCTGGGAACGCCAGAACACCTCGCCCTGCACCGAGAACTGGTTGACGTCGCGATAGGAAGCCGTCAACTGCGTGAAACCGGTATCTTCCATCAGGGGGACGAAGATCATCTTGTTGCGGAAGACCTTGTAGTTGCCTTCCAGATTCACGCCCAGACGGCCGCTGGCGACGCCTTCCAGCGAGAAGGTCGCGTCCAGCGGGCGCGAGCCGAACTCCATGGAAGAAGTCGGCACCACGATCGGGCAGTCGTCGATCATCCGGGAATACGGATTCAGGTCGTTGCCGCCCGTCACCACCGCGTGTGCCCAGAGACTCCGGTCGACCAGCATATAGCGGATGTCCACGTCGGGGAAGATGCTGCTGCGTGCGCCGAGGTCGAGGCCGGGCTCCGCGATGGTGCCGGCCAGGCCGTAACGGCTGCCGAACTTCACGCCGAGCTTGGCGTCGAGCCGCTTGCGATGATACTTGTAGATCGGGGAGAACTCCACCACGCCGATGCTGAAATCGTGCACGCCGGCGTAGGAGGCATACTCGATGTTCATGTCGATATAAACCCGGTGGGTGTCGAACGTCGCCCCCACATAGCCGTTGACCGAGAGGAATCCTTCACCCAGCCTGGTTTCGTCACCCGCTGGAGCCATGGCGCCGGACGACACGAACGACTTCTGCGTATTGCGGTACGAGAGCGTCACGTCGTAGTACACCGTGTTCTCCTCCTTCTGCGCGGAATTCAGGTTGAAGGCGGCCGTAAAGCTGTTGTTCCGGTGCAGCGACATCGGTACGAGCGCCGAGGAGTATTCCTCGACCCGTTCGTACTTATACTGGTCGAAATCGTATTTCACGTCGAACATCAGTTCGCCGGTGGCCCAGTCGTAGGTCAAGTCGCCGCCCACCGTGTTCTGCATCCGGCCCGTTCGCAGGTCGGCGACATCGTCGAAAGATCCGCCCAGATTGCCGAAAAAGGAGTTGTGGCGGCCGTAAAGGCCGGAACAGAAGCCGTTTTTCGGCTTGGTCTGGAGATACAGCTCGCCGGCAGGCATCACGCCCTTGTCACCGGGAACGAACTGGGCGCCCAGCCGCGAAAAGACGAAGGGCGTCCGGTTGGCACCCACCGTGGACAGCTGGACCGATTCGTACGGCGTGAAGTCATACAGGTCGCCGTACGGCCGGTTGAAGATCGAATAGTCGAAATGCACGTCGAACCGGTGCAGCGAATCGTCGACCGAAATCGGAATCGCCGGCTTGCGTATGCCGTCGAGGTTGACGTCGTACGGACGGCTCACTTCCACCGTGGCCACCTGGGCCCGGAGGGGGAGCACGCCGGCAAGCAGGAATAAAAGGATCGCGGTTCTTTTCATCGCTTCATCGTTTTTAGCAAGTTCAGCCGGCTGCGGACCTGGTCGATCACGTCATCGTCTTCGCGGACCGGCTGATAGCCGTCCAGGATACTGTTGAAGGTCGCCTCCGCCTGCACCAGGTCGCCCCGGTCGGCGAACGCGTCACCCAGGACGATGAAACTCTTGGCGAGCCAGTACACCTGGCCGGATCCCGAGTCGGAGAAGGCGTACACCTGCCGCTCCACCCCGGAGAAGTCGCCCTGGTCGTATGCCGCCTGGATCAGCGTATAGGCGCTTTCCGCGCCGAAGGCGTCGGAGCAGTCGGCGGACAGTTCCTCGAAGAGGCTGCGGGCCTTTTCCCGCTCACCCATCAGCCGATAGGACTTGGCCGTCACGAAACGGGCTTCCCGCGTACCGACGACCTGGGCGCTGCGGATCGCCTCCGGATAGTCTTTCGCCTTGAACGACGAACGCATCAGGCCGACATACGCGTCGTGCCGCACCGCGCCGTCGCGGGTCTGCGCGACCAGCTGTGCATACGCCTCCGCCGCCTTCCGGTAGTGCTGGAGGTCGTAATTGAGACCGGCATAGGCCGCGAGGGCATCTTCCTGACAGGCGGAAGCCCCCATATTCAACACTTTCTGGTAATTGTCCGCGGCAGATTCCAGCCGCCCCGTCGCCCGCAGGCTTTCGGCCAGGTAATACGTGGCCTGCGCCGCGTGGGCGCCCGCCGGATACTGCGACAGGAAGCGCTGCAGGTCGTTGATGGCCTGCGCATAGCGCTCAGACAGATAGATCTGTTCCGCCGAATTGAACAGCATCCGTTCCTTCTCCTCCGGACTCATGCTGTCCGAACGGCCGATCTCTTCGAGGTAGGCCAGATAGAGATCCGGCCGGTTGCGCAGCTGATAGATGCTCTCCAGTCCGGAAAGCGCGTCTTCGGCCTCCGGCGCGTCCGGCGCCGTGGCGACGACGGTCTTGTAGTATTCGATGGCCTTGTCCCACTTGCGGTCGTTGGCGCTGATGAGCGCCAGCTCCAGCAGGGACTTGGTGTAGTAGTCGTTGCCTTTCATCCCGAGCAGCGTGTAGAAGCACTCCGTCGCCTCGTCGTCCCTGCCGGCCTGCACATAGGTCCGGCCCAGTTCATAGAGCGCCTGCGGATAGAGCGGCGCCGTGCGGTTGAAACGGGTCACCTGTTTGAGCAGGTCGATCTTCTTCGCCTCCTCGCCCATCAGGCCGTAAGCCACGGAAGCCTGGAGCGCCGGATAGATGTCCTGGTCGGCGGGATCGGCCTCATACACCTTTTCGTACGCCCGGGCCGCCTCCGCATACTTGCCCTGCATGAAGCAGGCGTCCCCGAGCCGGGTCTGCGCATCGCGTTCGTACTGCGGATCGTCGCCCGACACGTTCAGGAAGTTGCGGAAATTGTTCTCGGCATAGACGTAGTTGCCGCTCTTGAGGTAGCTGTATGCCTGGTTGAAGAGCGCCTGCGGATATTCCGAGGTACTGCGGAAACCGTTGTCGGCCAGCAGGCTGCTGTTGATCGCAATCGCTTCCGACCAGCGGTCGTCGCGATAGCAGCACTCGGCGAGCCAGAAGCGGGCCAGGTTGCTCAGGTTGCTGTTGTCGCCTGTCTCGACGGCCGTCTCCATCAGCGGTTCGGCCGCCCGGTAGCCCTTGCCCTCGATCAGCTGGAGCGCCCGGAAAAACGCCGCCTTCTGCAGGTTGGCCGACGACTCAGGCGTATGCTCCCGGATGGCGCTCAGGGCCTCTACGGCCGACCGGTAGTCTTTCGACAGCAGGAACGAGGTCGCCATATAGTTGTTGATGATGTCGTCCTTCCCGCTGTCGGGATACGCCGCCATATAGTTGCGGAACTGCGAGATGTCCGCATTCACGTCGAACGACAGCTTGGCGAAGTTGAAGAACGCGTCTTCGCGGATCACTTCGTCGAAGTCGCATTCGGAAGCGGCCTTGAAGGCATCGAGCGCGGCGATCTTGTTGCGGGTCTGGAGATAGCTGTTGGCCGTATAATACCAGGCGTTCTGCCCGAGTTCGTCATCCTGTCCCAGCACGTGGGAGAACGACTCGATGGCGGCCGGCCAGGACTTGAGGCTGTACGACACGATGCCGGACAGATAATGGTCCTTCCGGCTGAGCTCCGCACCGCTCTGGGCATAGACGTCCAGATATTTGCGCGCGGACGCCTGGTCCCCTTTCTCGTAGTAGGCTTCCGAGAGGATGCGGGCCAGGCTGCCCTGCATCTCCTTTTCGAGCCGTCCATAGAGCGGGACACCCTTCGCGATGACATAATCGAAGTCCTTGAGCATCAGCTTGCTCTCAACGGCGAAATAATCGGCCATCTGGGAGAACTGGTTGCCCTCCCCCACTTTTTCAAACAACGGGACCGCCTCGGCGAACTGCTGGCGGATGTAATGGACATACCCCTTGTAGTAGGTGGCCGGAAGCGTGTACTGCGAATGCGGGGCGGCCAGGACCTCCGCAAAACCCTTCTCGGCGTGGTCGTACCCGCCGGTGCGGAGATTGCTGTATGCCTTCTTGAAAGTGAAGCCCGTGCGCTGCGGCTTGTAGAGGTGGTTGCGGTCGATGGTATTGTACACGGCGAGCGCCTCCACGTACTGCCCCGTATCGAAATAGCGGGAAGCCAGGGCCTCGCGGACCATCGACTGCTGGGGCGCATTCGGATACTTGCTGCAGAACGTGTTGACCAGCCCCTCCGCGTTGACCTTGTCAAGGGCGATGGCGCACATCACCTTGTAAGCCTCGATCTCCGACTTGTCGAGCGTGCGGGAAGACTCCGCGCCCAGTTCGGTGAATGCCTTTTCCGCCGCATAGTAAGATCCGCTGTAATAGAGCTTGCGGGCCGATTCAAGGCGGTCGGAGTGCTGCCGGTCCTTGACCTGGCCCGACAAGGGCAGCGCCGCCAGGAGCAGCAGCAGGGCCACTGCGCCGTTTCTGAGGTATAAGGTCACGCTTTTCATCTTTCCTGATGCGAAAATACGCAAAAAAAGTTAAATTTGTGCATCCAACCAGTCCTTATGATCATGGATGCACAACCGATCGTCCAATTCCGCGCAGCCGACATTTCCAACGGGGAAATCGTCGTCGTAGAGCACCTCGACCTGACCATCCTCCCCGGGGAATTCGTCTATCTGACGGGCCGGGTCGGCAGCGGGAAAACGTCCATCATCCGCACCCTTACCGGAGAGAATCCGCTCCTCGGCGGAGAGGGGCGCGTCGGACAGTTCGACCTGTCGAACCTGAAAGGCAAGCAAATTCCATACCTCAGGCGCAGCCTGGGCATCGTCTTCCAGGATTTCCAGCTCCTGATGGACCGTTCCGTGGAGGCGAATCTCCGCTTCGCCCTGGAAGCCACCGGCTGGAAAGACAAGGCCGCGATGAACGAGCGCATCGTCCAGGTGCTGGAAGCCGTGGGACTGCACAATAAATCCTACAAACTGCCCCATCAGCTCTCCGGCGGCGAACAGCAGCGGGCCGCCATCGCACGGGCGCTGCTCAACGAACCTTCCCTCATCCTGGCCGACGAACCCACCGGCAACCTCGATGAACAGACGGCCCGGGGCATCATGAACCTGCTCTTCGAGATCAACCGCCGCGGGACCGCCATCCTGATGGTCACCCACAACCAGGCCCTCGTCCGGGCCTATCCCGCCCGCATCCTGTCACTTGAAAACGGGGTCTGCCGTGAAGTCGCGTGTCTCTGAGCCCCCGTTCGGGCCCATCCTCGCCTGGTTCGGGGCGAACCGGCCGCTGCCCAAGAGCGAACTGGACTTCCTTTCTCCCTATCAGCTGATCGTCGCCGTAGTCCTTTCCGCCCAGTGCACCGACAAGCGCGTCAACCTCACCACGCCCGCCTTTTTCAAGCGCTTTCCCGACGTCGCCGCACTGGCCGACGCGACGCCGGAGGAGGTCTTTCCGCTGATCCGCTCGATCTCCTACCCCAACAGCAAGGCGCAGCACCTCGTCGCCCTGGCACAAAAAGTCCGGCAGGATTTCGCCGGCGAAATCCCGCACGACATCGACGCCCTGATGACGCTGCCCGGCGTCGGCCGGAAAACCGCCAACGTCGTGGCTTCCGTGCTCTACGACGAACCGGTCATCGCCGTCGACACCCACGTGTTCCGGGTCGCGCACCGGCTCGGCCTTTCCGACGGGAAGACCCCGCTGGCCGTGGAACGCGACCTTGAAGCCGGCATCCCCGCGGCGCTGCGGCCCAAGGCCCATCACTGGCTCATCCTTCACGGCCGCTACACCTGCACGGCCCGCAACCCGAAATGCGGAATCTGCGGCCTCAGCCCTTACTGCCGACATCATGCGCAATCACGCTGACACGTACGAAACGACGCTGCTCGACTTCCGGGACCACCTGAAGCTCGAGCGGTCGATGTCGCCGAACACCATCGCGGCCTATACGTCCGACATCCGGAAATTCTTTGCGCAGCTCCGCAGCGACGGCATCGCGCCGGCCGACGCCGCCACCGACGACATCGCCCGTTTCCTGGAAACGCAGGTCGCCGCCGGCGTGACCAAACGGTCGCAGTCGCGCATCATCAGCTCCGTCAAGGCGTTGTACCGTTTCCTGGACGCGGAAGGGCTGCTGGCGGAGAATCCCTGCGACAAACTCTCGACGCCGCGGATCAATCCCTATCTGCCGACCGTCCTGTCGGTGGAGGAAGTGCTGCGGATCCTCGACTCGGTCGACCTTTCCCTGCCGGAAGGGCACCGCAACCGCGCGATGCTCGAAGTGCTCTACTCCTGCGGACTGCGCGTCAGCGAACTGGTAAACCTGAAGATATCGGACCTCTTCCTCGATGAGCAGTTCATCCGCGTGTTCGGAAAGGGCAGCAAGCAGCGGCTCGTCCCGATCGGGGAACCGGCCGTCCGGGCCGTCCGCCTGTACCTGGAAACGCGCCGGCAGACGGCCGTGCAGAAGGCGGCGGAAGACATCCTGTTCCTCAACCGGCGCGGCGGACGGCTCACGCGCGAGATGGTCTTCCACATCGTCAAGGAGCAGGCTGCGGCAGCCGGAATCAGCAAGAACGTCTCGCCGCACACCTTCCGCCACAGTTTCGCCACGCATCTGGTCGAAAACGGGGCCGACCTGCGTGTCGTCCAGCAGATGCTCGGCCACGAAAGCATCCTCACCACGGAGATCTACACCCACATCGATACGCGCAAGTGGCAGGAAACGATCCTGAAGTATCACCCGTCGAGGACTTGACCGTCGCCGACGGGCCACGAAAAAGGGGCTGGCTGATGCCAACCCCTTTTTCGTAGCCCCGGGCGGAATCGAACCGCCATCTAAGGTTTAGGAAACTCACG
>CAMZGD010000023.1 GCA_947306365.1 uncultured Bacteroidales bacterium
CAGCCATACCCATCGTCAACACGAGACCGGCGATACCCGAGAGGGTGAACACCGTGCCGAAGGATGCGAGGGCGCCGAACAGGAAGAGCACGTTGCAGAGCAGCGCGATGTCGGCGGCGACACCAGCCTTGCGGTAGAAGATGATCATGTAGATCAGGATCACGATGAAGGCGATGATGAACGAGATCATACCGGCCTTGATGGAAGCGCTACCCAGGGACGGGCCGACCACCTGCTCCTGCACGATGCGGGCGGGGGTGGAGAGCTTACCGGACTTGAGCACGTTGGACAAGTCGTCGGCATCCTGCTGGGTGAAGTGACCCGAGATCGAGGAGTTGCCGCCGCTGATCTTGGTCTGGACGTTCGGATAGGAATAGACCTGGCCGTCCATGACGATGGCGATCTGGCGACCGACATTCTCGCCGGTAATGTTTTCCCACTCAATGGCACCCTTGCTGTTCATCGTCATGCTGACTTCCGGCGCACCGGTCATCTGGTTGTAGTTGACGTTGGCAGAGGAAATGTACTTGCCGTCGAGCGCGGGGCCTTTGCCGACATGGCTCTTGAGGGCGATCAGTTCAAAATAGGTGTCGGGAATCACGTCGCCTTCCTGGTAAGCCTTGAAACTCCAGGCCGGCACGAAGTCGCTCGGGAAGAGGTTGCGGTTGGCAGCGATCCAGGCGTTGATCTGGGCGGTGTCGCGGTAGTGGGCGAGGCCCAGCAGGGCGGAATTGCCGCCGAACATCTGGAGACGGCTGAAGAGCGGGTTGGCTTTCCGCAGATAATCATCCGAGGCGTCGGCTTTCTCATCGCTGGCAGCGGCCAGTTCCGACTCGAGCGTCTTCTCTTCCTTCGGCTGCTCTGCCACCGTTTCCGGCGTCTGTTCCAGGCTCTCCAGCGCTTCATTCTGCTGGCGGACCGCCTCGTTGAGTTCCTGGAGATACGGCTGGAGCTCCTGCGAAGTGTAGGTCTCCCAGAATTCGAGGGAAGCGGTTCCCTGGAGGAGCTTGCGCACGCGCTCCGGCTCCTTCACGCCCGGGAGCTCGACGAGGATACGGCCGGTACCGGCCACCTTCTGGATGTTGGGCTGTGCCACACCGAACTGGTTGACACGGCGCTCGACCACCTGGTAGGAATTGTCGATGGCGCTCTTGGCCTCTTCCTTAAGGAGCGAGATGATTTCTTCGTTGGTTGCCTTCGATTTGTTCTTCACATCGCCGCTGAGCTTGTCGAGGTCGATGTCGAAGGACAGGCGCTTGCCGGGAGCCACCTCTTCCCAGGCCTGTGCGAAGAGGGTGATGAAGTCTTCGTGGGTCTGGTCGGCACGCTCCTTGGCGAGGGCCATGGCCTTGTTGAATTCTTCCGTCGTCTTCTCGCGGGCGCAGGAACGGACGAGTTCGGCCAGGTCGAGCTGGAGGACGATGTTCATGCCGCCCTTCAGGTCAAGACCCAGGTTGAGTTCCTTTTCCTTGACGTTCTTGTACGTGTAATTGAAATAAACCTTCTTGTTTGCCAGCGAATCGAGGTACTCCTTGTTGGCACCCGTCCGGACAGAGTCGAGATAGAAGGCTCTGTCGAGTTCGGAAACCTCTGCAAACGAAGGGCTCTGCTGCACCTGTTCGACAACCCGCTGGGCCGCCTTGGCAGCTTTGCTTTCCTGTATGGCGGTCGCTGCCGTGAAGGACAGCTGGAACACACAGGCCAAGCCGATGAGAATGGCCACGAATGTGATGGCACCTTTGCTTTGCATAACGTGTTATTTATAAATTAATTTCAAATTCGCTTTGATTCGAAAGTAGCCTGCAAAATTACACTTTTTTCCTAATATCTAAAGGATTTGGCTAAATTTGTTGTCGAAAAAACTGCAGGAATCGGATGAAACGACTCTTTTTGACCTTGTCAGGCGCCTTGTTGCTGACCACTTTGCTGTACGGACAAGGCACGGAAGCCTCCGACAGCCTGGCCTTGCGGCGTCAGGTTGAGGCTGAGAACTACAAAGTGCTCAGGCAATATGCCGCCCGTCCGGCCGTCGTGGCTGAAAAACGGGTGCTTCGTGCGGACTTCTATCTGTGGTATAGTCATCTGGGCGACCGGAGCTGGGGCCCCGACAGGAACTGGTATCCTGCCGAAACCCGGAAACTTTACTTTGCGCGACCCACGGCGGCGGGCGATTACGACATCGTATGCAGCGAACCGGTGGACAGCGCGTTGTGGAGTGTGCCGGAACCGGTTTGTGCAGAGGCAGTCTCTCCGGGCAACGAGATCTTCCCGATGCTCTCGCCAGACGGGCGCCGGCTTTACTTTGCGTCCGATGGTTTGTTCGGTGCCGGAGGCTATGATCTTTATGTGGCGACTTGGGATCCGGAGCGGCAAGTCTGGGGGCATGTGCAGAACATGGGCGTTCCGTTCAATTCTCCGGCCGATGACCTGCTGTTTTGCGACACGCCCGACGGCCGTTACAGTTTGATGGCCTCCAACCGTGCCTGTGGAAAGGATTCGATGGTCATCTATGTGTTGCGGCAAGAAACGCCGGTGTTCGGTCCGGTCAGCGAGCGGGAGGTGGCACAGGTCGAAAAACTGACTGTTACGGCACCGGAAAACGGCTATGTTTTTACCAAACAATCGCCCGGAAGGCAACCGTTGCTTGGTTTCGAGGAGCCGGAAGAGGTGTTCGACTACGCCTTTACGACCGCAGGCCCCGGTGCTTTTGCGGAGAACAACAGCCTTCCCGCCGGTTTGGTCTATCAAATCCAGTTGTTCGTGTCAGGCTCGAAGCCGTCGGTGAGCCAGCTCAAGGGGATCAGCCCGGTTTATGTGCATCCGCAGCGGTCCGGCAAGAAACTATGTGCCGCGGGTTTGTTCCGCACTTATACCGATGCCGAACAGGTACTGCCGGCGGTCCGGCGCAAATTTCCGTCAGCCTTCATCATCGCGTTCGATAACGGCCAGCCGCTGGCACTCTCCAAGGCACGAAAAAAAGAATCCTCGGTGAAAGTCGTCACCGAGGAAGTCAGGATTGTCAAATAAAGGTTTGGACGAACCGGATCTGCGCTTACATCGCCTTGAGGTTTTCTTCCAGGCGTTCAGCCGCTTCTTTTTGGTCGAAGTTCCGGTAAAGCCGGACCAGGTAGAGATAGAGCGTTGCCGAATCATCGGCCAATTTCTTGCTCAGGACATCATCCTCTCCCGGACCGATGGGCGTCGTGTAGTACAGAATGGTTTTCAGGGTCTCTTCGCCCAACCGGTCACCGACGGCCACCGCTTTTTCAGGCTTTCCAATCCGGAAATAGTCTTCGACCATCGTCAGAACCGACCATTCGTTCATGCCGCGGAACATCGCCGTGTTGTAGGGGAAATTGCAGGCGGGCATCGAGGCGATGCATTTGTCGAGCACTTCCTCCGCTTTCTCGTTCTCTCCCCGGTCGATCAGGGCGGTCGCCGTGGTGGCGAAAATATCGCGTACGGGAACGACGGCGCTGAAAGTGAAGATATTCTGATAATCCCAGTGAACGGTCGTGTCGGCCATCGAATCGAAGCGCCATACGTTCATGATCTTGTCGTAGAGGCCGTCGGCATCAACGGTCGCTTCGCGGTCGGCGGAATCGTTGGTGAAAGGAACCAGCCGGTACACGAAGCCGTCGAACTGAAGCCACGGCTCGAGGCCCAGCGTCGTCTCGTTGCGTGATACGAAGCAGATGGGGCGCGTCCAGTCGTAGTTGGCCAGGATATCGAGCATGATCAGGTTGAACTTGGTGAGGTTGTTTCCTTTGATATCGAGAACGAGGTAGTCCTGCATCTTGTCGCGCATTTCTTCGCTGACGATACCGCAGGCGATGGCGTTTTCCTTGTTGACGGGTACCAGGAGCTGGTGGCCCGGGATAAAGTCTTGCCCGTCGCGGGTAAAGCGTTCATCCTTGAAGACACTGATGGCTTCCGAGGCGAGCAGCGGCCGGTCCACTACATCGATTACCGGAACGAAATCGTTGGTGCCGTAGAGATACTGCTTGCGCCCGATGGAGATGTTCACCGGATCAGAATCGTAGAAACGGCATTTCATCTGGTCGATATACCAGTCGGTGCCCAGCAGCGAGGAGTTGACGATGCGCACATCGGTGCGCCCGCCTTCCACTTCCTGTACGTACCAGAGCGGGAACGTGTCGTTGTCGCCGTGCGTGACCAGCAGGGCGTTGGGACCGCAGCCGTTGAGGTGGTTGTACGCCATATCACGGGCGGTGTAGCGGCCACTGCGGTCGTGGTCGTCCCAGTTCTGACACCCCATGAGTACCGGAACCACGAGACCCAGGGCGACGGCCAACGCAGCAGCTGGCATACTGTCGGGTTTCTTGGTCAGTTTTTCAAACCAGTCCTGAAGCGCCAGGACGCCCAGGCCAATCCAAAGGCCGAATACATAGAAAGAACCCGCATACGCGTAGTCGCGCTCGCGCACCTGCATGGGCGTTTGGTTGAGGTAGACCACGATGGCCAAGCCTGTGAGCAGGAAGAGCAGGCCGGTGACCCAGCTGTTGCGCGGGTCGTGGCGCAGTTGGAAGAAGAATCCGATCAGGCCAAGGAGCAACGGCAGGAAGAAATAGTGGTTCTTGCCCCGGTTGTGGACGATGAAGTCCGGCCCTTCGCTTTGGTCGCCCAAGCGGAGCCGGTCAATGAATCCGATGCCGCTCTCCCAGTTTCCTTTGGTCAGGTCGCCGGAATATTCGCCGCCGTGCAGGTCGTTCTGCCGTCCCACGAAGTTCCAGAGGAAATAGCGGACATACATCTGGTTGATCTGGTAGTCGAAGAAGAAACGCAGATTGTCGGCCATCGTGATCTGCTGGAAGTTGATGTTCTTGCCATATACGTTGGCCCGGCGGGTCTGTGTCTTGGTGACATAGGTCTTGTAAATTTCCTTGTTCTGCTCAGAGAAGCCGTTCCACATGCGCGGGAAAAGCATCTTCGCGGAAGAGGGGAACGAAGCATCCACATTGTCGGCGTGGTAATACTTGCCGTCAAGCGGTGTATAATAGGGGATTTCCTTGATCTCGTAGGGTGAGTTGAAGGATTGTCCGTAGAGAATCGGACTGGAGCCATACTGCTCACGACCCAGGTAACGGATCAGCGTGTAGGGGTTGTCGGGCTGGTATTCGTTCATCGGGGTGCCGGCGCTCGAGCGGATGACCGTGACGGTAAAGAGCGAATAGCCGATTACGATGGTGGTCACCATCAGGGTGGCGGTGTGGGCCAAAACTTTGTCTTTCTTTCGGAAGAGGCGGAGCAACAGGAAGCAGGCAGCCAGGAAAATCACCATGAAAACAGTGGCGCCGACATTGAATTTGGCTCCGAACCCGTTGACGAAGAGTCGGTCGAAACCGGCGGCAAGCCGGGGCAGGTAAGGAATGATGCCGAAGAGCACGACGCCCAGCACAACGCCAGAGAGAGCCAGGATGCCGAAGGCACGCCAGAACGTGACGGGTTTCTTGTGCTTCTTGTAATAGATCAGGAACACGATGGCTGGGATGGTCAGCAGGTTGAGCAGGTGGACGCCGATGGACAAGCCCATCAGGAAGCAGATCAGAATCAACCAGCGGTTGGCGTAGGGCTGGTCGGCCTGCTCTTCCCATTTGAGGCCTGCCCAAAAGACGACAGCGGTGAAGAGCGAGGACATGGCGTAAACTTCGCCTTCTACGGCGGAGAACCAGAACGTATCGGAAAAACAGTAAGCGAACGCACCGACGACTCCCGCGCCGAAAAGGGCGACTGCGCCGGCTTTCGTGAGCGTGCGTCCCCGCTTCTCCTGCAGCCTGCGGCCGAAATGGACAATGGTCAGGTAGAGGAAGAAGATCGTCAGCCCGGAGCAGATCGCGCTCATCGCATTGACCGCGACAGCGGCGTATTTCGCGCCGGTGAAGATGGTGAAGATGCGGGCGAACAGGTTGAAGACCATGTTTCCGGGAGCGTGGCCAACCTCCAGTTTATAGGACGAGGCGATGAATTCGCCGCAATCCCAGAAACTCGTGGTGGGTTCGATGGTCACCAGGTAAACCAGTGACGCTAAAATGGCTACGCAAAGGGATATGATTCGGTTGATCCTGTTGAACTGTTTTTTATCCATGAAGCGATGATTTTCGTGCAAACAACAAAGATAAAGGTTTTATCACTAACTTTGCGAAAATTTTGCAAGGACGATGCCACAAGACTGGAAAGAGATTCTGATGGGCCGGTTCGGCGATGCGGTCGCTTCCCTGGAACCGGAACCGCAGCCGGAAGCGGAAGCGCCCCGGTTCCGCAAGCAGCGTTTCGTGGTGTCGATCGACCGTCGCCGGCGTGCCGGCAAGCAGGTGACGCTGGTGACAGGCTATGTCGGGGAGGAAGCTGGGCTGGAAGAACTGGGCCGGGCGCTCAAGACCCGCCTTGGCACGGGCGGTTCCGTCAAGGACGGCGAAATCGTCATTCAGGGCGACGTCCGCGACAAAGTCATTTCCATATTAACAGAGATGGGGCATCAGGCCCGGCGGGGGAACTGACGTGAGAACACTGCCCGATCCCTATGTCCTGGCTTTCCTGCTGGCGGCCGGCTTGGCGCTGCTCCTGCTTTACAACAGGCTGCTGGCCGCCGTCCGGGGTTCCCTGGCCTGTTTCCGCGGCCAGAACGGAACCCAGGAGATGCTGGGCAACCAGTATGTCTGTGATTCCGTGCGCGTGTCCCTGTTGGTGCTGGTCCCGTTCTACGCGCTGGCACTGGTGGCCGGCGGCCTGAGTACCGTCGGTTATTTTCAGACGCTGGCGGCGCTGCTGCTGCTGTGGCTGTTCCGGAAGCTGTTCTGCCTGCTGCTGGGCTGGCTGAGCGCCCGCCCGTCCCTGTTCCGGGCCGTCGAACGGGCCGGATATGCCGTGTGGGTGCTTGCCATGCTGGTTTCGCTGCTGGCCGCCTTGCTGGGATGGCTCGTCCCGCAGACGCCCCGCCCGGTGTTGCTGGCGTTGCTGGCCGTTCCCGCCGCTGCAGGCTTTGCCGTATACGTCCGGAGGGGCCTTTCCTTCTTTTTGCAAGCAGAATTTTCTCCTTTTTTCTGGGTTTTGTATCTTTGCGCTCTCGAAATTTTACCGATTTGTGTGGTTGTAAACAGACTGATCCATGGAAATTAAACGCGTTCTCATCTCACAGCCAGAACCTTCCGGTGCTTCTCCCTATACCGATCTGATCTCCAAATGGGGCCTGACCGTCGATTTCCGCCCGTTCTTCCGGGTGGAAGGCGTGTCCGTTCGCGACTTCGTCGCGCAGCGGGTGACCCTGCTCGACTATACCGCCATCGTATTCACCTCGCGTACGGCGATCGACTCCTTCTTCCATATCTGCGAGCAGACGCGGGTCACCGTGCCCGAAACGATGAAATATTTCTGCCAGAGCGAGGCCATCGCCGTTTACCTGCAGAAATACATCGTGTACCGCAAGCGGAAGATATTCTTCGGCTCCGGTACGGTCGCCTCGATGGTGCAGGCCATCGGGACGAAGCACAAGAACGAGCATTTCCTGATCGCGTGCACCGACCAGCTGAAACCCGACGTGCACAAGCTCTTCACCAAGGAGAAGCTCAAGCACGGCAGCGCCGTGTTCGTGCGCACCGTCAGCAACGACCTTGGCGGCCTCGACCTGCACGACTACCAGATCGTGGCGTTCTACAGTCCTGCCGATGTCAAGTCGCTCCAGGAAAGCTTTCCGGAATTCAGGCAGGAGGATATCGTCTTTGCCACCTACGGGCCTTCTACCGCCCGGGCGGCGGAGGGTGCGGGGCTCCGCGTGGCCATCAAGGCGCCGGCCCCGAACGCACCTTCGATCGCCGAGGCGCTCAGCAATTATCTGGAGAACAACAAGCGGGATGAATGAGCGCCAGATCCTCTCGTTGCTGCAGACGGGACAGGTGTTGTTCCACTATCCGCTGAAGGTACATTACCGGGAGGGGACGGGTGCGTTCGGCGTATCGGTTCCCAAGCGCCATTTCAAGCGTGCCGTCAAGCGCAACCTGCTCAAGCGACGTGTGCGCGAATCCTACCGGCTGAATGCGGCCAGGCTGGGTGGCCTGCCGTACGACCTGTTCGTCCAATACATCGGAAAAGAGGTGGAAGACTATGAAAGAATCGACCAGAGCCTTGCTAAGATCCTGGACGATCTGGCTGCCTGTTAAGCTGATCCGGCTCTATCAGGTGACGCTGTCGCCCTATATGGGCCGGCAGTGCCGCTACACGCCCACCTGTTCGAACTACGCGCTGGAGGCGCTGCGCAGGCACGGGCTGCTGCGCGGCGGCTGGCTGGCGCTCAAGCGCATCCTGCGCTGTGCGCCCTGGGGCGGATCGGGTTACGATCCCGTTCCGTAATATCAGTCTTTCAGGGAATAGCCGAAACGGTTCATGATGGCTTCCCGTTCGGCGGGATTCTCCACATCCTTGGTCATCGACAAGATTTCCGCGCGCGGGTAGTCCTTGATGCGCAGGATGATCAGGCCGTCGAGGCTGTAGTTGAACAGCGGATCGACA
Organism: uncultured Bacteroidales bacterium; assembly: GCA_947306365.1. Taxonomy (GTDB): domain Bacteria; phylum Bacteroidota; class Bacteroidia; order Bacteroidales; family UBA932; genus Cacconaster. Next base: position 8,524 of record CAMZGD010000023.1, read on the forward strand.
TTGAAGGAAAGGATGCGTGCGTTGACCTTCATGTATTTCTTCACCAGCGTCGGGATGCGGTAGGTGTTGTCGGAGAGCCGCATGAGGAACCGGTCGAACTTCTCGAGGTTTTCCATCTTGCGCCGGAGCAGGTCTTTCGGATTGAGATTCAGGTAGTCCGGCTCGAACGGTGTCGTAGGCATGGCCGAATTCTCCGGCAGCATCGCATTGTGCTTGTTCTCGAGGAAGTAGACCATCAGGCTCTGATAGAACTTCGGATAGGAGTTGCTGATGCTCACGGGCCCGATGAAATACTGTGCGTCAGGATAGCGCATAAGGCTGTGCATCAATCCTTTCAACAGGAGCATCAGCGGCAGGGCCTCCTTCTGGTACTCGAGGCTCACGAACGAACGGCCCAGTTCGATGGTGTCGCGCAGCGTGGATTCGAAATCGGAGGAATAGGTGAAGAGCGAACTCGTGTAGAACCCTTCAACCCCGCCGTGGCTCTCGAAAATCTCGCTGCCGATGCCGAGACGGTAGCCGCCGGCGATGCGCTTGCGCTTGGCGTCCCAGAGGATCAGGTGCTTGTAGTATTTGTCGTAGTCGTCCACGTCGATGGCCTGGTTGCTGCCTTCGCCGGTGGCGCGGAAAGCCTCCTCGCGGCGCCGGCCCAGTTCCACCATCGCGACGGGGATTTCTTCCGCCTCTGCCAGATAGCATTGGTAGTTGGAAACCTCGAACAGTTTCTTGCCGCCGTTCTTGAGCCGGTCGAACTCCTTGACCACCGCCTTCTTGTCGCGCGGCAGGGAGATGGGCGTCACCAGCTCCGGCGGTTTCATCAGCTCCTCGTTGGGATTGTTGAATTCCGCCTCCATCGCATAGACGCGGCTGCGCAGGTAGTTGCCGAACTGCTCCAGGTCGGGATACTCTGCCTGCTCGTTGGGCATGATCGGCTTGCCGATGCGCATCGGAATGGTCTTGCCCTTCTTGTTGAAAAGCTCGTTGGGCAGGTTGAGGGTGCGGAGCATGGGATGGATGCGGCCTACGAAGTGGAACCACTTGGAGTTGCGGGCTTCGAAATAGACCGGGATCACCGGCACGTTGGCGTTGCGGATGAGCTTGATCATCGACATCGGCCAGGGAATGTCTTCCACGACGTGCCGCTTGAGCGCGGTGCGGTTCTTCGGCCGCTGGTGCGTGGACACCTCGCCGGCCGGGAACAGGCCCAGCGAACCGCCGGAGGCCAGGTGCTCCTTGGCCAGGCGCAGGCCCGCCAGGCTGCTCCGGCCTGAAACCGAGTCGTTGAAGGGGTTCACCGCGATGAACGAATCCCGGAGCGAGGGGATCATCGTCAGCAGGAAGTTGGCCATGATCTTGAAGTCGGTGCGCATCGTGCCGATGACGGCGCTGAGGATCATCCCGTCGGCGGACCCGATGGGGTGGTTGGCGACCACGATGAACGGGCCGTCCTGCGGAATATAATTGTATTGCTGGGGTTTCAAGTCGTAGCCGACGCCCGCGAACTTGAGGATATGGGACGAGAAGTCGGCACCCTGGTATTCCTTGCAGTGGTCGTTCGCCTTGTTGACCTTGTTGAAGCCGAAAATCCACATCGCGAGCGCCGCGAAAATCCAACCGATGGGGCCACGCATATGGATGGCCTTCATGATGTCGGATTTATTGATTATCTTTGTTTTCTTCTTTTTCATGACAGAAAGCGTAGAAAAAAAACAAAGTTAATCATTTTCAATGAATGTCCGCGAGAAAATAGCGGGTCTTCCCCACGAACCGGGCGTGTACCGCTGGCTTGACGCCGACGGTACCGTCATCTATGTGGGAAAAGCCAAGGACCTCCGCCGCCGCGTAGCGCAGTATTTCCGTCCGCCCGGACAACTGGACCGCAAGACCCTGGCGCTGGTGGAACACATCGCCGACCTGCACTATACCGTGGTCGAAACGGAAGAAGACGCGCTGCTGCTCGAGAACAACCTCATCAAGCAGCTGCAGCCGCACTACAACATCCTGCTCAAGGACGACAAGACCTATCCCTGGATCTGCATCCGCAAGGAACCCTTTCCCCGCGTGATGCTCACCCGCCGCTATGTGCAGGACGGGTCGCTTTATTACGGTCCCTATGCTTCGGTGCAGCACGCCCGGCGGCTGCTCGACCTGATGGGCGGCCTGTGGAAACTGCGCATCTGCGCCCATCCGCTCTCGCCCGAGCAGATCGCGGGGGGCAAGGTGCGCTGCTGCCTGAACTATCATCTTGACAAGTGCGCCGGCCCTTGCGAGGGGCTTTTTTCGGAAACGGAATACGCCGCCCAGATCGAAGAGATCAAGGCCCTGCTGAGCGGACGCACCCGCCAGCTGATGACGTCGTGCCGCGAACGGATGCAGGCGGCTGCGGCGGCGCTCCGCTTCGAGGAGGCGCAGGAGTGGAAGGAGCGGCTGGCGCTGCTGGAAGCCCATCATGAACGGGAAAAGGCCGTGGGACACGGTATCCTCGACATGGAAACTTACCGGCTTCTGAAGGAGAAGACGCTTCCCCGGCGCGTCGAGAAGTCGGAAAAGGTCCTCGCGCAGCTGCAGAAAGACCTCGGGATGCGCGAACTGCCGCGCCACATCGAGTGTTTCGACAACTCCAACATCCAGGGCACGAACCCGGTGGCTTCGTGCGTGGTGTTCCGCGACGCCCTGCCCAGCCGCAAGGACTACAGGCACTTCAACATCAAGACGGTGGTGGGCGCCAACGACTATGCTTCGATGAAGGAGGTGGTGAACCGCCGCTATTCGCGCCTGATGGCCGAAGGCGAGGACCTGCCGCAGCTCGTGGTCATCGACGGCGGCCGGGGACAGCTCGGCTTCGCGCTGGAGGCGCTGATGGAACTGGGCATCGCGGACCGTATCTTCATCGTAGGCCTGGCCAAGCGCCTGGAGGAAGTCATCGTGCCGGGCGACCCGTTGCCGCTGTTTCTCGACCGCAACTCCTCGTCGCTGCGCGTGCTGATGCAGATCCGCGACGAAGCCCACCGGTTCGGCATCACCCACCATCGCAACCTGCGCAGCAAGGCGCAGACCGTCAGCGCACTGCGGTCGATACCGGGCGTGGGCGAAAAGACCGAGCAGAAACTGCTCCGTCATTTCAAGAGCGTGAAGCGCATCAAGGAAGCGTCTCCGGAGGAACTGGCGGCGGTAGTGGGGCCGAAGCTTGCCGCGCTAATCGGTTCCATTGAATGAGGCCGTAAACGGCATTGGCCAGGAAAAAGGCGAACATCACCAGCATCAGGGCGGCGTGTTCTTCGCCCCGGATTGTGGCGATCAGCCATTTGACGGTCTGCACGGCATCCAGCACGATCCAAATATACCACTGCTCTGCAATAGCCTTGACCATCAGATACATGGCCAGGATGGAGACGACCGTGGTCACGGCGTCGAGCCAGGGCTGTGAATCCGCGATGAACGGGCGGGAGAGGAGCCAGGCGAAAGCCGGGATCAGGACGGCCGCTACAAGCAGCAGCACGGCGGCCATCTTCCAGGTAAGGTGCGTGACGTTGACGGCGCCGCTGTTGGCATTCTGGTTCTTCTTCCACCGGGCCCAGCCGACGAACTGCATCGGCAGATAGTAGAGCAGGTAGATGGCCGAGTCGGCGAAGAGCCGGGATTTCCAGGCGATATAGACGTAAATGGCATTGTAGACGATGCCGAACAGGTAGTTCCAGATGTTGCCCTTGGCGCAGAGCACCAGGTTGATGATGCCCGTGACGGCCACGATGAAACCGAGCGTGTCCCAGCCGTCGCCCAGCAGTGAGGACACGATGCTGACGGCCGTGGTGCCGAGAATCAGGAACCAGTCGAAGCCATTGAAAGTGCGTACGTTGAAGGTAGCCATCGTTTACAGTCCGGTGCTCATGATGAATTGGAAGCGGCCGCGGTCGCCGGGCAGGTTGCGGCGGGCATAGCGCACGCCGAGCTGGAAGTCCGTTCCGATGCGGAACAGGCGCGTGTTGACCAGCAAGGCGGAACCGTACGAGAAGAAAGTCCGGTCCCGGTCGATGGCGAAATCCGCGAACGGGATCAGCATGAACCGTTTGAGATAGAAGAAGAATCCGCCGTCGAGGTCGCCGGCATAGATGGGGAGCGCGTATTCGGCCGTCATCCGGTGGTAGTCCATCAGGATTTCCCGGGAAAAGCCGAAAGGCATCCGGACCAGGTTGTAATCGGCTGTGTACCGCCAGGCGCCCGAAGGCTGGAACTGCCGGGCGTAGGAGAGCTTGAACCCGTCTTCCCTGCCGAATCCGGGCAGGTAGGTCCAGGCGTTGAACGCGTAGAGATGGTTGCGGTGGATTTCGGGCCCGAGCCGGGTCTGGCCGCTCAGCTGGGCGCCGAAACCCAGCCGCGGCGTCAGCCGGGCAGTCGGACGTGCGAGGCGGGTGTCGAAGCGGATGGTGCCGACGAGCAGTTGCGTGAGGTTGCCGGATAGGCCGGGATCGTCGTCCTTTTCCGGATAATGGAAGGTGTCGTTGTTCACCACGTAATTGATTTGCGGCGTCACGCGCGTGGTCCAGCCCCCCCGGGAGAAATTCAGGGGCAGCGAGACGGCGGCGTTGATGTTCAGCCCGGGCCTGGTGAGGGTGTCGGCGTGGACAGTCGGCCCCTCGTCGGGGTCGTAGCCGTATTCCACCCGGGTGCTGCTCCGTTCGTTGTAGTCGACGGCCAGCTCGAACTTGGGATAGAGTCCGGAATAGCTGACGTAGGCGTGACCGCCGTGATGCCGGTCGTGGTAGGAATAGCCGAGCACGGTAACCAGCGTGCCGAGGTTGTTCTGCGAGATGAGGGTGGCGCCGGGAGCCACATATTGGTACCAGTTGCTGAAATGCGCGAGGTCGAAACCGCCCAGGTCGTTCATCAGCCGGCCGATGTTGGCGTAGAACGGAGCCCAGGAGTGGATATGGATGCCGTGGAGCGGTTTGCTGTAGTGCCGGCTCTCGAGCGAATCGATGCGGCTGCGCAGCAGGGAATCGGCTTCGGCCGTGAATGTCCCGGCGTGCTCGGCGGCCTGCTGGCTGTTCCGGTCGGCGAGCGCATTGTGATACGGATGGCTGAACGAGGCTTTCTTGCGGGGCAGGCCGTCGAAGGGGACGGCGACGGGCTGGTAACCGAACCGGTCGTAGTCGGCGTAATACAGGGTCCCGTCGGGGGCGAGGGCGGGGTTGGCGGAACTGAACCGTGTGGAATTGATGCGGTACAGCCGGTTTTCGTCGGGGTCGAAGGTGTAGATGTTGCTCAGGCCGTCGAGGTCGGAAACGAAGCAGAGCAGGCTGTCGCCCGCCGTGCGCAGGTCGCGGATCATCCTGGACTGGGGATCGACGACCGGGCTCCAGGCGCCGTCGGCATAGCGGAACAGGCCCATTCCTTCCGGTGTGATGGCGGACGCGTAGAGGTTGCCCCGTAAGTCGGCCACGCCGGTGACCTGCCCCTGGTCAGGGCCGGAGATCCGGTCGAGCAGCTTGCCGTCGCGGTCGAGAACCACGACGTCCGAGCCGCCGCCGACCCGGTATTCGGCGGCCAGGATCGAATCACGCCCGGCCGAAGGGGTCGGATTGAGATAGCGCGTGCGCCGGGTCAAGGTCTCGAAGCGGTTCTTTTTCGCGTCGTATCGGCGGATGACCGACCAGCTGCGGTGTTCCCAGCGCGGGTCGGGCACGATTTCGGAAAAGATGAGCGAATGGTCGGAGTCGGCCACGAGCGTGCTGGTGGTCGCGGAGAGCGGATGCCGGTAGTGCCGGTTTCCGAGCGAGTCGATACCGATGAGCCGGCGCTCGAACTGCATGCCCCACATCGTGGCGAGGGTCTGTCCTTCGAGGGGGACCGGATTGGCGATCTCGGTGTAGACGGAGTCGCGGCGGGCCAGGAGCGGCGTGGTTTCCGTATAGGGCGCGCGAAGCGAGTATTCCCACACCCAGGTCCGGGTGTTGCCGGCGATGGCGGCGCGCCAGTTCTTGCGGCCGGTACGTCCGGTCGCACGGATGTAGGAAGTATGCGCGACGCTGAAGAAGTGCCACCAGTCGTGCACCTGCGTCGCCATGATGTCGCCGACGGCCCAGTAGTTCTTGGAAACGTCGCGCATCGTGCTCACCATCAGGTAGCCGAGCTGGTATTTTCCGGGCGTGTAATGGCGGTAGGAACCGTAGCGCCAGTCGGCCCAGCTTCGGAAGTCGCCGTCGACGAACGAAGCGCGGAAGAACTTGAGGAACTCCGGGTCGCGGCCGCGGCCGGATGCCGACAGGTCGGTCTCGTTCTGCACGGCGTCGCCTTCCAGCAGCACGCGGGTGGGGTAGAGGCCGACGCCGACGGCGCTCCCCTGTTCGCCGGCAATCAGGTTCAGCACACGGTAGATGCCCTTGGTGTAATGGGCCATCTGCCCGATATGCCGGCCCTCGTGCGTGGCGAGCTGCATCTCCCAGTTGAGGGCATAGAGCGCGTCGCCGGGCGGCGTGGTGTAGAGTTCGACGCGGCGGGGCGCCCAGGCGACCATCCCGTTGCTGTTCATGTCGTAGGGCTGGAGGACGATGGGCATATGCGGCGTTTCGATGTGGAGGCCTGCCAGGTCGGCGGAACGCGTCTTCTCGAAATAGAAAAGATATGCGCGGGCGAGCGAGTCGATTTCAGACGGGAAGATCACGTCGAAGTGCTCGCCCTTGATCTGGCTCCAGCGGGTGCCGGCCGGCGCGCTGCCGGTCAGGACATATTGCGCACGTGCCGGAAAACAGAGGCCCAGCAGCAGAAAGCCTGTGAGTATCGCGTATTTAAGCCGCATAAAGTCGCAAATATAAACAAAATCCGTTCCCCGGCGTTTAAAATCAGTTATCTTTGTTCCGGAAAACCCCGGAAGGATGGATGCCGTAATCACGTATGTAGACGGGAACGATCCGCTCTGGCAGCAGGACTACCGGACCGTGGCCGGCGCTGCGGCGCAGGCCAGGCGTTACCGGGACTGGGGGACGCTGCCGTTCCTGCTGCGGGGCATCGAGCGGCATCTGCCGTTCGTCGACCGCGTCTTCCTGGTGGTCTCGCGGGATAGCCAGGTGCCGGACTGGGCCGACCGGAGCCGGCTGCACGTGGTGCTGCACGCCGACATCATCCCGGCGGCGTACCTGCCTACGTTCAACAGTACGGCCATCGAACTGTTCCTGCACCGGATTCCCGGCCTGTCGGAGCAGTGGCTTTACTTCAACGACGACGTATTCCCGGTGCTGGATGCCTGTGCGGCGGATTTCTTCCCCGACGGCCGTCCTGCGACGGGTTTTTCCCGCCACCTGCTGGCGCCCAACCTGTTCAAGCGGCAGACGAAGCGGTCCGACCGCCTGGCCCGTGCGGCGCTCGGCCTGCGGCCCGGCCTTTTCTTCCTGCGCCCCCAGCATACCTGTTCACCGATGCTCCGCAGCGCGTGCGAAGCCGTGTACGGCCATGTCGAAGACCGGCTCCTGGCGTCGGTCACGCCGCTGCGCGATGCGCGCAACGTAAACCAGTATCTTTTCCTGGATTATATGTACCTGTCCGGGGCGGCCGTTTCGCGGCGGATTTCCTGCCGGCATGTCTCGCTGGCGGCCGTCTCGTCCGGCCAACTGGCGAAAGCGATTGTTTCACCCGACCGGAAAATGCTTTGCATCAACGATGTGGAGATGCCGCCGGCACGCAGCCTCGTCCTTCGCGATGTGATGTGCCGGGCCTTTTCCGCGCGATATCCCCAAAAATCCTGCTATGAACGATGAACGATTCATGCGCGAGGCCCTGCGTGAGGCGGAAGCGGCGGCAGCCGAACGGGAGGTCCCCGTGGGCGGCGTGATCGTCTGCGGCGGACGCGTCATCGCCCGTGCGCATAACCTTACGGAACGGCTGACCGACGTGACGGCGCACGCCGAGATGCAGTTGATCGGGATGGCCGCCGACAGCCTGGGCGGAAAGTATCTGGACGACTGTACGCTCTATGTCACGCTGGAGCCCTGTCCGATGTGTGCGGCGGCGCTTGCCTGGGCGCAGCTGGGACGGCTGGTCTACGGTGCCGCCGACCCGAAGCGGGGCTACACGCTTTTCTCCCCGTCGCTCCTGCATCCCCGCACGGAAGTGACGGCCGGGGTTCTCGCCACCGACTGCGCCGCAATGATGACGGATTTCTTCAAGAAGCAGCGGTAAGCCGGCGGGTGAGCAGCGAAATGAGCCACCCGATGAGGGCGACGCCGGCCACGATGATCAGGATGTCGGACGGCTGTACGACCACCGGATAGGCGTCGACTACGAAATTGCCGGGCATCTTCACCAGGCCGAAGCGCTGCTGCAGCCAGCAGACAAGCAGCCCGGCCGCGACGCCGACGGTGATGCCGAAGAGCGAGATCAGCCAGCCTTCCCGCACGAAGACCTGTCCGACCAGGGCGTCGTCGGCGCCCATGGCCCGCAACGTGGCGATGTCGTCGCGTTTCTCGATGATCAGCATCGAGAGCGAGCCGTAGATGTTGAACGACACGATCAGCATCACGAAGAGCAGGATCAGGTAGATGGCGATTTTCTCGTATTTGAGCAGCTTGTAGAGCGTGCTGTTCTGCTGCTGCCGGTCACGGACCACGAAGCTGTCGCCCAATGCGTCGCGTACCGAGGCGAGCACATCGCGCGAAGCGATGCCGTGCCGGTTCAGGCCTTCGGGCGTCAGGAAGATTTCCACGCCCGACACTTCGTTGTCGTATTCCAGCAGTTCGCGCAGTGCGGCCAGCGGCATGAACAGGTAGGTCTGGTCGAACTGCTGCTCGAGCGTTACGATGCCTGCCGGATGGAGTTTGACCTGCCGCAGCGAGGCGAGCGGATTGAGCAGGTCCAGTTTCCCGGTCCGGCTCGGGAACCAGGCCACGAGCGGTTGCAGGAAGGCCGGACGCGCCCCGAGCTCCAGGGCGACGGTCCGTCCCAGCACGACCTGGTTCAGGTCGCCGAAAGTCAGGGTGAATTCACCTTCGACCAGATGGTCCCGCAAGCGTGTCTGCTGCGCGTACAGAGAATCTACGCCCCGTGCCACGACCACCTTGTTGCGGTCGCCATACTGGACGAACACGCGTTCCTCCAGCACGCCGCAGGCGGCCGCCACGCGCGGATCGTCGTCCAGGAAATCGAACCGTCCGTCGAAAGGAAAGACTTTTCCCTGCGCCGGCGTCACCAGCACGTCGGCGGTATGGGCTTCGTTGAGGTCGCGGACGAGTTTGTCGAACCCGTTGTAGATCGACAGGATGATCACCAGCGCGGCACAGCCGACGGCGATGCCCGCCGCCGATATGACCGAGATGATGTTGATCACATTGTGCGACTTCTTCGCGAACAGGTAGCGCCGTGCTATGAAGCGGGGAAGCTGCATCGCGGGGGCTATCGCTTCAGCAGCTCGTCGATGTGCTCCACATAGTCGAGCGAGTCATCGAGGTAGAACACCAGCTCGGGCACGATCCGCAGCTGTTTCGACACCCGGTGGCCCAGTTCGCCGCGCAGGCGGGAGGTCTGTTCGCCCAGCTGCTCCATTATGGCTTCCGCCTTGGCGGAGGGGAAAATGCTGACATAGACCTTGGCCAGGGCCAGGTCGGGCGTGATCTTGACGCCGCTGACGGTGATCAGGGCGCCGTCGTATGCCCCCATTCCGCGGGCGCGGATGATTTCAGCCAGGTCCTTCTGGATTTGCCGCGCCACTTTCTGCTGACGTGTGGTTTCGCTTGCCATGGGAATCAGAATGACAGGATGTAATAGTTCTTCTTGCCTTTCTGGACGAGGATGTACTTGCCGTTCAGCAGTTGTTCCGTGCCCAGTTGCATCGCCGGGTCGGCAACTTTCTCCTTGTTGACGCTCAAGCCGTTCCCCTGGATGGTCTTGCGGCATTCACCCTTGCTGGGGAAAATGTCCGTCCGGACAGCGAGCATTTCCAGGATGTCGCAGGGCAGGGCTTCCTTCGGGAGGGCGTACTGCGGCACATTGGCGAAGACCGACAGGAACGTACGTTCGTCGAGTGCCTTGAGCGCATCGACGGTCCCCTTGCCGAACAGCATCTGCGACGCCGCCACGGCGTTCTCATAGGCCGCCTCGCCGTGCACCATCACCGTCACTTCGCGTGCCAGGATCTTCTGCAGTTCGCGGCGTTCCGGCGCCTCGCGGTGTGCGGCGACCGCCGCCTCGATGGTTTCACGGTCGAGCATCGTGAAGATCTTGATATAGCGCTCGGCATCCTCGTCGCTGACATTGAGCCAGAACTGGTAGAATTCATACGGGGATGTCCGTTCCGCGTCGAGCCAGACATTGCCCTTTTCGGTCTTGCCGAATTTCGTGCCGTCGGCCTTGCGGATGAGCGGGCAGGTGAGCGCGAAGGCCTCGCCGCCGTCCATCCTGCGAATGAGCTCGCTGCCGGTGGTGATGTTGCCCCACTGGTCGCTGCCGCCCAGCTGCAGTACGCAGCCCCGGTTCTTCCAGAGCCAGTAGAAATCGTAGCCCTGCATCAGCTGGTAGCTGAACTCGGTGAAGGACATACCCTCGCTGGAATCGCGCGAGAGGCGCTTCTTCACCGAATCCTTGGCCATCATATAATTGACAGTAATGTGTTTGCCGATGTCGCGGATGAAGTTGATGAACGTGTAGTCCTTCATCCAGTCGTAGTTGTTGACGAGTTCTGCCTTGTTGGGCGCATCGGAATCGAAATCGAGGAATCGGCCCAGCTGCGCCTTGATGCAGGCGACGTTGTGGTTGAGCGTCGCTTCATCGAGCAGGTTGCGTTCCGCCGACTTCATCGAGGGGTCGCCGATCATTCCGGTCGCACCGCCCACCAGCGCGAAGGGCTTGTGTCCGCACTGTTGGAAATGCTTCAGGATCATCACGCTCACCAGGTGGCCGATATGCAGCGAGTCGGCCGTCGGGTCGATGCCCACGTAGGCCGCCTGCGGCCCTTCCATCAGTTTTTCTTCCGTTCCGGGCATGATGTCCTGGATCATGCCGCGCCATTCGAGTTCCTTGACAAAATTCTTCATCCCTGTTTCTCCTTGACAATTATCCGACGACCCAGACCATCACGTGGTTCTCGAACACTTCGTAGCTGAGTTCGAATTCCAGTTCGGTGCCGTCCTTGTGCGTGAACGTGGCTTCGATCTCGCCCTCGTCGCGGGGGTTGAACCGTTCCACCTCGATCTGCTCGGCGAAATCGACGCCGCTCACGGACATCCGCTTGTAGATCGCCTCCTTGGCGCACCAGTAGATGGCCAGCTGGAGATTCTTCTTGCGCTCGTCCAGGTCGTCGAGTTCCTCTTCGCTGAGCGCTTTCTTCTCCACGGCCGAGAAGTCCCGGTCGAGGCATTCGATGTCGATGCCCAGGTCTTCGTCGGGATGCAGGAGGATGGCCACGAAACGGTTGGTATGGGAGATGCTGATCTCCATCGCCGTGTTCAGCAGATACGGCTTTCCGTTGTCGTGGTGGCCCAGATAGAGCTTATCGGGGAAGATTTCGTTTAGCAGGGCGCGGGTCGCCAGCTTTTCCTTGCGGCGCGCCTCGCTCTTCGTGTACGAAAGCTCCTCCAACTCATTGTCGGGAACAGCTGTGGTGGCCATCAGCTCTTCCTCCGTTTCCGTAATTTCCCAGACATAGATCCGGGCGTCGTCGTCGAGTTCTTTTTTCAGGTATAGTGCCATAGCGGTGTGGAATACACCACGTTGGCCGGGGGCTCGGAAGATGAGTTCCCTTCGCTGTTGTTCAGACTACTCGGAGGTTCCACAGTGGTGTATTGTTGGTTTCGGGTTGAGATATCAGGATTCGAACCTGAACAAACAGAACCAAAATCTGTTGTGCTACCATTACACCATATCTCAGCAACGGGGCTCCGCCCCAAAAGTGCAAAGGTATATATTTTTTTTCACGGGAGCAAAAAAGGGCAAAAATGCGCCCCGACTGCGAAGGTTCGCGGTGCGGGGCGCAAATTCAGGGGTCTTTGTCCCGATTACATCATTCCGCCCATCCCCGGATTCATCGGGGGCATGGCGGGCTGCTCTTCCTTGATGTCGGCCAGGGCGCACTCGGTGGTCAGGAACATGCCGGCCACGGAAGCGGCGTTCTGGAGGGCGACGCGGACCACCTTGGTCGGGTCGATGACGCCCGTCGCGAGCAGGTTCTCGAACTTGTCGGTGCGGGCATTGTAACCGAAATCGGCCTTGCCTTCCTTCACCTTCTGGACGATGACGCTGCCTTCCTTGCCGGCGTTTGCGGCAATGATGCGGATCGGCTCCTCGATGGCGCGCTCGACGATGTGGATACCCGTCGTCTCGTCATCGTTGTCGCCCTTGAGGCCGGCGAGGGCCGCCTCGGCGCGCACGAGTGCGACACCGCCGCCCGGGATGATGCCTTCCTCAACCGCAGCGCGCGTGGCGTTCAGCGCGTCTTCGACACGGTCTTTCTTCTCTTTCATCTCCACCTCGGAAGCGGCGCCCACGTAGAGGACGGCCACACCGCCGGCGAGTTTGCCCAGGCGCTCCTGGAGCTTCTCGCGGTCGTAGTCGCTCGTCGTGGTGGAAATCTGCTTGCGGATCTGGCCGGCCCGGTCGGAAATGGCATCCTTGTCACCGGCACCGTTGACGATGGTGGTGTTCTCCTTGTCGATGACTACCTTCTCGGCGCGGCCCAGCATGTCGGGCGTCGCGTTTTCGAGGGTGAAGCCGCGTTCTTCCGAGACCACGACGGCACCCGTCAGGGTCGCGATGTCCTGCAGCATTTCCTTGCGGCGGTCGCCGAATCCCGGCGCCTTCACGGCCGCTACCTTCAGCGTACCGCGGAGCTTGTTGACCACGAGCGTAGTAAGCGCTTCGCCGTCCACGTCTTCCGCGATGATCAGGAGCGAACGGCCTTCGCGGGCGATCGGCTCGAGAATCGGCATCAGGTCTTTCATCGTGGAGATCTTCTTGTCGGTGATCAGGATCTGCGGATCTTCGAGCACGGCCTCCATCTTGTCGGGATTGGTCATAAAGTAGGCGGAGATGTAGCCGCGGTCGAACTGCATGCCTTCCACGACCTTCACCTCGGTCTCGGTGCCCTTGGCCTCTTCCACGGTGATGACGCCGTCTTTCTTCACCTTGCCCATCGCGTCGGCGATCAGCTTGCCGATCTTCTCGTCGTTGTTGGCGGAGATGGTGCCGACCTGCTCGATCTTCGAATAGTCGTCACCCACGGCCTGGCTCTGCTTCTTCAGGTCTTCGACCACCACGGCCACGGCTTTGTCGATGCCACGCTTGAGGTCCATCGGATTGGCGCCGGCGGCGACGTTCTTCAGGCCCACGGTGATGATGGACTGGGCGAGGACGGTCGCGGTGGTCGTACCGTCACCGGCCTGGTCGTTGGTCTTGGAAGCCACTTCCTTGACCATCTGGGCACCCATGTTCTGGAAGCGGTCTTCCAGTTCGATTTCCTTGGCGACGGTCACGCCGTCCTTGGTCACCTGCGGGGCACCGAATTTCTTGTCGATGACCACGTTGCGGCCTTTCGGGCCCAGGGTCACCTTCACGGCGTTCGCCAATGCGTCGGCGCCTTCCTTCATCAGGTTGCGCGCATCGATATTGAATTTGATGTCTTTTGCCATAATCGTTTCCTCCTTTTCCTTTATTTAAGAATTGCAACCACGTCGCTCTGGCGCATGATCAGATAATCCTTGCCGTCCACGCTGATTTCGGTGCCGGCATATTTGCCATAGAGCACGGTGTCGCCGACGCTGAGTTCCATCGGCTCGTCTTTCTTGCCGCTGCCGACGGCAACGACGGTTCCCTGTTGCGGTTTCTCCTTGGCGGAATCCGGAATATACAATCCGCTCGCGGTCTTGGTCTCGGCTTCCTTGGCTTCGATCAGAACCCTGTCTGCTAATGGTTTGATGTTCATGGTTACGTATTTTTTAACGTTTTTTTGTTTATTTTTGCCCAAGCTAACGGCAAATTAAGTGCCAACTCCGGTATTATGACAAAATGTCACCTGACGCTTCTGGCAGTCGTTCTAACGCTACTGACGGCCTGCAAACCCGACAAGGGACCCTCACTTTCGGAATACGGCTCCCAGTCGGCGGCAACCCGGCAGCTGCAGTTCGAGCAGTATGCCCGGGAACTGCTGGCGCTTCCCTTGGAAGATGCCCTGCAGCGGCAGGACAGCGTCCTGCGGGCGGCGGAGAAAGACAGTGCGGCGTGGAAGCAGGCCGTGGAGATGCAGGAAAAGTTCTTCTATGACCCCAACAGCCCTTACCGCAGCGAAGAACTCTATCTCCCGGTCGTCGAACACCTGATCGATTCACCCTTCGCCACGGAAGAGGAACGGGCGCACGCCCGCTGGCTCCAGCCCTTCCTCCTGCTCAACCGCATCGGGATGCCGGCCGCCGACTTCGCCTTCCGGACGCGGAACGGACGTACGCACACCCTGTACGGAACCCTTGACAACCGGAAACCCGCTCCGCGGCAGACGATCCTTTTCTTCAGCAATCCCGGCTGCCCCAACTGCAAGGAAATCACGGAAGCCCTCTCCGGCGACCCGGTTATCCGCGACCGCATCGCAAAAGGCGACCTGCTGGTCATCAATATCTATCCCGACGAAGAACTGCAGGCCTGGCTGGACTATCTGCCGAATTATCCCGAAGAATGGATCTGCGGCTACGATCCGGACCAGGTGCTCAGGAGCAGCACGCGGTACTGGCTGCGTGCCATCCCTTCCCTCTATCTGCTGGATGCGGAAAAACGCGTGGTCCTGAAAGACGCCACACTCGAAAGGCTCCTAATAGATTGCAAACAGCGCTGACCCGCTGCCCGACATCGACACGTAGCGCGCCCCCTCGTCGTACAGGGCCTGCTTTGCCGCGGCCAGTTCCGGATGCCGGGCAAAGACCGTCTCCTCGAAATCATTGACAAGCAGTCCCTTCCATTGTTCAACGGGACGTTTCAACACCGATTCGATGCGGTGCGCCGGTTCCCGGGGCGTGATGCCGGCATAGGCCTCTCGGGTCGAAACGAAAACGTCCTGCGGCACGATGCGCAGCCGGTGGCCCGCCAGCGAAAAGTCGCAGGGTGTCAGCATCTCGCCGCGGCCGCGCGCCAGCATCGGACGGTTGTAGATGAAAAAGGGACAGTCGCTGCCCAGCTCCGCCGCCAGGCCGGCCAGCTCGTCGGGGGGAAGGCCGACCGAGAAGAGCGCGTTGAGGCCCGCCAACGTAAACGCCGCGTCGGACGATCCGCCGCCGAGGCCGGCGCCCGTCGGAATCTTCTTGCAGAGACCGATCTCCACGGGCGGGATGCCGAACCGGCGGTTCATCAGCCGCCAGGCCTTCTCGCAGAGATTCTCCCCCTCGATCCGCGTCCCGTATACCCGCATCCGGAACGTGACGGCGTGCGTGAGTTCCAGTACGTCGCACAGTTCCGGTACGGGGAAGAAAAGGGTCTCAATGTCATGATACCCGTCGGAACGCTTCCGTATGACATTGAGCCCCAGGTTTATCTTTGCATTGGGATAGAGCAGCATCGTGAATACGAAGTTATGGCAATTAATCCTTGCCGGCAACACCGGAATCGTTTTTTTTTCAACACCGATACAAACATTTTCCGTAACTTTGGAAACCGATAGAAGAATCGCATGAAAGCATTGTTATCCATCTTCCGCTGCGCGGTCCTTGCCGTTGCGGTTTCGCTTGTCCTTACGGGAAGCCGGCCGCCACAGGCCGGAACGCAGGATTTCCACGTGGAATACGGTCCCTGGGTGACCGATATGAGCGAGCAGGCATTCACCGTCCTGTGGTCGACGGACGAGGTCTGCCAGGGCTGGGTCCAGCTCGACAACGGCCGCAGGATCTATGAGGACTATGCCGGAAGGAAACTGTTCGGAACGCTCCACACCGTCCGGGTCGAAGGCCTTTCGCGCGGGACCGAATACGGCTACCGCATCGGAAACCGGGTTGTCGATCCCGCCAATCCGCGCCGGCCGGCATACGGACAGGAAGTCCTGTCCGAACGGTACGCCGTCACCACCTTCGACCCCAACCGGAAAAAATGCCGTTTCTCGGTGATGAACGACGTCCATATGCGCCTGGACCACTACGCTGCGCTGCTCGACGACATCCGCATTTCCGACAACGATTTCCTGCTCCTCAACGGCGACATCATCTCCGCCGGCAACTGGACTGTCGACAGCCTGCTCAAGTATGAGGTGGGACCGCTCGGCCCGTGGGGCGCCAACCTGCCCGTGGTCTTCTCGCGCGGAAACCACGAAGGCCGCGGCAGCGGGGTCGCGCTGGTCGAAAAGGTCTTCCCCAAGGCCGCTTCTGCACCCTATTACTACACCTTCCGCGAAGGGCCTGCCGCCTTCATCGTGCTGGATGCCGGCGAGACCGGCGTGAAGAATGCCCTGGCCCTGACCGGCGACCGGATCTACGAGGCATACCTGCGGGAACAGATGGAATGGGCCAAGGCCGTGATGAAGGAACCCTTCTTCCGCAACGCGCCCGTGAAGATATGCATCCTTCACGCCCCGATGATCGACCCCGGCCTTCCGGACGATTTCGTGCCCCACACGTGGATGAACCACCATTTCCTCCCGCTGCTGAACAAGGCGGGCGTCGACCTGATGATCGGCGCAGACCTGCACGAATACCAGTACCATCCCGCCGGAACGATGAACAACGACTTTCCGATCCTCGTCAACGACGACCAGTCGCGGCTCGAAGTCCGGGTGCGGAGCGGTCACATCTACGTGACCGTGTACGACGAAGCGGGCAACGTCACCGTCCCGACCCGGGACATCCCGGTTACCCGAAAAAAGCACACGATTCGCTAATATTTCCCAAGATGGCACGAACAGAAATCTCCCGAATCGGCAGACAGGCGGCCCTCGACCGTCTCTTTGAAGGCAGCGGCTACGCCAATGCCCAGCCGGTCCCCGTCGAACGGCGCGGTGCGGCCTGCACGGCCCATAAACTGCTGCTGGAAGGCTGCGACTTCGACTTGGTATACACTCCGCTCAAGCACCTGGGCTACAAGGCCGTCCTCTGCGTATTGGGCGAACTCTACGCCGCCCTGCGGGAGCCGGACAGCCTGTCGGTCGCCCTCGGCCTTTCGAAACGCTTCTGCTTCGAAGACGTGGCTGCGCTGTGGGAAGGGATGCTGGCCGCCTGTCGCGAACACGGGGTGAAGCGGCTGGGCCTCACCCTCAACCCCTCGGTCAACGGCTTGTGCATCAGCCTGGCCGCCTGCGGCGCCCAGAAACGGACGGTCCTGGAGAAAGTGCCGGCCGCCCGGAACCGCGACCTGCTCTGCCTCAGCGGACACCTGGGCGCCGCCTATATGGGCCTCCACGTGCTGGAGCGCGAAAAAGTCTCTTTTACCGGCACCGGCGAACAACCCGACCTGTCTCCGTATAAAGCCGTGCTGGCCAGCTACCTGAGTCCCGAGATCAAGCCCGGCCTCATCGGGCGTTTCATCGAGGCGGACATCCTGCCTTCACGCGGCTGCTTCCTGACCCGCGGCCTGGGCGAAGCGGTGCTCCGGCTGGTACGCGACACGGGATTCGGGGCCAAGGTCTATCTCGAGAAGATTCCCATTTCCTCGCAGACTTTCGCAATGGCCGAAGAAATCGACATGGACGTGGTGACGGCGGCGATGAACGGCGGCGACGACTACAAGTTCCTTTTCACCGTGCCGATCGAGAAGCACGATGCGTTCCGCAAGGAATTCCACGATTTCGAAGTGATCGGCCATCTTGCCCAGCCCGACGTGGGCGCCGTCCTGGTCACCCCCGAAGGCGCCGAGCTTCCCATCCACGCCTTATAAATTTGGGTTTTGGGGCAGCGCCCCAGTAAAGTCGCCATCAGGCGACCGCCGGAGGCCGGTACTTTTGCAGCAAATGCTCGAATTCGCAGGAAACACCGCATAGCAAAAGTACTAAGGCCGGGAGGCGCGGGGTTTTGGGGCAGCGCCCCAGTAAAGTCGCCATCAGGCGACCGCCGGAGGCCGG
>CAMZGD010000024.1 GCA_947306365.1 uncultured Bacteroidales bacterium
CAAATGGACCATTTTTCAATTACAACACTGGGGGAAAATTGAATTACTATCTACATGATGCGTAATCTTTCTCTAGAATTACTTACATTTGTATTATTGGGACAAAACAAGATTTAGCTTTCAAGACATATGCTCTGCGACGTCACTTTTGATAGACAGTTTAATTCTATTGTGAATCTAAAACACTACCCGTGGATTGGGAAAGGTTATTTGAGTGCTCCTGTTAAATTATTAATCCTTGGTGATTCGCATTATACTGTAGACAACGATGGCATGTTTTCTCTAGAAGAGTATAATCGATGCATTAATGATAAGAATTACACAAGAGATACTCTTAACTGCGCAGTCGGGACAGATGATGCGTGGAGTTTTTATAAAGGTCTATATGATCTGTTATCTATTTCGCCTTACGAAGCAGAGCAGAAGCTTTGGGACAAAGTAGTTTTTTATAATTTTGTTCAGACGCCAATGCAACAACGTGATGCAACGCCAACTGAGTACGATTTCAAAGAAGCGTGGTTTTGTCTACTGGATGTAATTGACATTATCCAACCATCATTATGCCTCTTCATTGGAACTCGAGGCTGGGTTAGTAATGGTTATATCAATTTAGAAAACAGAGGCACTTGTAACATTAAGTACGACAAAAGAATAAGCGGTTGTTACCCTTGGAAAGCGGACATTCTTACTAAGGCTGGCATATGTTCTCACGCACTGGCGATACACCATACCTCACAGGGCTTCTCTCCCACTATATGGCGAGAGTACATCAGAGAGAATGCACCATCTATTTTTGAGATATTAGATACTTCTGAGTCAAATAATAATGAACTATCAAGAGTTAAAGATTGCGATTAAAATAATATATGTCGATTTCTTTAGGGAAATGGGCATAGACCGAACCACCGGGATTGTTCATGGAACAAATTACAGGTTCACTGGATTCCCATATATAGGACGTAATTATCTCAGTGCGCCTTTAAGACTGTTTTTCATCCCTCTGGATGTTGGCTATGATGAGTGCATGCAGTCTAATTCTTACCACTCTCTTGAAGATAGAGAATCCATATTCCCAGACGGAGATTTAGACTTTAACCCGCATATAGCTGGAATGTATTCAACGGCTCTTTATATTTTGAAAGACAAAATGGGATGGGTTGATGCCTGGAAAACACTTTGGTCAAAACGCGATTCATTTAAAATGCGCAAAGCAATTCACAATAGCTACGATATACTTCCCAAAGACCTCATGTCCTATTTGGCATATGATAATCGTTTCCGATTTGTCACTCTCGGAAGAACTCGCCGGACTGGAGGAAAAGATCGTGTTTATCTCCAGCCAGAAATCGAGGGGCAATTACTGCTGGACGAAATCAGTTTATTAAATCCCGATTATATTATTTTCCAGGGACGTTATGGTTTATGGAACTGTCATTTAGATGAATTGAAACGCAAATATCAAGTTATCGAGTCGTATCATCCATCATGCTGGCAAAGAGGCGCAGACAAATTACAATATATTGTTGAATCTCTTGCGCCTCAGATTTCATTGCCAAAATGCATTTCTAAAACTATCTAACTATAAGGAAACTCGCATTCAGACATGTTATTTGCCACTTTCTTGGTGCCCCCGGATGATCGATAGCTTGCGTTGGGCGCGGATGGCCTCGCCCTAACGCATCTTCTCCTTGTTCGCCTCTTTCTCAATTGCGAACTTGGGACTCTTGACGAGGTAGATGCCCAGGTACTCATGCCGGATGTTCTTCTTCGTCTCCGGATCTTTGAGAGGTGGATAGAAATCCAGATACAGCGTAATCTTCCCGCTATTCAGAAGACGCTGCCTGAGGGTTACTTTTGTCGTTTTCATTGGTCGCTTATCTTTTTGAATAGTTTATCCAGTTCCGATTTCTTGTACCAGACGTAGTTGCCTTCCGTCTTGACCTTGGTGATACCGGCAGCCCTCGTCTCATCACTGAAACGCTTCTGCCCGATATGGTTTTTCTTCAGGGCATCCCCGCTCCGCATGTAGTTCCTTCGGATTTCCGGCGGGATCTTGGGCGTCTTGTCCTTGAAGAGACGGTCCAGCTCCGATTTGCTGTAGTACATGAAATTGTGTTCGCGGATTCCCTGTAGACCGGCCTCATGTACGCCGTCGTAGAAGGTCTTCTGTCCGATATGGAACAGTTTCCTGGCCTGATCGACGGTGAGATAGTTCTTATCGATGTCACCGCGGACGAGTTTAGCCTTGTCCCAACTCTCCTTATGGATAAGCAGGGTCCAGCCCTGGCGGTGGCAGGTGATTCCTTTCCTTCGGATAAAGTACGAAATGTATTTACGTGTCAGTCCATCCCGCTTCATCAGTTCTGCAACGTCATACCATTCGTCCGGATTGTAGTGTTTCCTGAGGGGGAGGAACCTGTCTAGCTCCTTTCTTGGGAAATAGGTCTTCCCTTTGATGATCTTAGTGCGGATACCTTCGTCTTTCATCCTCTTGTATATCCAGCTCAGCCCTACGTCATAACGCTCCAGGGCTTCCTCCTTGGTGATAAGGATAGAGTAGTCGCCCTTGAAAGGCTGGGGGAGACGGTTGGAATCACGCTTTAGTTGCTCGAGGGAAATCCTTACGGTCCGTATCGAAACCCGGACAGGCACAAGTTCTCCTTCCTTGATGCGGGCATAAACGGTAGGACGGAAGACACCCAGATACTCTGCTGCCTCGGTAATGGTAAGCAGTTCCTTGTCGGAAAGGACTTTCTGGATTTGCGTAATCTGTTTTACACTGATGAAATGTGATTTGGGAAGTGCTGTACTTTCCAAGTGGCTACGTACATATTTGCCAAATGTGACAAGTGACAAATCAACGTTTTTCTCACATACTCGCGGTTAATAAATGAGAGAAAAATGATCAAATAATGGTACAAGTATAGTATAATAATCATGTTTTTGACTGTTGTACAGCACAAATCTCAAATAATCGGAGAAAGTACCATTTTGAAACCGTGCATTAGTCGTCTTTACTTTCCGTAAACATTTCATAAAACAACGGGATTAGTAACTTTTCGGGGTATTTGCCCTAAAATTCTGTCACAATCTGTCACATTGTGACAAGGATTGTGACAAAACAGCGTCTTACTATCTGAAACTGAAACCAGTTGAGTTATAAGCAAGCTCGCCGAAACCACTCATGGACGGATTAAGTTTCAGCGAGTTATTGAAGATATCTTAAGTTTCAGCGAGTTTGAGCGAGTTTGACCAAGTTTCAGCTATTTCCCGATGCAGACTATAATACAGATTGATAATCAATTGGTTGCGGCCTCCGTGGTTCAAATATGGTTCAGAAAAAAGGGCGTTTATTTGGTAACAAACCGGACTGAAAATTGAGCCAAAAAGCCGAAGACAAATATCGCAAAAAAAACTCCGGAATCGGAATAAGGGACTGCTCAAGTTGAAGGGCAGCCCTCATTGTATTTACGACCGGACGTATGGCGTGGATCGTTCCCGGAATGTCCCCGGGTCGTTCCTCCCATATCCGTTTGTTTCGGGTTGTTTACTTCTTGTTTTGGTTTAGATAAAATAGTATAATTATTTGTTTTGCAATTAAATAAGTTTATGTATATTTGTGTCGGAGGGCTACTTGAACAGCCCGAAAACTTAACTTAGACTTAAACTATGATTGCACTTCCTTCCATCGCTTTCGGGGGATTTTCTGGGTCGGCTAAGGGTGTTACGGCTCGCCAGGTTGGCGGCCGTAGCGTCCTTTCCGTTAAATGCTGGCCGACTGGTGCAGCCACCGGAGCGCAGCTTGTCCGACGGGCATCGCTGAAGAAGATTTCGAAGAGCTGGAAGGAACTCACCTCGGACCAGATGCACGATTGGGACCGGCTGGCGGGAACCGCCACTGGACAGTCCGTCTTCGGACAGGCGGCCCAGCTCTCCGGTATGAACCTCTATGTCCGCCTCAACGCCAACAGGGCGATGGCAGGGGAGCCGCTGATGGCTAACGCTCCGCTTCATACCGTGGCCGTTCCCAACGTGGAATACGAGCAGGTTGTCGTGACTCCTGAACTGATGGTCATCGGAGGTATAAGGCACCAGCCCGATCCGTTCAAACTCGTTGTTAAGATGTCGAGTTCCCAGAGCGCCGGTATCTCCAACGGCTGGAGCAAGACGGTCATCATCACTCCGGGTACGGAGGATGACTGGGGCGAGGTTGACGTGACGCATCTTTATCTCAAGACCATAGGCGTGGAGCCGATGCCGGGGGAGAAGGTCTTCGTGGAAATCTACTGGCTCGACACTTCTACCGGCTTTACCGGTATGGAGGCCCGCGAAATGGTAGTTGTCACCGGAGAATCTCCTTACCAGCGTCGTGTAAAAGCCACGATGGATAACCTTGACCCCACCGAGGAAAGCCACGTGTCTTCCCTTGACGTTGACTTCTCTACGGGTGCTCCGGTTGCGCAGTTCAACGCCCAGTGCCTGGGCCACAGCAATGTTGCATCCTCCGAGGTCTACCTGGACGAGCAACTACCTTCAGAGATTATCGGTACGGGAATGTGCATCGGTCGCTCCAACGATGCGGATGGCCACATCAACGCCCAGTCGTATCTGGTGTATATGTATAACCGCAGCGGCAAGTCACAGCTGACTTTCGCTCACCGTGGAGGCCCTTATTACACCCACACCGAGGTTTTCGGAACAGGTATCATCTACTAATCCCAAGTTACAGCAGCCATGTTCAATAGCATATCAAATAACTTCGGAGCGGGCCAGATAACTTTCAAGGACTATCAGGCTCCGAACTATGTGGTTCTGAACGCCAAGGTTGAGTTTGACCCCACGAATTCCGCATACCAGGCCTGTCAGCAGTTGGAAATCACCGTGCCGGATCTGACGATTGACCGCAGCACCATAGGCGGTGTATTTGTCCGCTTTGTTGAGACGCAGCACTACTCCTGGGGTGATGCCATCTATGACGGAGGCACCGTGCTCAAATCATGGATTAAGGACAAGAACACCATCGTTGTGGAGAAACAGCCGTGGTTCGACGAGAACGGCCCGCTCATCCTCTACTTCGTGACGATGTATGCCCAACTCAACCAGGGCGCGAATACCATCAAAGGAACCAAGCAGCGTCTTACGGTTACGACCGTTGACAACTACCTGCGGTTCTCCAGCGACACCTTCGTGGTTGTCTTTGACCACTGGGTGTTCATGCACCTGCAGTTCTCCAGCTGTACGTATGCTTACAGAGATTCACCCTGGGAGGCAACCTTCGAGCAGATGCCGGCGGATGTCACCGCAGATGTGCCTGTTCCCGGCGGTGGCAACCAGTTCCATCAGGATTGCTTCGGTATGGGCGAGTGCCACATCGAGAATAAGATATTTACGATGGACAGCCCCGTATGGGTATATCTGCTGGGCCTGGCCGGCATGGGAATCTACGGCACCCGTATCGTGGTGCAGTGGTACATGTCGGAGAAGTCGCACAAGGTGGAATCGCCCGGTATCTACTGGGTGATGAGCAGCATCGGCGCCATTGTCCTGTACATCTACGGCTGGCTGCGCAAGGATTTCTCCATCATCTTCGGAGAAAGCCTCAGCTATTATATCTATATGTGGAACATCGGCATCATGGGCCTGTACAAGCGGGTGCCCCGCTGGGTGATCGTGTTGCAGGCAATGTTCCCGCTGGTGATCCTGGCGCTCATCTCCAAGGATTTCCAGACGTTCTACGACAGCTTCCTGCATAACGATGCCGTTCCGCCCAAGCTGCTCTGGTTCGGTATCGCCGGCCAGTTCACCTATGAGATCCGCTCCGTGTACCAGCTGGTGTACAGCATGCGCCGCCGGGAGTCCGTCCTGCCCCTGGGACACTGGGTGCTGGCGGTGGCCGGTTCGTTCATGATCATCGCCTACGGCCTCATCCGCCACGACTGGGTGCTGGTCATCGGCCAGTTTGCGGTGTTCTTCTCTATCCGCAATATCATGCTGCATTTCGCCTATAAACAGCGTATCCGCAAAGAAGAGTCCCAGGTATGATAGACTTCCCTCCCGCCGGTCCTCCGCCGGAGCTCCCGCCTT
Source organism: uncultured Bacteroidales bacterium (assembly GCA_947306365.1). GTDB lineage: Bacteria > Bacteroidota > Bacteroidia > Bacteroidales > UBA932 > Cacconaster. Next base: position 6,085 of record CAMZGD010000024.1, read on the forward strand.
TCGGGGATATGATGCCGCTGCCTCCGCCGCCGCATGGCCCCGGGGTGCCCTGGTTTGTCATCGGCATTCTCCTTGTGGGTGCCGGCCTGGCCCTGTATTTCTTTATCGTGTCCCGCCGCAGGGCGCGCCGGGTGAAGGAACTGGAAGACGTACTGGCAGCATGGGATGAACCGGAATCCCGGGAAGAGGATCCCATCCTGCATTTCAAGGCCGATTACCGCACGGTCAACGTAGACAGCCGCAAGATTGTCTACGTGGAGAGCTGGAGCGAGTATGTCAAGATTCATCTGGAAGACACCGAGGCGCCGGTGGTTGTTTTGTACCGTCTCAAGAACCTGGCAGAGCTGCTGCCCGGGGGCCGTTTCCTTCGCATCCACCGCTCCTATATCATTTCCCTGGAACACATCGCCGAAGCGTCCCGCACCAGCGTGCGCCTGGATAACGGCGTCACGCTTCCCGTGAGCGAACTCTACCGCTCCGCCTTCGCCGCGTATCTTTCCCGTTCGCGCTCGTAATAGGTACCTTCGGACTACGCGTGGGCGCTCCGGTTCGCTGAAGACAGGCTCAACATACATCGTTACGGCTGGCGTTACTTCGGGAAGACTCTTCGCCCCGTCACAGAGTAAAGTAATACTTTAAGCCGATCTGGAGGCGCCAGGTCTGGTCCTTGGAGATCAGATACTCGTAAGTGTCTGTGGGCATCTTTCCGTTTGTGTGGTATAAGGTGAAGACGGGGCGGCCCTGGTCATCCATTCCGGCGTAATTCAATATCTTGGAGGCGTTGCAGGCCGTATTGACCTGTTCAACGCCCCATTTTTCATTAAGGAGGTTCATGGCGTTGAGCACGGTCAGGTTTAATTGGAACTTGCCTGCTTTCGTGTTGAAGTCCTTGGCGGCGCGGATGTCAAAGCGGTGCACGAAGGGGGCTCTGGCCTCGAAGGCGCCGGCGTACTGCCCCTTGTGGGTGCACAGGTAGGGATCCTGCTCCACGAAGGCCCAGAAGGCTTTGCGCTGGTCTTCGGCCGATGTGCCCTGGTAGTCCGTGAACTGGATTTCGCTGTCGTCGCGGGGGATGTACATGAGGTCGTTGGCGATGCCGTCCCCGTTCATGTCGTTGGTGTAGGTGTAGCTGTAGCCGGCGGGGGAGTAGGCGCTATAGAAGACGCCCAGCTGCACGCCGTAGCCGGGCTTCCAGTTCACGGAAGCGGTCACTTTGTGCGGCACGACGAAGGAGGTGCGCTGCAGCTTTCCCTGTCCGGGACCGTCCACCTGCGGCGTATTCGTGAGGGCCGAGTAAAGGTCGGTGCCGGGGAAGCCGGTGGCCTCGCGGGCGTCGGTGAAGGCGTAGGCCGCATAGAGGTCCAGGTTCCGGACGGGCGTCATCTCCACGGCGATGCTGGCGTTGATGCCGTAGCCCTCGTTCGTGTTGGTGAGGTAGGCAACGCTGCTGCCGGGGTTGATCTGCGCCTTGTTGGAAGGGTAAATCAGCCTGTTATCGGCCCCTTTGAAGCGCTGCCAGAGGGCGACGCCGGAGAAATCGAGGTTGACGTTCTCCACGCAGGCTCCGTTCACGGTCTTGTTGAAGATGGCTTCGGCCGAGATGGTGAAAGGGAAGCCGGCGGGAACCTTGTAGTCTGCGGCGAGGGTCGTTTTCCAGCTCTGCGGCAGCTTGAAGGCGGGATCTACGCCGATGATCTGGTAGGGCACGGCGTGCTCGCCGAGGGTCGTCGGCAGGTTGAACTGCTCGATGATTTCCTCTTTTGTTGTGAGGAGGCCGGTGCCTGCGAACTGGTCCAGGCGGGCGTCATGGCTCACCGGGGCACCATCGGCATACCTGGTCTTGAACTGGACAGAGTTCTTCTTGAGGTTGGCGTAGGAGGGAACGTTCATGAAGTACACCAGCGGGAGGTGGCCCAGGAAGAGGCCGCTGCCGCCGCGGAGGGTGAGGCCGCCGTCGTGCAGGACGTCCCAGCTGAAGCCGAGGCGGGGGGAAATGCTCACGTGGGCCGACGGGCATTCGCCCGTGTCGATCCTGAGGCCGTCGCGGAAGGTCATGGCATAGACGGCGTCGTTGCGCTGGAAATCGGCCGTATTGAACAGGACGTGGTCCAGGCGCAGGCCTCCGGAGAGCTTGAAGTAGGGGGTGATGCGCCACTCGTCCTGCAGATAGAAGGCTCCCTGCCGATAGGAGATGTGGTCGGCGGGCTGTTCTACGCCGTCGAAACCGTAGGTGATGGCGAAGGATTCAGGGGCTTCCCGGTTGATGAAGTCGTCTACCGAGGCGTAGCGGTAGTAGAGGCCGCCGTTGCGCATGTAGCAGTTGGAGACGTGCTGGTATTCGTAGGATAGGCCGGCGGTGAGGGTGTGGGCGTCCAGGTGGAGGGTGACGTCGTCCCTGACGTTGGCGATGGTGTTGGTGAAGTCCGTATAGCGGGAGAAGAGTTCGTCACCAAGGGACATGTAGGGCTCCAGGGCGCCTTCCATCATGATATCCACGTGGGGGAAGCGCTGGTCTCCCAGGAAGGAGCGGTACTCGTGGTTGTCGGTGAAGGTGGCGAGGAGCTGGTTGGAGACTCTGTTGCCCAGGCGGCTGTTCAGGTCCAGGGTGGCCGAGTGTACCTCGCAGTTATAGCCGTACATGTTGCCGGAGAAGGCCATGGACTGCGGTCCTACACGTTTGGAGTTGGTGAGGCGGTAGCCCGTGTCGCAGGAGTTGTTGTTGGGGGCGTTCCACACCTTGTCGAAGGTGTAGTTGTAGCGAAGGGCCAGCCTGTGGTCCCCGTTGATATTCCAGTCTATCCTGGCCAGGGCTTTGCGGTTGACGTTGTCGCCGGGGAAATCGGTGGCGCTGCCGGGGTCGTAGCCGTAGTACTCCTTGAGGAATTCTGCGACGCGTTCCATATCGCTGAGGGTGGTGCGGGAGATGTTTCCGCCGGGCTCCTCGCCGTCTTTGCGGGCGCGGTAGGAGATCACCTGCTCGGGCTTCTGCTCCTGCTCGTAGTTCACGAAGAAAAAGAGCTTGTCCTTGATGATGGGGCCGCCCACAGTGGCGCCGAAGGTCCAGTTCGTGGCATGCTTAAAGGTATAGGCCGATGCCTTGAGGGTATTGGTGCCGGACTTGGTCACGGTGTTGATGCCGCCGCCGATGAAGCCGGACTGGCGCACGTCGTAAGGAGAAACGACGAGCTGGATCTGGTCGATGGCTTCGATGGAGATGGGGTTGCCACCGCCGGGCAGTTTGCTGTCCAGGCCGAAGTTGTTGTTGAAGTTGGCGCCGTCCACGGTGAAGTTGGTCATGCGCCCGTCGCCGCCGGCGATGCTGAGGCCGTTGGCGTAGGGGGAGAGGCGGATGAAGTCCGTAATGCCTCTGCCGATGCTGGGCATGCTCTCAATCTGGGCCGATGTGATATTTCTTGACGATCCGGTGCGGGTGAGCTTCAGCTTCGGGCCGATCTGCAGGATTACTGCAGCTTCCAGTTCTTCGGCCTTGAGGCTGGCGTCCAGGTGGGTGGCTTCGCCCAGGTCCAGGGTGATGTCCTGTGCCGTCTGCTCTTCGTATCCCAGCAGGGCGAAGGTGACGGTATACGGGCCGCCGCTCTGCAGTCCGGTAAGGAGGTAACTGCCGTTTTCCGTGCTGAAAGTATAGCTGGTGCTTCCGGTGGGCTCGTGAACGGCTACGATAGTTACGCCCGCAAGGGGATTTTCGCCGTCTGTTACAAAGCCGCCCAGGCTGGAGGTGGTAATCTGTGCACCAAGGCGCAGGGTACTCCAGACGCCCAGGCACAGCAGTGCCAGAATTCGTTTGATTGACATGCTCTTCTTCTTAAGGTGCTGCAAATTTAGCAATTATTTCCTTTATAATATATGTCTTGATTCTTCTCGGTTTTAGCCTAAAAAATACGGGTGCAAATACCGATTTTTGCACCCGTATTGCCGCGCTTCCTCAGAAGACAAGCATTCTGCAGACCTTCCCGCTCCGTGGATGGATTCTGTGTTGTTGGTTCAGATTCCTGCACCATCGGCAAAAGACTCCTGCGCCCGGCCCTGCACGATGGACGAGTGGGGCGGGACGGAGTGCGTGAGCCATACGTTGCCGCCGATGATGGATTCCGCGCCGATGGTGACGCGCCCCAGGATGGAGGTGTTGGAATAGACGGTGACGCCGTCTTCCAGGATGGGGTGGCGGGGGACGTTCATCGGCCTGCCGTTTTCGTCGTAGCGGAAGCTCCGCGCGCCCAGCGTGACGCCCTGATAGAGCGTGACGTTGTTGCCGATAACGGCCGTCTCTCCGATGACCACGCCCGTTCCATGGTCAATGGCAAAGCACTCGCCAATCTGCGCGCCGGGGTGGATGTCGATTCCGGTGACGTTGTGTGCGTATTCCGTGAGCATCCGGGGGACGATTTCCACGCCCAGGCCCTGCAGCACGTGCGCGGTGCGGTAATAGAGCATCGCGGTGACGGCCGGGTAGCAGTAGATGATTTCCTTTTCGCTCTTTACGGCGGGGTCATTCTGGGCGATGGCTTTTACATCCAGCTCCAGCAGCCGCTTGATTTCGGGGATGCGGGGGAGGAAGGCATCGGCCACCGTATAATCCGTCGCGGACCGGAGGCTGTTATAGACTTCGCAGAGAGCATCTTCCTCCTTTACGTCGCTGTAGAGGGGGAAGACGAGGTCTTTCATACTGGCCATCAGGTTTTTGAGATGGTCTATGGTGCGGTTCAGGGAGAGACTCATAGCGGATAGTTGTCGAAATCGAAGAGGATGGTGGACAGGTAGCGCTCGCCGGTGTCGGGGAGAAGGGCTACGATGGTCTTTCCTTCGTTCTCGCTCTGGCGGCTCAGCTCCATGGCTGCTGCAAACGCTGCGCCAGAAGAGATGCCCACGAGGAGCCCTTCCTTTGCGGCCAGAAGACGGGAGGCGGCGATGGCTGCGTCGTCGGCCACGGGAAGGATGCGGTCCACGGTTTCCGCGCTGTAGGTCTTCGGGACAAAGCCCGCTCCGATGCCCTGGATTTTGTGCTTTCCGGCAACGCCGGTAGAGAGGACGGCCGATGACGCCGGCTCCACCGCCACCACCTGCACGGTGGGGTTGTGCTTCTTGAGGGCTTTGCCCGTGCCGCTGACGGTGCCGCCGGTGCCTACGCCCGCGACGAAGATGTCCACGTTGCCTTTTGTGTCGGCCCAGATTTCTTCGCCGGTGGTACGCTCATGCGCGGCGGGGTTGGCGGGGTTCACGAACTGGCCCAGGATGACGGCGCCGGGAGTCTCTGCCCGGATGGCTTCGGCCTTGGCGATGGCGCCTTTCATGCCTTCCGCACCCGGGGTGAGGACGAGGGTGGCGCCGAGTGCCCGGAGGAGGCTGCGGCGCTCCTGGCTCATGGTGTCGGGCATGGTAAGGATGACTTTGTAGCCTTTGGCTGCGCCCACCCATGCCAGGCCCACGCCGGTGTTGCCGCTGGTGGGCTCGACGATGGTGGCGCCTTCACGGAGGATGCCGGATTTCTCGGCGTCTTCAATCATGGCCAGGGCTATACGGTCTTTCGTGTCCAGCTTGGTTTTGAAGTAGGCGAGGAAGTCCATCTTCAGCTTGGTCTTGTCCAGGAAGTCGTACTGGCCGCGGATGATGGCCAGTTCGCGCTCTGACCGGATTGCTTCGGCCTGGGCTATCTTTTCTTTGTTGGCATCCTTGTCGCTCTGGAAACGGGGCTTGTTTACGAGGTATATGCCCAGGTATTCGTGCCGGACGTACTTGCGTGAGTGCGGGTCTCTCAGGGGCGGATAGAAGTCCAGATAGAGGGTAATCTTGCCGCTTGGCAGCAGCCGCTTTCGAAGTGTTACTTTAGTTACTCCCATTGTCGCTTATCTTTTTGAAGAGTTTATCCAATTCGTCTTTCTTGTACCAGACGTAGTTGCCTTCCGTCCGGACTTTGGTCACGCCTGCGGCCTGAGTTTCTTCGCTGAAGCGTTTCTGGCCGAGGTGGTAGTATTTGAGTGCGTCGCCGCTGCGCATGTAGTTCTTGCGGATTTCAGCGGGGATTTTCGGGGTTTTGTCTTTGAAGAGGCGGTCGAGGTCCACAATCCGATAATAGACACGGTTGCCCTGGCGGATGCCTTCAACTCCGGCCTCGTTTGTTTTGTCGTAGAAGGATTGCTGGCCGATGCGGTAGTGCTTCTTCGCCTGGTCAACGGTGAGGTAGTTCTTGTCTCTGTCACCTTGAAAGATGTGCGCCTTCTCCCATTCCTTCTTGCTCACAAGCAGCGTCCGTCCGATACGGCGGCAGGGGATGGCTTTGCGACGTGCGAAATCGGAAATGTATTTGCGGGCCAGCCCTTCCTTATTTATAAGGTCCTCCGCATCGATCCATTCGTCCGGATTGTAGACAGGCTTGGGTTTGAACATCCGCTCGATGTCAGGCTTGGGCAGGAAGGAGACGCCTTTTATGAGTTTTGGCCTGATTCCTTCCTCTTTCAGGCATTTGTACAGCCAGCGCTCGGATATGTCGTACTTGCTCAGGACATCAGCCTTTGAAATGAGCGAGGAGAAGTCGCCTTTCGTAGGCTTGGGCTGCATCTGGGTGCTTGTCTCGAGTTGTTCGATGGGAATCCTTACGGTACGTGTGGATACGCGCAGGGGAGTGAGTTCCCCTTGCTCGATCCTGGCATACAGTGTGGGCCGGCTTACTCCGAGAAATTTAGCGGCTTCGGAAATGGAGAGATGTGTCTTGCCTTCGAGCGCCTCCCGAGCAGCGGATGTTTCGATGCGAGCCTTGCGGGCCTTAGTACGGGCTCGCTTCTTTCGCATCTGGTGCGTGTTCCGGCAGGTATCTGAGCAGTACTTCCGCTTCAGATTGTCCGTCGTAAACGCGCTGCCGCAGCAGGGGCATTTTCTCGTGACTGGGTGCATAAGTTTTACAACTTTTCAGCAGTTATGAGGTCTGGGACCTCGGTTGTGCGGTTTTACCTCTCCAATTGGGTACAGGTTTGTAAATCTATGTAAATCCGTGTAAGGTTCTGCACTTTGGCGTACCCCCTCCACAACCTTGAACCACGCGTGGTTCAAATGTGGTTCAAATATAGCAAAAAAATCCCGAATTAGACCAAACTAACCGGGAAAAGTTTTCAACATTTTTCAGTTGATTATGTGAGAGTTACGCCCTTTTGTACGGAGTGTGTAGAAGGTGTTTCGGTGTACTTATTTTCCGATGCAGAACTTAGAAAAGATATTTCCAAGTATCTCATCATTAGACACTTCGCCGGATATCGTACCGAGGTGATAGAGGGCTTCGCGGAGGTCCTGGGCGAGAAGGTCGGTGGGGACGGGGGTGTCGAGGCCGTCCTTGACGCGGTGCAGGGATGTCGCGGCGTTGCGCAGGGCTTCGAGATGGCGGGTATTGGTCACGAGCGTGGTTTCGGCGGCTGTTTCGAGACTGCGCCAGGTATCGGCGAGCCGTTGCCGGAGTTCGTCCAGGCCGGTGCGACGCTTGGCTGAAATGACCAGGATCCGGCGGTTTGCGGACAGGAGGGGGGAGAGGGCGTCGCTGACGGCGGCGGCGGTTTCGGCCGGTGCGGTATCCGCTTTATTGAGCAGGAAAAAGAGTTGCTGACCGTCTGACTGGCGATCCGCTATGTCCTGCGCGCTGGCGAGCAGTTCCGGCATCGGAACGCTAAGGTCTAGCACGGCGAGCACCAGCTGGGCGGCGGCCAGTTTCTCGTATGTCCGTCCGATCCCGATGCGCTCGATGGCATCGTTGCTCTCGCGAAGCCCCGCCGTGTCGATGAAACGGAAGAGTACGCCGTCGAGGTTCAGGGTCTCTTCGACCGTGTCGCGCGTGGTGCCCGCAATGTCGGAAACAATGGCGCGTTCCTCGCCGAGCAGCGCATTGAGCAGGGTGCTTTTTCCGGAATTCGTGTTGCCGACAATCGTCACAGGAACACCATTTTTAATAGCGTTACCTAAATTAAAGCTTTCGATAAGCTTTTCGCAGTGCGAAAGGACGTTTTCCACCAGTTGACGCAGTTGTCCGCGGTCGGCAAAGGCAACGTCTTCCTCGCTGAAATCGAGTTCCAGCTCCATCAGCGAGGCAATGTGCAACAGTTCCGCGCGCATGGCTGCCAGCTCGTCGCTGAAACCGCCCTTGAGCTGCCTGTGCGCAATCCGGTGCGAGGCGGCGGTCTGCGCGGCGATCAGGTCTGCGACGGCTTCGGCCTGGGAGAGGTCCATCTTTCCGTGGAGATAGGAACGGCGCGTAAATTCGCCCGGAACGGCCATTTTCGCACCGTTTTCCAGCAGAAGGGAGAGAATGCGGGAAACAATGTAGTCCGAGCCGTGGCACGCGATTTCGGCCGCATTTTCGCCGGTATAGGAGTGGGGTGCCCGGAATACCGAGACGACCACGTCGTCGAGCGACGTGCCGTCGGCTTCCAGGATCTCGCCGTAATGCAGGGAATAGCCGGGTGCCGCGGCGAGCGGCGCGCGACCATGGAAGACCGCATCCACGCACGACAGGGCTTCCGGTCCGCTGACGCGGATGACGGCGATGGCGCCGCCCCTTGCCGTCGCCGGCGCACAGATGGTATCGTCGAAAAGGTCCTGCATCCGATTTTTTCGCAAAAATAGCGAAAAACCTGTGCGGAATCACTAATTTTGCGATACAATTCTGCGCGTATGGTTTCATTTATCCTCGCATTGCTGGCCCTGGTTGCCGGATATCTGTTTTACGGACGTTTCGTGGAACGCGTGTTCGGCGCCGACAACCGGCCGACGCCCGCCGTCTCGAAATCCGACGGTGTCGATTTCATCGTGCTGCCGTCCTGGAAGATCTTCATGATCCAGTTCCTGAACATTGCCGGGACCGGGCCTATCTTCGGCGCCATCATGGGCGCGAAATTCGGCCCGGCGGCCTATTTGTGGATTGTATTCGGCTGCATTTTTGCCGGTGCGGTGCACGACTATCTGTCCGGGATGCTGTCCGTCCGTCACGGCGGCGCCAATCTGCCGGAACTGATCGGCACGTACCTGGGCAAGACCACGCGCACCGTGATGCTCATCTTTTCGATTTTCCTGCTGATGATGGTCGGCGCCGTGTTCGTGTTCAGCCCGGCCAAGATCCTGGGCGGCATCTGGGAGCCTGCGTTCATCGCGAACACGCTGGGCCCCTACAGTTTCTGGATCATCATCGTTTTCATCTATTATATCATCGCCACGCTGCTGCCGGTCGACAAGATTATCGGCCGCATCTATCCGCTTTTTGCCTTCGCGCTGATCTTCATGGCCATCGCCCTGATGGTGGTGCTGTTTGTCAAGTTTCCGGATATCCCGGAAGTATGGGAAGGGCTGAAGGATACCCCGGGCGGCGCGCTGACGAAGAATCCGATTTTCCCGTGCCTGTTCATCTCCATCGCCTGCGGTGCGATCAGCGGCTTCCACGCCACGCAAAGTCCGTTGATGGCCCGTTGCATCAAGTCGGAGAAGATGGGCCGTCCGATCTTCTACGGTGCGATGATCACGGAAGGCGCCGTAGCGCTCATCTGGGCGACGGTGGCCAGCTATTTCTTCTACGGAAAGCCGGAGCCGGCCTTCCAGTTGATACCCGGCGGTGCCGATGCCATCAGCGATGCTCCGTCCATCGTCAACCTGGTATGCCGTGAATGGCTGGGTGTCTTCGGCGGAATCCTTGCCCTGCTGGGTGTGGTGGCTGCCCCGATCACCAGCGGCGACACGGCCCTCCGCAGTGCGCGCCTGATTATCGCCGACTTCCTGAAACTCGACCAGAAGCCTGTCCGCAAGCGGCTCTATATCTGCATTCCGTTGTTCGCGGCCGTATTCGCCCTGCTGATGTGGCAGATGAACGACAAGGCCGGGTTTGAAAAGCTTTGGGGCTGGTTCGGCTGGTCGAATCAGGCGCTGTCCGTCTTTACGCTCTGGGCGCTTACGGTCTATCTGGCCCTTCAGAAAAAACTGTATTGGATCACGCTGGTCCCGGCGCTTTTCATGACGTGGGTCTGCACGACATTCCTGATGATTTCGCCCAATTCCTTCGCGCTGAGCCTGCCGGTTTCCTACGCCATCGGTTTCGCGGCCGTCCTGGTCGCTGTCATCTGGTTCTCAGCCTGGTACCGAAAACGCGTCCGCTAATCAGCCGATAGGATAAACGAGGTTGACGATGAGGATGTTGGCAGCCAGGATGATGAGATTCATCGGGATGCCGATCTTCATGAAGTCCGTGAACCGGTAGCCGCCGGGGCCATACACCAGCAGATGTGTCGGCGAACCGATCGGCGTGGCGAAACTCGACGAAACGGCAATCATCAGCGAAATCAGGAAGGGAAGGGGGTTGCACCCCATCGATACGGCTGAATGATACACGATCGGATAGAAAATCGCCCCCGCCGCCGTGTTCGACACAAACTCCGTGACGAACGTCGCCGTCAGGCTCATCATGATCATCACCATCAACGGCTTTCCGCCGCACAGCGACATGACGCCGCCAGCCAGCGCCGTTGCGACCCCTGACTTTTCGATTGCGTTTCCGATCACCACGCTTCCTGCAAAAATCATCAGGATGTTCCAGTCAATGGACTTCATCCCCTGGGCCGGCGTACAGCAGCGGCACACCAGCATCGCGGCCGCTGCCACCACGGCACTCTGCAATAGCGTCAGCATCTTGAGCGACGACAACAGGATCATCGCAAGCAGGATCAGCGTCGAGACGATTGTCTTGGCACCCGTCTGCGGCAGTATCTCTGAACTGTCGGAGAACTGCAGTCCCTTGATATCCTGCTTTACGCTGCCGGGCGTGCATTCCAGCAGCAGCAGGTCGCCGATCCTGAGCCTGCTGTCGCGCGGGCTCTGTTTCAGGCGCTTTCCCTGACGGGCTACTGCCACCAGCGTCACTTTATGGTCACGCTCGAACGTCGATGTCGATGCGGGTTCCCGGAGCAGCGGACACCCTTTCTGCACGAAGGCCGTCCGCATCTTGCGATGCCTGTCCACATCCTTGATGGAAAAGACCGGATGGTCGGCAGTAACCAGGCCGCATTTCTTCTGCAGCGCAAGGATCGATTCGATGTCGCCGGCATAGACGAGCCGGTCGCCGCCCATCAGAAATTCGTCGGAACTCACCGGTGACAGCACTACGTTGTCGAAGCGCACCACTTCGATCAGTTTGCCGCCATCGACGTCCGTCAGTCCGGCCTCTGCCAGCGTATCGCCGATATGGGGATGATCGGCCGGAACCAGCAGTTCTACCGTGTATTCCGTCGTATTGCTGAAAGCGTCTTCCGGACTCTTGCGCTCGGGCAGAAGCCGGCGGAGCGCCAGCGTGGCAAGGACCCCGACAACCAGACAGAACAAACCCGGAATCGTCGTCGAAAAGAATCCCATGGCCTGACCGCCGTCCTGGGCGTACATGCCGGAAATCAGCAGATTGGGAGGCGTACCGATGATGGTGCAGATCCCACCCATACCAGCCGCATAACTAAGCGGAATCAGCAGTTTGGAAGGCGCGATGCCGAGTTTCCTGGCCCAGTTCTTCACCACCTGGACGAACAGCGCCACCACCGTCGTATTGCTGAGAATGGAACTCAGCGCCGCCACCGAACCCATCAGGCGCACGATCGCGGCCGGATAGCTGCGCGGGGTTCCCAGGAAATGCTGCATGATCCAGCGGATGACGCCGGTATGGGTCAACCCTGCGACGACGATGAATAGCACACCCACCACCACGACGGAAGAGGAAGAGAAGCCCGAAAGGACTTCCTTCTCGGAGAGGACGCCGGTCAGGCCCAGAATGGCCATGGCGCCCAGGAAGGCGATGTCTTCGGATAGCTTGGTGAAAAGCAGGGTGAGAAAGAGCAGCAGGACCGTGGCGATGGTGATCCACGCCGAAAGGTTAAGCCCCAGGAAAACGATGCTGTCCATAATTGCTGTATCAGATCGGTTTACGAATAAGCGAAACGACATTCTCGACGTGCGTGGTATGGGGGAACATATCCACGGGCTGTACGTGTACGATGTCGTATTGCGCGGCGAAGACGGTCAGGTCGCGGGCCTGCGTGGCGGGATTGCAGCTGACATACACCATCCGGTCGGGAGCGCATTCCAGCAGCACCTTCGCCACGGCGGAATGGATGCCGGCGCGCGGCGGATCGAGCACGACGATGCCGGGATGTCCGTGCGCGGCGATGAATTCCGCGTTAAGCACATCCTTCATGTCGCCGGCGAAGAATTCGACGTTGTCGATCCCGTTTTCCCGGGCATTGACTTTCGCATCGGCGATCGCCTCGGGCACGTACTCGATGCCGACGACCTTCCGGGCCAGCGACGCGAGGAAAAGCGCGATGGTGCCCGTTCCCGTATACAGGTCATAGATGACGGGTGCTTCGCCGGCCGGGATGCCTTCCCGCACGAAATCCCGTACCACGGAGTAGAGCCGGTAGGCTTGCGCGGAGTTCGTCTGGTAGAACGACTTGGGACCGATTTTGAAACGCAGGTTTTCCATCCGTTCGTACACGGCTTCCGCGCCGCTGTACAGCACGCACGGCAGGTCGCTGAAGTTGTCGTTCCCTTTGGGATTGATGACGTAATAGAGCGAGGATATCTCGGGAAAACGGCTTTTCACGGCATCCAGCAGCGCCTCGCGGACGGGACGGGCTTCTTCGCCCTGTGCCTCGCCGCCGAAGCAGAGCACGAGCATGTTCTCACCGGTCGACGTAGTGCGCACGACCATCGTCCGCAGGAACCCGCGGTTCTCGCGCAAGTCATAGAAACTCAGCCCGTGTTCGATGGCGTATTGCTTGATGAACAGCCGGATGGCGTTCGACGGTTCCCGCTGCAGATGGCATTCTTTGATGTCCAGCACCTTGTCGAAAAAGCCGCTCACGTGGAAGCCCAGCCCGAGCCGGTCGGTATCGGAAAGCGTGCTGAAATCTTCGCCGGAAAGCAGCCAGCGCCGGTTGGAGAAGGTGTATTCCAGTTTGTTCCGGTAGTGTTCGGTCTGTGCCGATGCCAGGATGGGGGAGATTTCCGGAAGATGGAGATGGCCGATACGGGAAAGCTGGTCTTCGACCTGCTGCTGCTTGAACGCCACCTGCATCTCATAGGGCAGAATCTGCCAGGTGCAGCCGCCGCAGTCGCCGAAATGCGGGCAGAACGGCGCAAGGCGGTGTGGGGAAGGGGACTTCAGGTTGGTGATATACCCCTGCGAATAGCCGCTTCGGACCTTGTTGACCTGCACATCCACGATATCGCCGGGTACCGCCTGCCGCACGAAAAGTACTTTTCCGTCCACGTGCGCGAGGCCGTTCCCCTCAGCTGCAGTCGCCTCAATCCGCACATTTTCCAAGAATGGTTTTTTCTTTGCCCCCATCGTCGTATTTTTTTACAAAGTTACAGAATCTTTTATTTAACTTTATGTCCGTTCCTGCTACCTTTTATAAAAGACTTTTTAACAGGGCAAGAATCCATTAAACAGATAGATTATGAAACGGACCGCTACACTGCTCATAGCTATTTTTTCCCTGATGCCGCTGCTGTCGGCGCAGGAAACGACTGACTTCCTCCAGATCGCCGGACGGGTGATCGATGGCAATACCGGGAAGCCGCTGCATTATGCTTCTGTCAATCTGGCCGGCACCAATGTTTCGAACGTAACGAATACGGAAGGAATCTTTACCCTGAAAGTCCCAACGCGGACCGTTCCATCCGCGCTGGTTACCATCAGCCATCTCGGCTACGCGACCGTAACGATGAAAATTTCTGATTTTCAGGTATATAACATAGAAAACCCTTTACAAGTCACCCTGAATCCCATTTCAATAACGCTTGATCCTGCGCTGATTCGCGCACAGGATCCTGCCGAACTCGTGCTGGCCGCCCTGTACAAGATCAAGCAGAACTATCCCGAAAACCACGTGGGAATGACCGCGTTCTATCGCGAATTGATCAAGAAGGGGAATACCAAGTATCTTACTATGAATGAGGCGATTCTGGATATCGATAAGGCGCCTTGCACCTCGTTCCAGAACGACCGCGTCGGTATCTACAAGGGACGCGGCAGCCAGAACTACGATTCGTCCGACACGCTGTTCATCCAGTATCAGGGCGGGGTCGTATCGATCCTGCAGATAGACCAGACCAAGAATCCGTTTGCAATGGTTCCCGTCAACGACGTGCGGCGGTTTTATGATTTCGCGATGGAACCGGTTGAATATCAAGATTCCCGAATGTACTACGTCGTTTCGTTCAACCAGAAGCCGGAGGTGGAGGAAATCTATATGCGCGGTCGTGTCTATATCGACAGCGAGAGCCTGGCCATCGGCCGTGTGGAGATGAACATGAACGTGGAAGGCCGTGAGGAAGCTGCGGACATCTTTGTCCTGAAACGCCCGCAAGGCACGCATTTCGAAGTCAAAAGTGCAGAGTACATCCTCAATTACAAGCCGGTCGGTGACAAGTGGTATTACGACTATGCGAAAATGGAGCTCAAGTTCGAGACACGCCGGAAACGGTCGTTCTTCCGGAACCATTATTCGGTGATGTCGGAGATTGCCGTTACCGACCACAAAGCAGAACCGACGGTCATCGACAAGGATTCCCGCGTCAAGTTCAAGGACCGTATGACCGAAAAGGTATCGGCTTTCACCGACGACAATTTCTGGGAGAACTACAATGTGATCGAACCTGACGCTGACATCAATGCCGTTATCAAGAAGATCATCCGTCAGCTTAAGAAGCATAATCAGGAGTGATGCCGATCAAGGATGCTCCACGATGCAGACGCGCGTGGACCAGGAAATGACGGAACGAGACAGTTCATCGCCCCTGTAATAGCGTCCGTAGCCTTTCGGTGTGCCGTCCGAGTACAGTTCTCCCCAGGAATAGGGATCGCATACTTCGAAAAAGATCCGGTTGTCAGTCTTTACGTAGCCATAAACGACGAGGAAATGGCCCCAGTCGGGCGTTGTCGTATAGAACTTGTCGACACGCTTGCTGACGTCAGCGGTATAGGACAGAAGGTTCATGTCAAGGCAAACGATGATAATGTTGCCCTGGTCAAGCTCTGACACGAGCATATCGGACCCGGTCAGCTTGACATAGCGGTATCTGACGTTCTCAGAATGCAGAAAACCGGTAATGTCGCTCATATACCACCAGCCGCCTTCGGGGCGGAACATGGACCGCGCATACTCGGCACCCTTGGTATGGCTCCTTCTGGCCCACTTAACGGCCATGGTTGCGCAGGAAGGGCCGCAATTGTTACTGGAATGGGTTCCCGTGTTCTTTTGGTCGATGTACCATGTATAAGGACGGTCGTTTCGCCGGACTTTCACCACGTTTCCTTCGATACCCCAACCGAAGTAATGGTCCTTGCGGAAACGGGCATCCTGCTTGATTTCGACCGTGTGTTCCTCATCCTTCGCATACTTGAATCGAATGGTGGCCGAACGGTCCTGCCCGCTGTTGTTGTCGGCGATGCGGAAGCCCACAAACTGCGATTTCGTGCCGTGTTTGGTGGATGTGGAAATCCAAGATGCGGCTGCATCGGGGATAATGATATCGTAAGACGCGTCATATAAGGCTTTTACATAGAGAACGGCGGAATCTGCGTCTGCCATTCGGTAGAAAGAGTGTGTATCCAGCGTGATGATCGGATGGTTTTCCTCGATGGCTTCCGGTTCCGGATCGGGTTCCAACCCGGGGTCGCAGGCGGGAGTCATGAGCAGGAGAAGTAGGCTCCAGGAAAGCGTTAAAAAGCGAAGGGATGATTTCATGGCTGGTTCTTACTCATTATACAAATTTAATTAAAAATATGTAATGATAATCGCTTACCTAATTTTGATACAATTTATATTATGTTAAATACAATTCGCGGAACGGCTCCCCTTCGCGAATAAAGGGATAATTGGCGAAAAAATCTTATCTTTGTGATAAGATGAAGCAAACGAACGATATCCCGACGATTCCCCTGCCGGAACGGTTGAGACCGCGAACACTCGACCAATACGTCGGGCAAGAGCACCTGGTCGGACCAGGTGCTGTCTTGCGTAAGATGATCGAGACCGGCAACATCGCCTCGTTCATACTCTGGGGCCCGCCGGGTGTCGGCAAGACGACGCTTGCCCGTATCATCGCGAATCAGCTGCAGCGTGAATTCTTTACGCTCAGCGCCATCAGCTCCGGCGTCAAGGATGTACGGGAAGTAATTGAAAAAGCCAAGTCAGGCCGTATGTTCGCGACGGCCGGAGCACCCATTCTCTTCATCGACGAGATTCACCGGTTCAACAAGGCGCAGCAGGATGCCCTCCTCGGCGCCGTTGAAAGCGGACTGATCGTCCTGATCGGCGCAACGACCGAAAACCCCTCGTTCGAGGTGATCACTCCCCTGCTTTCCCGCTGTCAGGTATATGTTCTTAAAAGCCTGGAAATCAAAGATTTAGACACGCTGCTGAATCGTGCCTTGACGGAAGATATCTATCTGAAAGACAGGAAGATAGAAGTGCGGGAGAAAGAAGCGCTCTTCCGCTTCAGCGGCGGAGACGGACGCAAATTGCTCAACATCATCGAGATTATCGTGCAGTCGTTCCCGGCTGACGCGGCCATTGTCATCGACAACCAGGTGGTGACCGACCGTCTGCAGGAAAATATCGCTTTGTACGACAAAAACGGCGAGCAGCACTACGATATCATCTCGGCTTTCATCAAGAGCCTGCGCGGCAGCGATCCCAACGGCGCCATCTACTGGATGGCCCGGATGATCGCCGGCGGCGAGGATCCCCTGTTCATCGCCCGCCGCATGCTCATCCTGGCTTCGGAAGACATCGGCCTGGCAAACCCCAACGCCGCCCTGCTGGCGGAAGCCTGCTTCAACGCCGTCCATCAGATCGGTATGCCGGAAGCCCGCATCATCCTGGCGGAAACGTGCGTATATCTTGCCACCTCCCCGAAGAGCAATGCATCCTATCTGGCTATCGACGAGGCCCTTGCGCTGGTAAACAGCACCAACGACGCACCGCCCGTCCCCCTGCATCTGCGCAACGCCCCTACCCAGCTGATGAAAGACCTGGGCTATCACAAGGGATACAAGTACGCGCACGAATTCGAAGGCAATTTCGTGGACCAGGAGTTCCTGCCCGACGCCCTGCGCGGGCACAAGTTCTACGAGCCAGGCAACAACGCCCGCGAATTGGAAATCCGCAGGCGTTTGCAGGCACTTTGGGAAAAGTACAATTATTGACAGACTACTTCCGGTGGCTCTTGCGGCGACGGCGCTTCCGGCTCCTGTTGCTGAAGAGGATGGCGGCGACGATGGCCAGCAGTGCCAGGACGATGATCACGTAGGTAAGGCTGCTGGCATTGTCGCCCTTGACGCGCGACCACATCGCCAACAGCTTGTCGGTGTCCTTGCCCCAGTCGTGTTCAAGCGCGCAGCGGTCGATGACGTCCCGGGCCGGATAGAGCACCGGATTGACCTGTACGGCCGAAGCTTCCGGACCGAAGAAATACGAAAGGTCAATCGGATCCCATTCTTCGTCGATCTGCGATTCCAGCACCTCGAAGGCGCCGTTGGCCGATACATAGCCGGTTCCGTCCATGTTGCGGATGGCAATGTCCGGACGGCACATGAAGTCGATGAAGTACGTGGCCGCCTTGAGGTTCTTCGCATATTTGGGAATCACCCAGCCGTCGAACCAGACGGTACTTCCCTCCTCCGGTACGACATAGTCGAGCGAAACGCCTACTTCGGCCGCTTCCTCGATGGCCCAGACGGCGTCACCGCTCCAGTTGAGCGAAACGACGCCGCGGCCCTTGGTCATCTGGTCCTTGCCGAAATCCGCCTCCCAGCCCAGCACGCCGTCCTTCACCTGCTTCAGGTAGTTTTCCACGGCGGCGATGGATTCGTCGGACGAATCGTGCATCAGCTCCTGCAGCGTCACGCTGCCTTCCTGCAGTTCCTTCTGCTTGAGATAGATGAGAACGGGGCCATAGACGTCGCGCGGCGCGTCCTTGATGAGGATCTGGCCGGCGAACTTGGGATTGCGGATGATGTCCCACGTTCCCGCCTCCTCGGCCGTCACTTTCTCCGTGTTGTAGATGATGCCCGTGGTGCCCCACATATAGGCGACGGAGTAGTCGTTGGCGTCGATGTTCGGATTGATCTCGCGGAAAACCTGCCGGATGTACGGCGACCGGTTGGCCTCGATATAATTGATGGAATCCGGGATTGCGGCGAAATCCAGTGGCAGCAGCAGTCCGTCGTTGAGCATCCGCTCGATGATATAGTCGGACGGGCAGACCAGGTCGTAGTCCTCATGGCCTTTCTCGATCTTCGAAAGCATCGTCTCGTTCACGTCGAACGTCTGGTAAACGACCTTGATGTCCTCGCCGGTCTGGGCCTTGTACCAGGCCTCGAACTCGGGAAGGACCGACTCGTCGATGTAGTCGGACCAGTTGTACACTTTCAGGATCTGGTCGCGGTTGGAACTGCACGACAACAGGAGGGCGGAAAGCGCCGCCAGGATCAGGAATTTCTTCATTTCTTGAGACTATTTGCTTCTTGTTTGGATTGGCGGATGTTGATCACCAGCAGGACGACCAGGATGATCAGGAAGATGATGCTCATCAGCGGCTTGAGCTCGGGCGTCAGGCCGCCTTTGCGGGCGTCTGCATAGATGTATGTCGAAAGCGTGTCGAGGCCGATCGTGCCGCGCGTGAAGAACGTGACGGCAAAGTCGTCGAGGCTCATCGTGAACGACAGGATGAATCCGGAGACCATGCCCGGCCGCAGCGCCGGGACCAGCACCTTTCGCAGCGCCTGCGCGGGCGTGGCGCCCAGGTCGAGGGCCGCCTCGTAGATGTTGGGGTTCAGCTGGCGAAGCTTCGGCATCACGTTGAGCACGACATAGGGCGTACAGAACGAGATGTGCGCCAGGATGACTGTCATATAGCCCTGGGAGATGCCGATGAACACGAACAGCAGGAACAGCGACACACCCGTGATGACATCGGGGTTGATCATCGGGATGTTGTTCAGGAAGGTCATCACGTTCTTCTTGCGGCCGCGCAGGTGATGGATGCCGATGGCGGCGACCGTGCCGAGGATCGTGGCGACGACCGCGGAGGCCACGGCGATGATCAGCGTGTTCTTGACGGCGGCGAGCAGGCCGGATGCGTTCTGCATGCTGCCGTTGAACAGGTTCTGGTAGAGCTGTGTCGAAAAGCCCGTCCAGTTGCCCAGCGATTTGGCCTCGGTGAAGGAGAAGATCACGATGAAGGCGATCGGCGCGTAGAGCACGACCAGCAGCAGCCAGATGTAAATCCTGGCGAAGATTCTCTTCGATTTCATCAGATGATCCCTCCACTGGTTTCCGCCTGGCTGTCATCTCTCTGCAGGAGCGTAGTCAGGCCGATGATGATGAGCATGATGAGCGACAGCGCCGCACCATAGTTCCACATCGAGTTGTTGATGTTTTCCTGGATGATCGTAC
>CAMZGD010000025.1 GCA_947306365.1 uncultured Bacteroidales bacterium
CCATCAGGGCGACCACGACCAGCTGCACGATGATGCGCACGCGGTTCGGGATCGAGTTCCTCAGCAGGGAGACCACGAAGCTCGAAAGGCCGCACACGATGATGACCGAAAGGGCCATCACGCAGGCGCCCTTCAGCTGGACCGTGACGGCCAGCGAGGAGCAGATGCCGAGCACGAGCACCGTGATCGGGTTGCCCTTGAAAATCGGGTTCAACAGAGTTTTCTTGAGATCTTCATTCATGGCTTAACCCTCCTGATGATTATGTTGGTGGTTGCATTCCCCTTCCCCGTGGTGGCAGCCTTCATCGCAGCCATCGCCGCAGCAGTCGCCGCAGCAGCCGTCCGTTTCAGCGGCGGCGCCCGCTTTCTTCTGCAGATAAGGCATATAGGCCTTGAACCAGGTGTCGAGTGCCGCGTCGAGGCCGTTGCAGGTCATCGTGGCGCCGGTGATGGCGTCGACCTTGGTGGCGTCACCCGCAGGCGCACCGCCCTTGACAATGCTGAAGGCGTTGTCCGGATTGGCGAAATCGACCTTCTTGCCCTTGAACTGTTCGCGGAACCAGGCTTCGTCCTTGATCTTGGCGCCCAGGCCGGGCGTCTCGCTCTCGTGGTCGAAGTAGGCGCCCACGATTTCGCTGCAGTCGGCGTTGAAGGCGATGTAGCCCCAGATCGGGCCCCAGAGTCCGGCGCCGTAGCACGGGATGACGTTGATTTCGGCACCGTCCTTCTCGAATACATAGACGGGCAGCGAAGGATTCCCCGCGGCGATGTTCTTGTTCTCGACCTTCAGGTTGTCCTGCAGTTCGATATCGTCCAAGGCGGTTTCCAGCTCGCCGGTCTTGTTGCCTTCGGCGTCGATGAGGAAGGCCGTCTTGATGTTGTCGCTGTACAGGGCCAGGATCTGGTCGTTGCCGAGCTTGGCAAGCTCCTCCTTGCCGGAGAAGCCGGCCGCCGTCAGCATCTGGCTGATGGTCTCGGCCTTGATGTTGGCCTGCTGCCGGGGCTTGAGCGCCATCGCCGCAAGGGCCAGGATGGCGGCCGCTATCACCACGACGATGGTCGTGTAGACAATGGTGTATACGTTGTTGTTGGTATTCATCGCTATACGGTTTTAGCCCGGTTGAGACGGCGTTTGACATTGGCGTTGACGACATAGTGGTCGATCAGCGGTGCGAAGGTGTTCATAAGCAGGATGGCGAGCATCATTCCCTCCGGATAGCCCGGATTGAAGAGACGCACCGTGATGCAGAGCGCACCGATCAGGAAGCCGTAGATCCACTTGCCGGTCTCGGTCTGTGCGGAAGTCACCGGATCCGTGGCCATGAACACGGTACCGAAGGCGAAGCCGCCCATCAGCAGCTGTTCCCAGCACGGGATGTCGGTCACGCCGCCCAGGGTGCCGAGCCAGCCCACCAGCAGGGCGCCGAGCACGGAAGAGCACATGATCTTCCAGCTGGCCACGCCCGTGCAGAGCAGGATCAGCGCACCGATCAGGATGGCGATCACGGATGTCTCGCCCACGGCACCGGGGATGTCGCCCAGGAACAGGTTCCAGGCGCTGGTGCCGGCCGCAGACAGGCCGTCGAGCGAAGCGTGCGAAAGCGGCGTCGCGCCCGAAAGCGCATCGACCAGTTCACCGCCCTTCCAGGGCGTACCGCCCGCGAGGGCCTTGCTCAGGCCGCCGACCCACACGGCGTCGCCCGACATCTTGCTCGGATAGGAGAAGAACAGGAAAGCGCGCGCCAGCAGCGCGGGATTCCAGATGTTCATGCCGGTTCCGCCGAAGACTTCCTTGCCGATGATCACGGCAAAGGCCACGGCGATGGCGAGCATCCACCAGGGGACGTCGACCGGGACGATGAGCGGGATGATGAAACCGCTCACCAGATAGCCTTCACTCACCTCGTGTCCCTTCAGCTGGGCCGAAACGAACTCGATGCCGAGGCCCACGATATAGGAAACCAGGTAGAGCGGGATGATCTTCACGAAGCCGTACCAGACCATCTGCCAGAAGCCCCAGTCCAGCCCGAAGACCCGGCTGTGCTGGAAGCCGAGGTTCCAGATGCCGAAGAGGAAGGCCGGGACCATCGCCAGCACGACGATGATCAGCAGGCGTTTCAGGTCCACGCAGTCCTTCACGTGCGTACCGCCCTTGCGCGTGACGCGGTCGGGAACGAACAGGAAGGTCTCGAACGCATCGAACGTCGAGTGGAGCCAGCTCAATTTGCCGCCCTCGGAGAAGGTCGGCTTGATCTTGTCAACGAAATTTCTGAGTGCCATTTTCTTTCCTCCTTACATCTCTTTCATCATCAACTCGATGCCCTGGCGGACGATGTGCTGGATATCGATCTTCGAAGGGCACACGTATTCACAGAGCGCGACGTCTTCCTCGACCACCTCGTAGATGCCGAGCTGTTCCATCTTGTCGAGGTCGCCCGCCAGGCAGGCCTTGAACAGCTGGACCGGGTAGATGTCCATCGGGAGGACCTTCCCGTAGACGTCGTTCATCAGGAACGGGCGTTCGCCGCCGTTCTCATTGGTATCCATGTCATAACGTTTCTTGCAGCGGAGGAAGGCGGGATAGGCGCGCGAAGCCGAGAACTTCTTGCTGCGGAAGGGGTTCGCCCAGCCCAGCAGCTCGTGGTAGCGGCCTTCCCTGAGCACGGTCACCTGGTCGTGGTAGAAGCCCAGGAAGCCTTCGGGACCGACCGCCTCGCCGGAAAGCACGTCACCGCTGACGATACGGACTTCGCCTTCGCCGAAATAGCCGGCGAGGTCTTTCATGCACACGCCGCACGGGACCTCCACATACGAAGGATGCTGGGCGGCGGGGCCGGCCACCGCGATCGTGCGGTGGGCATCGTAAACGCCTTTCAGGAAGAGGCGCCCGATGACGGCCACGAGCGGAAGGTCGACGGTCCAGACCACTTCACCCTTGTTGATCGGGCTGATGTGGTTGATCTGGACGCCCACGTTGCCGGCCGGATGTGGCCCTTCGAACTGGTGGAAGATCACGCCGGTCAGCTTGTGGAATTCGCTGCCGGCATAGTTCTTCGCGCAAAGGGAAAAGTGGACGCCGCCGCGGGTGAGACGGCCGAGGGCGTCGATGCCGGCCTGGACGGCCGCGAGGTCGTCCTTCAGGGTGAAATCCCGGTCCGCGCCAAGCGGCGCCGTGTTCATTCCCGAAATGAAAATGGCTTTGGGGTCGGCCTGCGGATCCGCTACCGTGCCGTACGGACGCTGCTTGAGGCAGGGCCAGAGGCCGCATTTGAGCAGCAGGTCGGTCATCCCCTTCTTGTCGAGCGAGGCGATTTTCGGCACGTCGAACTGGACAGCCTCGTTCTTGTCGTCAGCTTTTACCCTGACTTCAAGCAGCTTGCGCTTGTCCCCGCGCACGATCGCATCGACCGTTCCGCCGACAGGCGAGCAGAACACCATCTCAGGGTTCTTCTTGTCGGCGAAAAGCGGCGTACCGGCCTTCACGCTGTCTCCCTCCTTCACCAGAAGACGGGGCACCATACCGCGGAAATCGGTCGGTTTGACAGCCACCAGACCGGGAGCGACACGACCTGTCACCTCGCAAAGGGCCGCTCCCGCAATGGGAAGGTCCAGGCCCTTTTTCAATCTGATTTGATCTGACATGAAATTATGTGGTTAATAGTAAAGATGTTGCAATATTGTGGCAAAGTTACCTATAAAAAGTCACTAAAAAAAGTATATTTTTGCACTATGATGAACAATTCGCAAACAGACCTGTTCGAAGGGTTGAACAGCGCGCAGGAAGCCGCTGTGCTGTGTACGGAGGGGCCCTCGCTCATCATCGCGGGCGCGGGTTCCGGCAAGACGCGGGTGCTGACCTGTCGTGTCGCGCACCTGCTGGAGGGAGACTGCAGGCCTGGCGAGGTGCTGGCCCTTACCTTCACCAAGAAAGCCGCCGGGGAGATGAAGGAGCGCGTGGCGCACCTGGTGGGCGAGCGGAAGGCACGATGGATCCAGATGGGCACGTTCCATTCCATCTTCATCCGGTTCCTGCGGGAATACGCCGCCCTGCTCGGCTACCCGCAGAATTTCACCATCTACGACCAGACCGACTCCCGCAGCGTCATCAAGCAGTGCATCAAGGAGCTGGAACTGGACGACAAGACCTACAAGCCCGCCCTGGTGCAGAGCGTCATTTCGCTGGCCAAGAACAGTCTCGTTACCGTGGAAGCCTACCGCGCCGACGCGGAACTGGCAGCCCGCGACCAGGCTGCGCGCAGGCCGCGCACCGCCGACATCTACGAGCGCTACCGCCAGAAATGCCTGGCGGCCGGCGCAATGGACTTCGACGACATCCTGCTGCAGATGAACATCCTGCTCAAGCGCTTCCCCGAGGCGTGCGCCTCGATCGCCGGGCGCTTCCGCTACATCCTCGTCGACGAGTACCAGGACACCAACCACGCGCAGTATGTAATCCTGCGCCGGCTGGCCGAGCCGCACCACAACATCTGCGTCGTCGGGGACGACTCCCAGAGCATCTACGGTTTCCGCGGCGCCCGCATCGAGAACATCCTGCGCTTCAAGCGCGATTATCCCGAGGCCCGGGAATTCCGGCTCGAGCAGAATTACCGGTCCACGCAGACCATCGTGGCCGCCGCCAACAGCCTGATCGCCCACAACGAACGGCGGCTCCGCAAGGAGTGCTTCTCCAGGGCCGGGACCGGCGAGAAGATCGGCGTCATCAAGGCCTATACCGAAAGCGAGGAAGCCCATCTGGTCGCCTCGTCCATCGTCGAGCGCATCTATTCCGCCCAGGCGTCCTACGATTCCTTCGCCATCCTCTACCGCACCAACGCCCAGTCCCGCCCTTTCGAAGAGGCCCTGCGCAAGCGCAACCTCCCCTACCGCATCTACGGCGGCCACGCGTTCTACGACCGGACCGAAATCAAGGATATGCTGGCCTACTTCAAGCTGGCGGTCAACCCGCAGGACAACGAGTCCTTCCGCCGGGTGGTCAACGTGCCGGGGCGCGGCATCGGCGACACCACCCTCGAGCGGCTTGCCGCGGCCGCGGCCGCAGCCGGCTGCCCGCTCTACAACGCGCCCCTGCTCGAAGACCAACGACTCCACGACGCCGGCCTGAAAGACGCCGCCATCCGGAAGCTCCGCGATTTCGTGGCGATGATGGAACCCCGCTGCGAACAGGTGGAGACGGCCGACTGCTACGCCCTGGCCCTGGAAATCGCCAACGCCTCGGGCTACCTTGCCGCCCTGAAGGCCGACACGTCGCCGGAAGGGCTGAGCCGTTTCGAAAACGTGGAAGCGCTGTTCAACAGCATCAAGGAATACGGAGAGGAAGAGACCGAGATGCGCAGGGTCCTTTCCGAGGACGGCGAGGAACCCGTCGCCACGACCGTCACGCTGGGCGACTACCTGGAGAACATCTACCTGCTGAGCGAAGCCGAGAAAGACGACACCCGCGACCCCGACCGCGAGCAGGCCAACAAGATCCTGCTGATGACGGTCCACGCCGCCAAGGGCCTGGAATTCCCGTACGTCTACATCGCCGGAATGGAAGAGAACCTCTTCCCGTCGGAAAGCATGAACGACACGCCCGACAAGATCGAAGAGGAGCGGCGGCTGTTCTATGTGGCCCTCACCCGCGCCGAGAAGGCCGTCACGGTCTCCTACGCCCAGAACCGGCGCAAATGGGGCAGCGAAGAGGCGAACCGTCCGTCGCGGTTCCTCCGGGAGATCGACCGGCAGTACTACGCCGTGGAGCCGGACACCGACCGGAACCGCTACGACCCGTTCCCGCAGACACGGTTCCGCAAGTCAGATTTCGAAACTTACCGGCCGCCGAAACCCGTCCAGCCGGTCCGAACCCGGCCCGCCGTCGTGCAGCCGTTGGTACGTACCGCGCCAGCGACCCCGGCCCATACACCGACGACAGGCTTTGCGCCTTCGCCCGTTTCGGCCCTGGAAGTCGGCCAGCGCGTGGAACACGACCGCTTCGGTTTCGGAGAAATCCTGTCGATGGAGGGCGAAGGCCCGAACAGGAAAGCCGTCGTCCGGTTCGACAACGGCGGTTCCAAAACCCTGCTGCTCAAATTCGCCAGGCTCCGCATCGTCCAGCCCTGATTCGGGCGATTTCTGGCACAGGTTTTGCAATAATTCCGTCGAAGTTTTTCATAGTTTAAGTTTAAGTTTAGGTTAGTAGGAAGGGCGGTTCCCGATGGGGACCGCCCTTCTGAATCATGCCTGCATCCGGATGCGGCGGGATGGCGGGAGAAGGCTGTTGGTGCGGGAACCGAGGTTCTTGACGAAGCCCAGCCCGAGCCCTTCGAACGTAAGGAGAACGTAGCCGCGGGGCGCATCGGGCAGAAGGAGGGATTCTTTCGAGAGGAAGCGCAGGGCGTCTTCGCGGGAGACGGCCACCGGCTCATAAGACAGGCCGGGCAGCAGGTCCGCCACGACGGTTCGGATGCCGGGAACGGCAAGTGCGAGATCGGCCCCGGGAACGAGGTCGCGCCCCTTGCGCGTGGCGACGGCGATGCCGGAAGCGATGACCTTGCAGGACTTTTCCAGACGGGCCAGCTCACGGGACCATGCCGGCGGGAATACCTTGACCAGGCTGCCCTTCTCAAGGATCGCCAGGGACGCCGGGGCAGCCGGGACACCGGCCGCATAGTCGCCGTCTTTCCGGATGAGCGCGGCGAAAAAGCCTTCGCCCCGGTCCTCGCCCGGCCAGAAATGGCGCATTTCCAGGCAGGAACCGCCCAGGTTCGAACAGATCCACGCCACATTGTCCTCGTCTTCGAGCCGGTTGAACGTACAGGTCGAATAGATCAGGAAACCGCCCGGCGCCACCGCCGGCCAGACATCGGCCAGGATGCGGCGCTGCCTTGCAGCACACAGCCGCACGGTATCCGGCGACCATTCGGCCACGGCCCGCGCATCCTTGCGGAACATCCCCTCGCCCGAGCAGGGCGCATCTACGACCGCCACGTCGAAAAAACCGTGAAGCGGCGGAAAAGCCGACGGACCGGAGGAAGTCACGGCCACGTTCGGGCAGCCCCAGCGGGCCACGTTGTCCGCCAGCACCGTGGCACGTGCGGGGACCACTTCGTTGGCCACCAGCAGCGACATCCCGTCCAGGTGCGACAGCAGCTGCGTGGTCTTGCCGCCCGGAGCGGCGCACAGGTCGAGCACCCGAAGGCCGGAAGCCCGGCCCAGGGCGGCCACGGCCCGGTCGAACAGCGCGCCGACATACATCGACGAGGCTTCCTGCACATAGTAACCGCCGGCATGGAAGAGCGGGTCGCGCGTGAACGAAGGACGCGCCCGGAGATAGAAGGCCTCCTCCGATGCCCAGGGAACCGGATCGCCGGCCATCGTGCCGAAATGCGACCGCAGGGCGGCGCACGTCATCTTCAGCGGATTGACGCGCACCGACACTTCCGGTTCGGCCGAAAGCGCCGCGACGATCCGCTCAGCCCGCGCCGCGCCGGCAGAATCACGCAAACCGTTGATAAATTCCGCAGGAAACATTACTTTTGCAGCCGCTTAGCAACAAAGATAGCAAAATAATGCAGAACGTTTACTTCGAACGGGAGCGCATCGTGGTCGATGACGCCGATTTCCCGGAATTCTGCTCCCATTTTCTGGAGATTCCCGCGGCAGGCGGCCTGGTCCGGAACCGCGAGGGACAGTACCTGCTCATTTATCGGCACAACCTGTGGGACCTTCCCAAGGGCAAGCAGGAGCCCGGTGAATCCGTCGAAGCCTGCGCCCTCCGCGAAGTGGAAGAGGAGACCGGCCTGCATGGCCTGACCCTCGGCGAACGCATCTGCATCACCCACCATACCTACAAGGTCTTCGGCGAAAAATGCCTCAAGCATACCTACTGGTACCATATGTACGACGACCGCGAGGAGCCCCTGCTCCCCCAGCAGGAAGAAGACATCACCGGTGCGGAATGGGTGAAAAAAGAGTGCCTCCCGGATTATCTGGAAGGCACCTATCCCTCGATCGCGGAGGTATTCGTCAACGCAGGTCTGTTATGACCGTATCGTCCCCGAAGCTTTCGGGGTCGATGATGAAGAAGGTGCCCGGCCAGGGCTCGGCCGCTTCCTTGATGCCGGTCAGCGTAATCGTGTAGGTATCGTACGCCACGACGGCGGTCCCGTCGGCCGCCTTGCTGACGGACACGTCCTTCAGGAAGGACACGTCGTTTTTCTCAATCACCAGTTCATCGCTGCCCGGCGAGTAGATCCAGCGGTCCTTCCCGTTGCAGAAGACCCGCATCCATTCGGTTTCCAGCCGGTAGCACTCATCCTGGACATACCCGGTACCTTCGGCCACCGTCGTGCCGGAGACATTGTCCACCATCTTGAAATGGCAGGAAAAACGCTGCTGCGCACCGGCTGCGGTGCAGAGCAGGATCGACAGGAGAAGGATCACGCGTTTCATCATTCCGTCTTGTTTGGTCAGATATGATTGAGTGATTCCAAAATTCGGTCCAAAGTGTCCAGATCGGTCACCAAAACGCTGCGGGCCTTGCTGCCTTCCTGCGGGCCGACGATGCCTGCGGCCTCCAGCTGGTCCATGATGCGGCCTGCGCGGGCATAGCCCACGTTGAGCTTGCGCTGCAGCATCGAGGTCGATCCCTGCTGGTACTGGACCACCATCCGGGCGCATTCCTCGAACAGCTGGTCGCGCTTGTGGAGGTCCACGTCGCCGATGCCGGCTTCCTCGTCGTTGGGATCGACATACGCGGGCAGCTCGAACGGACCGGCATAGCCCCGCTGCTCGCTGATGAACTTCACGAGGCTGATGATCTCGGGCGTATCGACCAGGGCGCACTGCACGCGGGTCAGATCGTGGCCGGGATAGACCACCAGCATATCGCCCCGGCCGATGAGCCGGTTGGCGCCGGGCGCGTCGATGATGACCTTGGAATCCGTACTCGTATTGACCTTGAAGGCCACCCGCGAATTGAAGTTGGCCTTGATGGAGCCGGTGATGATGTTGACCGTCGGCCGCTGCGTCGCGATGATCAGGTGGATGCCCACGGCGCGGGCCTTCTGCGCCAGGCGGGCGATCGGGTTCTCGATCTCCCGGCCCGCCGTCATCAGCAGGTCGCCGAACTCGTCGATGATTACCACGATGTAAGGCAGGAACTTGTGCCCGTCCAGCGGATTGAGCTGCCGGTTCAGGAACTTCTCGTTGTATTCCTTGAGCTGGCGAACGTCCGCCCGCTTGAGCAGGTCGTAACGGTCGTCCATCTCGGTACAGAGGGAGTTGAGCGTGTTGGCTACCTTCTTCGTGTCGGTGATGATCGCCTCGTCGGCGTCGGGCAGCATCGCCAGGTAGTGCTTTTCGAGCTTCTCGTACAGCGAGAACTCCACCTTCTTCGGATCGACCAGCACCAGCTTCATCTCGGCGGGATGGCGGGCATAGAGCAGCGACGTGATCATTACGTTCAGGCCCACCGACTTGCCCTGACCCGTCGCGCCGGCCACAAGCAGGTGCGGCATCTTGGCCAGGTCGAGGAAGAACGGTTCGTTGGTCACGGTGATGCCGATGGCCATCGGCAGTTCCATCTTCTGGGAGGCTTCCTGGTACTGCTGGCAGCCCAGCACGGACTTGAGCGCCACGACGCTCGGCTTGACATTGGCCACCTCGATGCCCACGGAATCGAGCAGCGTCACCACACGGACACCCTTGGCGCCCAGCGAGATGGCGATGTCTTCTTCCAAGCTGCGCACCTGGGCGACCTTGATGCCGTCGTCGAGCTGGATCTTGTAGAGCGTGACCGTCGGGCCCATCTTGGCCGTGATGCCCTTGACCCGGATCTTATAGCTGTTCAGCGCGTTGACGATGCGCTGCTTGTTGTTCTCCAGTTCCTGCCGCGAAACCTCGTACCACATATCCTTGTAATCCTTGAGGATCGACATCGGCGGCAGCTTGTATTTCGGCAGGTCGAGCCGGGGATCGTAGCGCGCGCGCCACGCTTCGTCGGAGAGCCCGTCGATGATCTCGTTGGGATCCTTTTCAATGGTGAGCGGTACGTCATCGACGGTTTCCGGCGCCGCAGGCACTTCTTCTGCAACAGGCTCGGCCGCCGGTTCCGGATCGGCCGGGGCGTCCGTTCCCGTACAGGCCATCCAGTCGTCCGTCTGGTCGGTGTCGGCTTCCTCGGCCCCTTCCACAACCAGTCCGGGCAGATAATCCGGATCCCCGTCGATTTCTTCGTCTTCTTCGCCTTCTTCCCCGTTATCTTCCTCACCGTCCCGGCGGGAAAGACCGCTGAGCAGGTCATCGAACCAGAAGGCGACCTTCGGCGTCAGCAGGCAGGCATACAGGAACAGGACCAGGATCAGCACCCCGGCCATTCCCGCCTTGCCGAGCTTGTCGCACATCCACTGATTGGCAAAGTGGCCATACGAGCCGCCGGCACCGCTGCCGAGCAGCGATTCATAGGGCGTAAAGCTGAAGATGTAGGCCAGCAGCACCGAAAAGATCACGGCGCCGAAGGCACACAGGAGGAACACTCGCAGCAGATTGACTTTCTTGATGCGGAAACAGTACACGGACAGCGCGCCCAGGAAGACAGGGATGGCGAAGGCGCCCAGACCGAACCAACGTGAAATCAGCAGGTCGGCCCAGAGGAAACCGACCTTCCCGCCGGCATTCTCGGCTGCGGTTTCCAGCGAGGATAGCTGCGGGTCGAAGTTCAGGCTCTGGTCGGACGTCCACGTGAAGACGTAGGAGAGCAGCGCGACCAGCGTGTAAAGGGTCAGGATACTGCACAGGACGCCGAGGACGATGCGAACGATCCGCCGGCTGTCTTCCGAAAGGAGCGGCTGCCGCGGGGTGGACCGCCGCCGCGAAACGGATGCCGTCTTTTTCTTCGGCCGCGACTGCGGCCGGGGCTTCGACGGATTCTTCCCCTTGCGCTTCTTGTCTTCTGCCATACGTTACTTTTTCCGCTTCCAGTTGCGGTTCTTCTTGTTGCTGAAACCGTTGCCGTTGCCGCCCACGCTGATGCCCGGCCGGGCGAAGCTGACATTCTGGGAGATGGCGCCGAGATGCACGTCTTCGGGCACCTTGAGGCGGCCGTCCGACAGGCGCTCGATGTCGGCGAAGATGGTCTCTTCGGCCACGTTGTCCTTGTTCCAGATCAGGTATTGCTGCCGCATGTAGAGGGCGAGCGCCCGGATCATCTCCTTCTTGGCGTCGTCATCCTCGCGGTCGGCGATCAGGCCGATGATGTTCTCGATGTTGCGCCCGTAGCAGGCCGCCTTGACCGGCTTTCCGGGCAGGGCGATGACGTCGGGACGGACTTCGAACTGCTGGGGCGTCGGTGCCGGATACGGGGCGTCGATGTCCAGGTCGAACCCGCCGATCACCTGGGCGTGGTCCCACAGTTTGTGCTTGTAGTCGTTGAGTTCGCGGATCTGCGGATTCAGAATGCCCATCACCTGCACGACCGCGCGCATCTGTTCGCTGCGCTTCTCCTTGTCCTCGATGGCCTTCACCTGCTCGATCATCTTCTGTACGTGGCGGCCGTATTCGGGCAGCACCAGTTTCTCTCTCTGCGTATTGTAATCCATATTCGCGGTTTTGTGTCAAATTAACTTACAAATATACTTCTTTAATTTTTATCTTTGCATAAATTTTATCGTCTATGGAAAATGTCCTGATCACGGGCGCTTTCGGACAGCTGGGCACTGAACTGCAGCTGCTTTCGGCCGGAAAGCCCGGGTTTCTCTTCACCGACGTCACGGAGGCCGGCGCCGTCCGCAGGCTCGACATCTGCGACGCGGAAGCGGTCGAACGGTTCGTGGCCGGCAACGGGGTCGGGACCATCGTCAACTGCGCCGCCTACACCGACGTGAACCGCGCAGAAAGCGACGTGGCGCGCTGCATGGCCATCAACGTCGAGGGTCCCCGGAATCTCGCGCGCAGCGCCCGGCGGCACGGTGCCGCCCTCATCCAGATTTCCACCGACTACGTCTTCGACGGAAAGCGGAAAAGCGGCATCCCCTACACCGAAACTTCCCGCCGGCATCCCGTCTCCGTCTACGGGGCGAGCAAGCGGGCCTGCGAGGACGCCGTCCGGCGTACCGGGTGCCGGGGCGTGATCATCCGCACCGCATGGCTCTATTCACCTTTCGGCAAGAACTTCGTAAAGACGATGCTCAGGCTCGGAAGCGAGAAACCGGAAATCGGCGTCGTGGCCGACCAGTTCGGGACCCCGACCTATGCCCGCGACCTGGCCGAAGCCATCCTCCGCATCATCGGCAGGATTGGGGACCGGCGCGGCGAGGTCTACCACTTCACCGACGAGGGCCGGTGTTCCTGGGCGGAATTCGCCGGACGCATCATGCAGGAAGGTGGACTGGACTGCCGCATTCGGCCGCTCTCGACCACCGAATACCCCACACCGGCCGAACGGCCGGCCTGGTCCGTGCTATCGAAAGAAAAGATCCGCCGCGATTTCGGCGTCGCCACGCCGCCGTGGGAAACGTCGCTCCGCGACTGCATCCGCCGCATCCGCCAGCAGGAAGGACAGGTTCTCTGAAGGCCGGCTATTTGAAGAAAGGCGCCTGCGCGTCCTTTTCCGAAAGAATCAATTCATCGGGCAACACGCCCCAGTCGATGGCCAGGGTCGGGTCGTTCCACCGGTATGACCCTTCGGCCTCGGGCGCATAGTAGTTGTCGCACTTGTACTGGAACACCGTATCGTCTTCCAGCACCAGGAAGCCATGCGCAAAACCGCGCGGGATGAAGAACTGGCGCTTGTTCTCCCCGCTCAGCACCACGGAAACGTACCGCCCCCGCGTCGGGGAACCCGGACGGATGTCCACCACCACGTCGAGCACGCTGCCCCGAACGACGCGCAGCAGTTTGGCCTGCGCCGCCTTCCCTTTCTGGAAATGGAGCCCGCGGAGCACACCGCGCCGGGCGGAATACGACTCGTTGTCCTGTACGAACTTCACGGGTCCCGCCTGCGCCGTGAATTCGCGCAGCGAGAACGATTCGAAGAAATACCCGCGCTTGTCAAGAAATACGCGCGGCTCGATGATCAACGGGCCTTCGATATCGGTTTTGATATAATTCATCGGAATTTGCTTTACAACCGTACAAAGATAGCGTTATTTTTTATAACTTTGTTGAGATTTGCCAACAAACACTTATGTATAAGATTGCATCCCACCCGATTCTGGACATCCCCGAGGCGGATCTCCACGAATTCATCTTTGAAGGCAAGACCGTCCGCGGCCAGAAAGGCCAGACCATCGCAGCGGCCCTGCATCAGGCCGGTTTCCCGGTTCATCACCACAGTTTGAAAGACCGCAAGCGCACGATGGAGTGCGGCATCGGCAAGTGCGGCGCCTGCGAAATGCTCGTCGACGGCCACATCCGCCGCATCTGCATCACCAAGATCGACGGCGTCCGGGAAGTCCGCCGCGTCGGCAAGGAGAGCTTCTCCCTGGTCGACAGCGCAACCACCCGGCAGGAAGGACAGAAGAAGGTGTACCGTACCGCCGTCGCCATCATCGGCGCCGGCCCGGCCGGACTCGCTGTCCGCGAAGAGTTGAACAAGGCGGGCATCGACAACCTCGTGCTCGACAACAACGACGCCATCGGCGGCCAGTTCCAGATGCAGACCCACCAGTTCTTCTTCTTCGAGAAGGAGCAGAAGTTCGGCGGCATGCGCGGCTTCGATATCGCGAAGACCCTGGCCGGCGACTCCCTCGAGGGCATCATGCTCAACTGCGTCGTGTGGGACATCCTCGAAGGAAAGCGGCTTGCCGTCAAGAACGTCGCCTCGCAGGAGATCTTCTACGTGGACGCAGAACAGCTCGTCGTCGCGGCGGGCGCCCTGCCGTTCATG
The DNA here is from genome assembly GCA_947306365.1 of uncultured Bacteroidales bacterium. Lineage (GTDB taxonomy): Bacteria > Bacteroidota > Bacteroidia > Bacteroidales > UBA932 > Cacconaster. The sequence goes on from CAMZGD010000025.1 coordinate 13,886, forward strand.
CCGGCCTTCAAGAACGACGACCTCCCCGGCGTCTTCACGGCCGCGGTGGTGCAGCGGATGATGAACAAGGAATTCACCCTGCTGGGCAAGAACATCCTCACGGTGGGTGCGGGCAACATCGGGTACCTCACCTCCTACCAGGCCATCCAGGCCGGCGCCCGGGTCAAGGCCATCATCGAGGCGATGCCGCACGAAGGCGGCTTCCCCGTCCAGGCCAACCGCCTCCGCCGCCTCGGCATCCCCATCATGACTTCCTACACGCTCGTGGAAGCCATCCCCAACGAAGACTGGACCGGCGTGACGGGCGCGATCATCGCCAAGTGTGAGAACTTCAAGCCGATTCCGGGCACCGAGGTGCGCATCGACGGCATCGACTGCATCAACATCTGCACCGGCCTGCTGCCCGACAGCCAGCTGCTGCGCAAGGGCGCCGAGATCTTCGGGCTCGCCTGCCACGGCGTGGGCGACGCCGTCCGCATCGGCGAAGGCACGTCCGCCGTGCTGCGCGGCCGCCAGTGCGCCTATGAGATCCAGCAGGCCCTCGGCCGCCGGATCGACTACAACGCCTACCTCACCGTATCGAAAGAATACATCGATTCCCAGCAGCGGCCGCAACGCCTCCTCGACGAGCCCCGCAAGCCGTCGGCCGAGCGGATGCGCAAGGGCGGCTTCGTGATCGCCGACTGCCTGTACGGCTTCGCCTGCAACCCCTGCTCCTTCGCCTGCAAGCAGGGCGCCATCACCAAGAGTTCCACGTCGGTCACCCCGACCATCGACTTCGACAAGTGCATCGGCTGCATGGAATGCGTGGCGCACTGCCCGGGCCTGGCCATCTTCGGCTACCGTCCCGACCGCCGGCAGATCTTCCTCCCCGTCGAATTCGACGTCAAGGCCGGCGCCGAAGTCTTCCTGGTCGACGACAACGGCAGGAAGGTGGGCGAAGGAACCATCGAACGGCTCATCCGCAAACCCAACAAGACCAACGTCGCCGTGGTCAAGGCCGAAACCCTCTATGCGGGCGACAGCGACGAAGCCCTGCTCGAAGCGCACGGCTTCATCGTCAAGGAACTGTATCCCGAGCCGCTCGAGATGACGCCGACCGAACTCAACGACGATTTCACCTATATCTGCCACTGCGAAGACGTCCGCCTGAGAGACCTGCTCGCCCTGCTGAAAGGGCGCACGAGCATCACCGCGCAGGAGCTCAAGCACATCTCCCGGCTCGGTATGGGTCCCTGCCGCGGCTCGCGCTGCCTGCCGCGTGCCAAGCAGGCCCTCCGCGCCTACGGCATCGAGATCACGGGCGACTTCACGCCCCGCGGCCCGATGGCCAACCTCGTGGAGATCGGAAGCGTCATCAACCCGGACCGGAAGGTCGAGCTGATCACCAATCCCAAGTGCACCGACGTGGAAATCCACCGCGTCGGCGCGTTCGTGGCCGGCGGCGGCATGGCCGGAACGGCCCTGTTCCGCTACCTGTCCGAAGCCGGATTCAAGCCGGTGATGGTCAACAACGAGCACGGCAGTTCCTGGCGCTGCATCGCCGGCGGCCGTCCCGCCTTCTCCCTCCCCGCCCTGGCCGACATCGCCACGCACAACCTGGAGATCTTCCGTGAGGTGCAGCAGCTGCGCAACATCGACCTCAAGATGACGCGATACGTGAACTTCGTGCACGATGAGGACACCTACCGTTCGCTCGACGCTTCCCGCGCCTGGTCGAACGCCTATATGGTGGACCGGAAAGACTTCGCCAAGGAGATCTCGCCCTACATCAACCCCAATCTCGACCTGTACAGCCACGCGCTCATCTCACTCGACTGCTGGCAGGCCACGCCGGGCAAGACCATCGACACCGTGCGCCAGCTGGGCATCAAGGCCGGCGGCCAGGTGTTCGAGGACACCGAAGTGATCCACGTCGAAAAGAACGGCCGTCAGTACCGCATCACCGTCCGCAACCGGGAAGGCCGGTACGTCCGCTACGAAACCGAGGTCTTCGTCAACGCGATGGGCGCCGGCGCGGAGAAGTTCGCCCGGCAGCTCGGCATCGAGACGGGACTCTATCCGGTGCGGCACCAGGCCTTCATCACCAAGCGCCTGCCGCTCATCGGCAAGGACGGCGATTCGCTCGACATGCTCATCGACCGGCGGCATTACAAGGGCTTCTCGGCGGTCTATGGCCAGCAGCTGGCGGAGACCGGCCAGATCATCGGCTGCGCCTCCCCGGCACAGGATGCCACGGATGCGGCCAAGAACCTGAAGGTCAACACGCAGGAATTCCTGGAGATCGCGTCGGAGGTATTCACGGAGTGGATCCCGCAGCTGAAGGGAATGAGCTTCCAGGCAACCTGGGCCGGCTATTACACCGAGCCGCGCTACGTCATCGACCCGGAGAAGGGACTCTTCGTAGGTATGCGCGGACACGGTTTCATGCTGTCGCAGTACATTGCCAAGCTGTACGTCGACGCACTCCTCGGCAAGCCCGTTCCAGACTACTTCAAGGATCTCGCCCTCGGCGGTCCCGGCCTGTCCGAACAGGCATTCAAATGATCGCGATGCCCGGCTCCGGCCGGGCATCTTGCTTTCAGAACAGCCCGAACAGGCGTGCGTCGATCTTGTCGGTGATGGAGGCGAAGTCTTCGGGATTGTTCTGGAAGTCGAGGTTGTCGGCGTCGATCGTCAGGACTTCGCCCTTGTATTCCTTGTAGATGAATTCGTCGTAGCGGTTGTTCAGGCCGCCGAGGTACTCGAGGCTCATCGACTGCTCATAGTCGCGGCCGCGCTTCTGGATCTGCGCCACCAGGTGCGGGATCGAGCACTTGAGATAGATGAGCAGGTCGGGCAGTTTGACCATCTGCATCATCACGTTGAACAGGTCCATGTAGGCGTCGAAATCGCGCTGGGAAAGATTGCCCATCGCCACGTTGTTGGCCACGAACACATAGACGCCCTCGAAGATGGTGCGGTCCTGGATGATGGTTTCGGAACTGCGGGCGATCTCCATCACGTCCTTGAAGCGCTGGGTGAGGAAATAGACTTCCAGGTTGAACGACCAGCGGGGAATGTCCTTGTAGTAGTCTTCCAGGAACGGATTGTGCGTCACGGCCTCGTATCTCGGGGTCCAGCCGTAGTGCGCTGCGAGCATTCGCGTGAGCGTGGTTTTGCCGCTGCCGATGTTGCCGGCGATTCCGATGTGCATATTCGTAAGGATTTTTGCGGGGTATGGTTGCGAAGTTACGCATTTTTTTCGTATTTTTGAAGATTGTGAAACAATCAAACCAAACATACTGAAATGAGAGACGCCATCTATGCATTTCCGGATCCGGCCAACGAGCCGGTCAAGACCTATCTGAAAGGTTCCCCTGAGCGCGAAGCCCTCGAAAAGGAGCTCAAGCGCCAAAGTTCCATTGAGATTGAGATTCCCCTGATCATCGGCGGGAAGGAAGTCCGCACCGGCAACACCGGCAAGGTGGTGATGCCGCACGACCACCATCACGTGCTGGCCACCTATCACAAGGCAGGCCCCGCCGAGGTCCGCATGGCCATCGACGCCGCAATGGCCGCCCACAAGCAGTGGTCCGAGACCGACTGGACCGTGCGCGCCGCCATCCTGATGAAGGCCGCCGAACTCATCTCCACGAAGTACCGTGCCCTGATGAACGCGGCCACGATGCTCGGCCAGAGCAAGAACTTCTACCAGGCCGAGATCGACTCCACCTGCGAGCTCATCGACTTCCTGCGCTACAACGCGCATTTCGCCTCCGAAATCTACGGCTTCCAGCCGAAGAGCGCCAAGGGCCAGATCAACACGGTGGAATACCGGGCGCTGGAAGGCTTCGTGTTCGCGCTGACGCCGTTCAACTTCACCTCGATCGCTTCGAACCTCAATATGTCGCCGGTGCTGATGGGCAACGTCACGGTATGGAAACCGTCTACCACGGCCATCCTCTCGAACTACTACCTGATGCAGATCTACAAGGAAGCGGGCCTGCCCGACGGCGTGGTCAACTTCATCCCGGGACAGGGTTCGGTGATCGGAAAGGAGATCTTCGCGTCGAAGCACCTGGCCGGCGTCCATTTCACCGGTTCCTCCGCTACGTTCAACACGCTCTGGCGCCAGGTGGGCGAGAATATCGACAACTATGTGAATTACCCGCGCCTCGTGGGCGAGACGGGCGGCAAGGACTTCATCTTCGTCACGCCGACCGCCGTTGCCGAAGACGTCGCCACGGCCGCTTTCTGCGGTGCGTTCGAATTCCAGGGCCAGAAGTGCTCCGCCGCTTCCCGTATGTATATCCCCAAGTCGCTGTGGCCGAAGGTCCTCGAAGGAATGAAGGCCTTCGCCGCCGAGGCGAAGATGGGCGACGTGTGCGATCCCGACAATTTCATCAACGCCGTGATCGACGAGGTTTCGTTCGACAACATCGCCGCCAACATCGAATATGCGCGCAAGTCGCCCGATGCCGAGATCGTCATCGGCGGCGGCTGCGACAAGAGCAAGGGCTACTTCGTGGAGCCGACCGTCATCGTGACAACCGACCCGCATTTCAAGACGATTGAAGAAGAGATCTTCGGCCCCGTCCTCACCGTCTATGTCTATGAAGACGCCGAAATGGACAAGGCCGTCGAACTCTGCGACACCACATCGCCGTACGGCCTGACGGGCGCCGTGTTCGGACAGGACCGCATGATGGTGCAGGCCGTCGCCGACAAGCTGCGCTATGCCGCCGGCAACTTCTACATCAACGACAAGCCGACGGGCGCCGTGGTCGGCCTGCAGCCGTTCGGCGGTTCCCGCAAGTCGGGTACCAACGACAAGGCGGGCGGTGAGTTCAACCTCATCCGCTGGGCCATCCCGCGTGCCATCAAGGAGACCCTGGTCCCGGCCCGCGGCTACAAGTATCCGTACATGAAGTAGTCGGACGTGGCTGGCAACCGGCAGTGGAGGAACTCGTTGCTGCTGACGCTGACCGCCGTCATCTGGGGGGTCGCGTTCGTGGCGCAGAGCGAAGGGAGCAACTATATGGGCTCCTGCACCTTCACCGGGCTGCGTTTCCTGATTGCCGCCGCTGCCCTCTGGCCTGTTATCATCTTCCGTAAAGTAGCAGGCCGGAGCGGCGGGGTTCGGGGCGGAGCCCCGTCACGCTGGAAAGCTGGGGCTGTTTGCGGTACGTTGCTCTGCCTGGCCAGCCTGGTCCAGCAGGAGGGCATCGCGCTGGGCACAGGCGCCGGAAAGGCCGGATTCATCACCGCGTTCTACATCGTGCTGGTCCCGATCCTCAATTTCATCGTCTTCCGCAAACGGACCGGAGTGTCGCTTTGGATCAGCGTGGCGATCGCGATCGTCGGTCTCTACCTGCTCTGCATCAACGAGACGCTTACGCTGCAGACGAGCGACCTGCTGGTCCTGCTCTGCGCGTTCGCCTTCTCTTTCCAAATCCTGTGCGTCGACCGCTACGCACCGCAGTACGACGCACTGGAACTCGCCGCCATCCAGTTCCTGACCTGCGGCGTCCTTTCTTCCATCCTGATGGTTTTCCGCGATATGGCGCCCGATGGACTGGCGGCCTGGGCGGCGCCGTTCGCCACGTGGAACGCCTGGATTCCGTTGCTGTACGCCGCCATCCTCTCCAGCGCTGTGGGCTATACGCTCCAGATCGTGGGACAGAAAGGGCTCAATCCGGCCCTGGCCTCCCTGCTGATGAGCCTCGAGTCGGTCTTCGCCGTCCTGGCCGGCTGGCTGATTCTCCATCAAATAATGACCAGCAGAGAACTCGTCGGTTCCCTGCTGGTATTCGTAGCCGTGATCATCGCCCAGGTCGCTCCGGCGAAAACCCATTGAATTGTGGCAATGGGCCGGCTTTCCCGGCGCAAGGTTTTTAAGATTCTTGCATTAAGTTGTATAAACGATTCATATGAAGAAGATACTCATAGCCCTCTGCCTTGCCTGCATATGCTACACGGCCTGCTCCAGCCTGAACCCGGATGATCCGGATGGTAAAGCGTTGAATCTTTCCGGACCGGACGGAAACATGAAGATGGAAAGCTTCTTTATGCCTTCTCATTCGGAACTTCCCGGTTGCGTGGGTATCAGCGCGCATACCGGAGGGATAGATGTCTGGGACCACCTTATACTGACTTTCTATTTCGCCGAAACGACGCCCGTGGGAAAAGAACTGCAATTGAAATATCTCTCTTTCTGTGCCCCGCTGTCCAGTGACAGAGCCAACTATACCAACACCTTTTCAGGAAAGATGATCCTGAAGGAGTGGTCGGCCGACCGGATCGTCATCCGGATGGACAACGTCCGTTTCCAAATCGCCCACGGCGAGTATTCGCTCGATGGCGATCTGGTTGCCAGGATCGATTAGCCAGGGCCCGTAGCGGAGCGCCGCGGATTACAGATAATCGTCGAAATACATCGTGACCTTGTCCATCAGGTGGACGCGGTCAACGCCGCGGACATTGTGCGGATGCGTCGGGTACGGGAAGTAGTCGACCTGCACCTTGTTCTTGATGCAACTCTCGATGAAACTCAGGCTGTGTTCCCACACCACCGTATCGTCGATCGCTCCCTGGCAGATGAGCAGTTTCGCCTTGAGGTCCCTGGCGCGCGGGATCAGCGAGGTCTTCGCGAAACCTTCCGGATTCGTCGCCTCCGTATCCATGTAACGCTCACCGTACATCACTTCATACCACTTCCAGTCGATGACGGGACCGCCGGCCACCGCCACCTTGAAGACGTCGGGATAGTTGACCGCCAGGGAGATCGTCATAAAACCGCCGTAGCTCCAGCCGTGGACGCCGATGCGGTCGCAGTCCACCCACGGATGCGACATCAGCCACTTCATGCCTTCCATCTGGTCGGCCATCTCCGCCTGGCCGCACTGGCGGTGGATGGCCTTCTCATAGTCGGCGCCCTGATTCGGCGTTCCGCGATTGTCCATCGTAAACACCACGTAGCCGTGCTGGGCCATGTAGATGTCCCAGCGCGACATGCCGCCCTGGAACACATCGCGGATCAGCTGCGTGTGCGGACCGCCGTATACGTAGAGGATCACCGGATATTTCTTTGACGGGTCGAAGTCAAGCGGATAGACCAGGCCGTAGTGGTTGTCGTACTTTCCGTCGGCGCTCTTGACCGTACCCATCTCGATCTTGCAGCTGGTCAGCACGGGGTTCAGTCCGCCTGCTTCCTTCCGCCAGAGTTCCGTGAACTTCTTGCCGTCGGTGGTGCCCCACCCCATGACCCGCGGCACGTCGAGCGACGACCAGGTATCCATGAAATATTTTCCGTCGGGCGAGATCTGGCAGCTGTGCCAGCCTTCCTCCCGCGTGAGCCGGATCCGCTTCCCGGTCTTGAGGTCCACCCGGAAAAGATGGTTCTCGACGGGCGACACTTCCGCCGAATAATAATAGACGTACCGCCCGCGCTGGGCCACGAACGAACAGTCGGCATCCACGTCGGTCAGGCGCTTCGGCGCGAACTTCCCGCTGGCGGAGCAGAGATAATAGTTCTTGTAGCCGTCCCGGTTGTCGGTGAAATAGAGGAACTGGTCGGGGTCGGACTCCAGGAAGACCAGCGGCTCCTGCGGTTCCACCCAACGGTCGTTCTGCTCGGTCAGCAGCGTTCCGAGGCACTTTCCGTCCGCGGCGTCATAGACATTGAGGTGGACGTGCTTCTGCGGCCGGTCGAGCACCTGGATGTAGATCCGGTTGCTGCCCGGTCCCCAGGTGATATTGGTCAGGTACCGTTCTTCGTCGAAATCCGTGACGTCCATCCAGACGGTCGTGCCTGTCGGGATGTCGTACACGCCGAGAGCGATCTGCTCGGACGTCATGCCGTTCATCGGATAACGGATCTCGCGGAGCGTGCCGGTGCGGGTAGTGATGTCGAGCAGCGGGAACAGCGTCACGCCGCGCTCGTCCTTCCGGTAAAAGGCGATCTTGCTGCTGTCGGGCGACACGAAGATACCACCGTTGATGCCGAATTCGTTGCGGCTGACACTTTGTCCGCACACGATGCCCGGGTCTTCGTAGGCCGTGATGGCGTGTTCTTCACCTGCCTTGTCCTTGTAGTACAGGTTGTTGGCCCGGGCATAGGCCAATGGCTCCGGACGGCGGAATCCGGGCATCGCCCCCGGGAAAGGCATCTGTCCCGGAGCGGGTTCGTCGAGCGCCACGACGGACTTGTCGCCCGTCCAGTGCCACAGGGGGGATTGAACCATCAGGCCGCGCCCCAGCACGGCTTCTTCCATCGTCATCATCCTGCGCTCTTCCTGAGCGAAAGACACGGGCCCGGCAAGAGAGAGGGCCAGCAAAAAGATCAAAATCCGTTTCATTCAGTAAAGATAGTGATTTTTTACCAGATTCCATTTTTGGCAAAATATCGCTATTTTTGTCCGGGATTGCCTGCCCGGAACAGTTTGACCTGTTTTTTGCGGCGTTTTCCCGCATCAAATGATTTGTTATGGACAAGAAGGCTGAACGAATACAGACGTCGGTTCTGAACGGGATCGAAAAGAAAGCCCTGGTCTGGCTGGCCGACCGCCAGCCCCGCTGGGTGACCTCCGACATGCTGACCTGGGTCGGAACCCTTGGCGCCTTCCTTATCGCGCTGGGATACATCTTATCGAATTACAATGTCAACTGGCTCTGGCTGAGCTCTTTCGGCTTGATCGTAAACTGGTATGGCGATTCGCTCGACGGAACGCTGGCCCGCGTCCGGAACACCCAGCGCCCCATTTACGGCTACTACGTGGACCATACCGTGGACGGCATCAATGAAACGCTGATGTTCGTCGGCATCGGGCTGTCACCGTTCCTGAGCCTCTATACCGCCCTGGCCATGCTGGTAATCTACCTGCAGCTCACGCTCAACGTCAGCATAAACGCGCACCTGAAAGCCGAATTCAAGCTGACCTACGCCGGCCTCGGCCCCACCGAATTCCGTATCATCGCCATCCTCCTGAACACCCTGCTCATCCTCATCCGGCCGTGGCAGCAGTTTGAACAAGTCTGGAACCTGTTCGGCAAGAGAGTCTTCATCCACGCCCTCGACTATCCGGGGCTGGTCATCCTGGCTGTCCTGGTGCTGATCTATGTAGTGACCGTCTGGAAAGACGCACGGTACTACGCCAAAAAAGACCCGCTTCCCAAACAGAAGGATGAGTAACCGCCTTGCCGAAGTGCTCAAACGGCTGGGGGGCTATTTTACCGCCAGCCTGCTGGGGACCGCCGTCGATACGCTGGTCCTCTGGATTTGTTCGCACTTCCTGTTCAGCGGAAGCTATTTCGGCCGGAACATCCTCTCACCCACCCTCTCTTTCGAGTGTGCCGTGCTGGTAAACTTCTGTTCCTCCTTCTTCGTCGTATGGAAAGACCGACTCCCCAACCACGGTACCCGTTCCTTTTGGAAGCACTATGCCGCCTATAACGCCTCCTGTACCGGCGGGTTTCTCCTGAAAATCGCTCTGCTTCAGCTGGTCGTACTGCTCACCCGTCTCGACGTCGTGTGGTGCAATCTCATCGCCTTGTGTTTCTCGGGGCTGTACAATTTCACGATGAACGACAAAGTCATTTTCAAAAGAAAAAAACTCAAGAATCCAGATGCCCGTATACACAGCGAAGGAACTGCAGCAACTGACCCCGAAACTGAAAGGTAAGGCCGGAGAGCGTATCATCCGGTTGATGATGCGCCTCTTCTCCGTCGACCGGGTCAACGAACTCTACGACCGGACGGCCCATCTGCGCGGAGCCGATTGTTCGGACGCGATGCTCCGCGATGTCGGCATCGACTATCAAGTAGGACATCCCGAACGGCTGGAATCGCTCCCGGAAGGCGCTTTCATTACGGTAAGCAACCACCCGTACGGCCATCTCGACGGCATGATGCTGGTCGATCTCTTCGGACATGTACGACCGGATTACAAGCTGATGGTCAATCAGTTCCTGGCCAAGATAGAGACACTCTCCGACAACTTCATCAACGTAGTCCCCAATGGAAACGACATCGGTACGCCCAAAGCAGCGAGCCTGAGCGGCATCCGCGAGACCCTGTCCCGGCTTCGGGAAGGTCATCCCGTGGGATGTTTCCCTTCCGGGGCCGTTTCCGACCTGAATCTCAAAGAGCATGCTATCCGAGACCGGCAGTGGCAGACGGCCATCCTGCGCGTCATCCAGAAGGCCCGCGTCCCGGTCCTGCCCGTCCGTTTCTTCGACGGTAACTCCCGGACCTATTACCGGCTCGGACTGATCAGCCCGAAGGTCCGTCTCCTGAAACTGCTCAGCGAGGTTTTCAACAAACGGGGCGACGTAGTCCGATTGGGCATCGGCGAAGTCATCTCTCCTGAAGAGCAGGATCTTTGCGAAAACGCTGAGGACCTCGGCGTGCTGCTGCACAACCGCGTGTACGGAATGCCTCTCCCCGACGACTTCCGGCCCCGCAGCTCATTCTCCTTCTGACAAACACTCTCTACCATGATAAATTTAACCCATAAACAAGTCCTCATCACCGGTGCCAGTTCCGGCATCGGTGCCGCCATCGCACGCGAATTCTCCCGCTACGGTGCCGACATCATCCTGCTCGCCCGCAACCGCAAGCGCCTGGAAGAAGTCCGTTCTGACTGCCTGAAGCTCGGCGCCGGCACGGTCCGCCCGGTCGAAGCCGACACCACCGACTATGCCGCCGTTGACGCATTTGCCCGTGATCTCGACGTTCACATCGACTACCTCATCCACAACGCCGGCATCACCCAGCGTTCCCTCGCCGTCGAGACCGCCGAAGAAGTGGAC
>CAMZGD010000026.1 GCA_947306365.1 uncultured Bacteroidales bacterium
CGCGATGATTAGAAACGGAAGTGAGCAAATGCCTTGTTGGCCTCAGCCATACGGTGCATTTCCTCTTTTCTCTTATAAGCTGCACCTTCGCAGTTGTATGCAGCCATAATTTCAGCAGCCAACTTTTCAGCCATGGAATGGCCGGCGCGCTTGCGGGAATAAAGTATCATATTCTTCATCGAAAGCGAGACTTTACGCTCCGGACGCACCTCAGTCGGGACCTGGAAGTTCGCACCACCCACCCTGCGGCTCTTGACTTCAACCTGCGGGGTGATATTTTCCAATGCTTTTTTCCAAATATCGAGAGGAGCCTCTTCAGAATCTTTCATCTTCTCGCCGATCATATCGATCGCATCGTAAAAAATAGAATAAGCGATACTCTTCTTCCCCTGTAACATAAGGTTATTCACGAAACGGGTCACCTCGACATCGTGAAACTTAGGATCAGGAAGTAGAATCCTCTTTTTAGGCTTCGTTTTTCTCATTTTTTAAGGAATTTAAGTGATTGATGTGGTTACTTCTTAGATTTCTTCGGCCTCTTGGCACCGTAGAGCGAACGCGACTGCGTACGACCTTCGACGCCAGCGGTATCCAAAGCTCCTCTAAGGATGTGGTAGCGAACACCCGGAAGGTCCTTGACACGGCCGCCGCGAACCAGTACGATGCTGTGTTCCTGGAGGTTGTGTCCTTCGCCCGGGATGTATGCATTGACCTCTTTCTGGTTGGTCAGACGAACACGTGCAACCTTACGCATTGCAGAGTTCGGCTTCTTAGGGGTGGTCGTGTACACACGTACGCAAACACCTCTCCGCTGAGGGCAAGCATCCAGCGCGCGAGATTTGCTCTGTTCTTCGATAACCTCGCGTCCTTTGCGAACTAATTGTTGAATTGTTGGCATAAATAGTTGTAAATCTATTATTTATGTTTTGTACCCCCGTTTTTTGCGGGGATGCAAAGATAGGACAAAAAATCCTAACTGCCAACAAGTTTTGAACAAATTTACTCCACTTCGAAGGAGATGGCCGCCCGGAACGGCGTTCCATCGGCGGACAGGCCTTCCGCCACCACCCGGAACAAGCCCTTGTAGGCGGGCAGCCGGACGGGAACGGAGAGCGATTCTTCCGCGCCGACACGCAGCAGCGGATGCCAGTAGACCGTCTGCCGGTAGTCGGGATAATCCCCGTTATCGGCAAAAGAAGCCCCGGTCCACGCCTGGGGCAGGCATACCCCCTGGTAATCGACCACCCGCGCATTCCCGTCGAACCGCATCGCGGGAAGGTTGCGCTTGTAGGTGACGAAATTCACGACGCCCTCGAACGTAAGTTTACCGACGATATAGGTATTGGGATATATGTCGACCGACTCGACCAGCAACGGGTCGTAATCTATGATCTTCTGATTGTCGAACACCGGGACGCCGTCAAGCAGCACCATTGACAGTCTTTTCGCATAAACCGGATTGTATGGAGCATCAAAAAGGCGCAACTGGATGCCGGGCTTGCCGTCTTCGCGGTTACGGATGTGTATCTCCGGGATGAACTCCCTGAACACTTCGCTCATCGTCGTAAAACGCGTGTAATCGTCGAGGATGTAGCGGATCACCCCTCCTTCGTCGAGGAAGCTGCTACTCCGGTACGGCAGGAGATCCGGCAGAAGGTCCGAAGCAAAACGGCGTTCCAGCTGCATGCTCACGCTGCGCTGCCGGAGCGCATCGGACAAAGAAGCGCTGAGCGGCAGCGGACGGGCCGCAGGAACGGCTGCGTTCACATACGGCGACTGCAGTTCAACGTGACAGTTGAACGTCGGGTCGATGCCTTCGATTTCGCAGACACACTCTTTGTTGCCGAAAATGCCGGCCGTGAAGAAAGTCACCGACCCGTCTTCGCGGATCGGCGCGATATAGATGTCCGACTTGTCGGAAGGCGACGAGAGATAGGCATATTTTCCAGACAGCTGCGGAAACATCTCCTCGCTGAATCCTTCGACGTGCCCGTAGATGACCTCCCCTTCCAGGTCGGGCAGAACGGTCGCATCGAACTGCGGCTTCCCGACCCGGCGCACCCCGTCCATGAAATCGGCAATGCCCGGATTGCCGTTCGTCAGGAATCCGTCATCGTGCCATACGGAAAGGCTCATCGTCAGGGGCTGGTCCGTCGCATTGGCCAGCGTAAGCCGGCCGTCCGACCAGGTCAACGACACGTTTCCGGAAGGCGCCGCTTCCACGACCTGGGCCACCCGTTGACGGTAGGTTTCTTCGTCTACGATCTCCACGCCGCCGTCCTGCCGGTCAGACGACAGGACATTGAACACCGACAGCGTCTTCGACGCGATGCCGGCATAATCGTAATCCTTCTCCGCCTTGTTCTGGGCCGTGTAGGCGACCAGCCGATAATTCCCGGTGGGTAGCGTGGCCGGCAGGTCGAGATAGCCGCCTCCCCGGCCCGCGTCCAGCGCGATGCGGGCCGTCGCCGCCATATTGGATGTCCCGTGCAACTCCAGATACGCCATCCGGCTTATCTCGGAAAGCGCACCGGACGGCTGCACGCAGAAAGCGGAACACCATATCCGGTCGCCGGCTACATAGACATCCTTGTCGGTGGAAACATACACGCGTTCCACGGCCCGGTTCTGGGCCGACAGCGACAAAGCGGTTACGCAAAACAAAATAAGCAATACCATCTTTTTCATAACACGTCAATCGTCGTAAGGCCAGAAATCAGGTTTATTGCGGGTACCGTTGCCCCAAACTTCACAGTTGACGCATCGCGTCGGGAGCCAGTCGAAACAGCCCGGCATCCCCGGCGTACGGCCTACCACGGAAAAACCGTTAGTGAAAAGCCAGCGCCTGGTCTTGGAATCTCCGTAGTCACACCTCGACTCGATGTCATAGACTTGCCTATCCTCGGGTGGAATCTGTGCAAACTTGATTTCTGCAGACCGAAGGTACACCCGCTTGACCGACGGTACGGTGGCGCTGATATAGCCCAACACCTTTTCTTCAGGATCTCTCTCGCTGTGGATGTTGCCCGGCATCTCGAAAGGCTCCGGGGAAAACAGCCCGCCGATATCCTTTGAATTCTTGCTTAATGTTTCCCAATACCGGTAGGCTTCCTCCGAAAGGGCCTCCTGAAGGATCTCCACGGAATAGATATAGGAGATGCGTTGCTCGTAGCAGCCTATCGTATACAGTTCGTGCTGCACCAGCCGGTTCTCCGAAAGATGCTCGGTCGATGCCGTCATGATGTCCGGGACATTGGCATCATTCCAGCAATAACAAGTATTCTCTCCACTACGGAACGGAAGGATTGTATCCTGAGGATAGACCACCCCGTGGTCTTTCGTTCCCTTGCGGACGAAATAAGACGACGCATAGTATGGGGTATGATATTCCCACGTTTCACGGGCCAACCAACGAAAATACGGACTGTCCACGCCTCGGGAGGAGACCTCCATCGTCAGGGTCTGCCTGTCGTCGCTGATGTGGTAGCCGACGCTGTCAATCGGGCCGCTGAGCAACACCCCCACCCAGTCGGACATATACGTTCCGTGTATGCAGGAAACCACCAGCCGATACTGGAGGGAAGGATTGGCGTTACGTGTGTCAATCGCATCCAGCGGGCCCGTATAGCGGGTCGCGTCGGAAGCCTCCACATAGGCTACGGCCGGGATTGACCGGTCTGCCGCCGAATTGTCCGACAGGGCACCGCTCGTCGATACCCGCACTTGCGTATAGTCGCCGATCAGGATGTCGCCCTCGATGACCACGAATCTCTGCAGGTTACCCGTTTCGGCTTGATAGTCGTAGACGCAGGCGGTACCCAGCACCGCCAGCATCCAAAGCCAGAAGACCGTTCGTTTTTTCATCAGAATTTCAGGTTGAAGTTGACATAAGGGACCGGAACGGCGAAGACGCTGAGCATATGGCCGGATATCTTATTTCCGTCGGACGAATAGAACACGGAATACGGGTTCCTGCGCCCCGTGACGTTGTAGCATCCGAACGTGAACGACATATGCGTCAGCTGCTTGAGATAGTGGCCGGGCTCGACGATGACAGCCAGGTCGAGCCGGAAGTAGTCGGGAATCCGATAGGCATTCCGATCGGAATATACGAGCCGGACGCCTCCCCCGTAAACATACTGTCCTACGGGTATCGTGACGGGACGGCCTGTCGAATAATCAAGATTGAACGAAAGGCTGTACCGGTGAGTGAGCTTGTAGTTGCCCACGAGTTTCACGTCGTGCGGTTTGTCGTACGGAGCGTTGTACCAGTTGCCATTGTTGATGGACTGTGTGCCGGGACCCGCCATGTCGCGGAGCAGGGAACGCGACCAGGTATAGGAAACCCAGCCGTTGAGCTTGCCCACCGTCTTCTTCAACATCACCTCCACGCCGTAGGACCGGTTCTCCGTCTCGATCAGGTCATCAGCCAGGTTGGGATTCATTACAAGGACCGCCCCACCCTTGTAGTCGATAAAATGGTCTACGTGTTTCCAGTATCCTTCCACGGAGAAGTCGACGGTATTGTCGAGCATCGTCCGGTAGAAGCCCGCCGCCGCCTGCCAGCCTTCCTGTGGACGGATGCGGCTGCTGCTCAACCGCCAGCTGTCCGTGGGCGAGACATTGATGCTGTTGGAGATCATATGCACGTACTGGCGCATCGTGTTGAAGCCGGCCTTGACGGACGTCACGTCGTTGAACGAATATTTTCCGGAAATCCGGTACTCCGGACCGCCCCAGCGCTTGCCGTCTCCCGCCCGGAAAAACATCGACAAGCGGATTCCGGCGTCGACCGAAAATGCGTCGGTAATCATCCAAGTGTCACCGGCATAGAGCGCACCCTCCACCGCCCGCTCAGGATCGAGTGCGCGCCGGGCCACCAGCGACGAATCGCCGGCCGCCTCATATATGCCCGGGTTCAGGTCGTACAAAGTTGCCTGGACGCCGTAGCTGAGCGTATGCGCGTCGGTGACCGACGACTTGAAGTTGAATTTGGCAAACCACTGGTCCACGCCGGTCGTAAGCAGGTAACCCAGACTGGGATCGAATGTGTTTTCGATGTTGTAGCCATAGCTGTCATAGCCCGCGACGGCGGTCACTGAATGGTTGTCCCCGAAACTGCCGTGCCATTTGACCGACCCGTTGAGGTTGCGGTAGCGGAACGTGGTGTCCTTGCTGAAACTGAACCGGTCGTGCGACCAATAGCCGTTGAGATGGAGCGAATGACGCGCATTGATCTTGTGGCTGATGCCCACGTTCGCATCCTGGAACGAGGCCGAGCCGCCGCCATAGGCCCTGCTCGGTTCGGGCAGGAAACTGAGCAGCCACGTATTGTGATCCTTCCCGCTCCTGTCGGTCAGCAGGTCGAGCATCCAGTCGGAATAGGTGGTACGGGCGCCCACGATGAACGTAGTACGGTCCTTTACGATAGGTCCCTCCAGATGCAGCCGGCTCGTCAGCAGGCCGAGGCCCAGGGAACCCTGCACCTTCTTGCTGTTGCCGGCGCGACTCCGCACCTCCAGCACGGACGAGATGCGGCCCCCGTACTGCGCCGGAATCGAGCTTTTGTAGAGCTCCACGTCACTGATCACATCTGTATTGAAAGCCGAGAGGATGCCGAACATATGACTCGGATTGTAGATCGTGCCTTCGTTGAACAGGATCAGGTTCTGGTCGGTCGAACCGCCGCGCACATTGAATCCGCTCGCTGCTTCGCCCACCGATTTCACGCCAGGGAGCGTCAGCACCACTTTCAGCGCGTCGGCTTCGCCGAAGACCACCGGAACGGTCTTGATGAGTTCCACGCGTACCTTTTCAATGCCCAGCTGGGGCGTCCGGTGCTGCGACATGCCCTCCGAGGTGACGACGGCACCCTTGAGGGTGAACACTTTCTCCTTCATCACCACGTCGAGCGCGCCGTCGCCGAATACCCGCAGGTCGAGCTTCAGGTCTTCCAGCGAATACCCGCTGAAACCCAGCTGTGCGTCCCCGGCCGGCAAAGTCAGCTTGTAGTTGCCGTAATTGTCGGTCAGGGTATAGGCCTTGCCGCCGATCACATAGACCGAAATGCCGGCGAGCGGTTCGCCGCTGGCCACATTCCGCACGCATCCGCGCACCGTGCCACGTCCTCCGGGCTTCGGCGATTCCGGATCGCCGATCACATAGATCTTGTTCTGGAACGTCATTACAGCGGCCTGTGCATCCAGATAGTCCTGCAACGAAGAGGTGTCTTTCGGCGCGTCTTTCCGGAAATAGCCGTCCGGCAGCGAAAGGGCCAGGCCCTTCCCACGAAGGATAAACCAGTGCCCGTCGTAACGGGTGGTCGAATAGCCGTTCTCGCGCAGCCGGGTGAACGCTTTCTCGAGGAATTCGCTCCGTTTTGCGCGGACGGTATAACTTTGCTTGTCGGACGTATCCCGGAGAAAGAAAATGCCCGGGTCAATCTCCTGTTGCAGGAAGCGGACGAGTTGTTCCGCTTCCACCTTGCTTACGGCAAGCACGTCATCGGGCGACTGGGCGCGAAGCGTTGCGCCGTAAAGCAGCGCAACGACAACCAGGAACAAACGAATCGGCTTCATAGGGATTCTGCATATTTCACCACTTCCGTGAAGAAGTTTTCCATATCCAACCGGCGGGAAGATTCCTTGATGGAGATGTAACGGTTGATCTCCCGCCGATGGTTCTTGTAATGTTTCATCAGTTGTCCGCGCGTACGGAGCGGATATACAGCCCCCTCTTCCGTCAAATAACAATAGCGTGCTTGATACAAGAATATCCACAAGACATCAGAACGATAGGTATCATCGTCATAACCCATGTCAACTCTGAAACGGCCGTCGACATCTTTCCGGAGCTGGCGGGATACCTGCTTGAGCACCTTTGCCCTGCCATCGTAGAGCACCTCCCAGTAACCGTCAGGCGCCGATTCGCCATACAGATTCCGGAGATTCAGGAAACGGTGGCCGCCCATGCGGAACTGCTCCACGCGCTCCCTGTCAAACACCTGGTCTGCGCCGGCTACATCCGTTTTGACGACCAGGTCCTGGCGGACGGCATCGACATTCATCATCAGGCCGGAATAAACAATCCCGTCATAACAGACTTCTCCCGTAAGGAACGTAGGATCTTTCCAATAATACGTGCCGTTGAATGCCATCGGATAGACACAAGCCTTTTTCCCGCGATAACGGAGCGACGAAGAGCCGGCCTGTTCCATATAGATCCGGTAATCGTCCTGGGCGGCCATTTCCACAGGCAGGAGCAGCGCCAGGCCCAGGATGACAGTCAGTCTCTTTTTCATAGCAGTTATTTGCAAATAACAATGATTGTTTGCTATATGAAACACAAAAATAACAATTTAGTATTATCTTTGCAAATTGTTAAACTAATTTGTATGAAACGAATCGCCATGGTTGCTTTCGGCGGAAACGCCCTGCTGCGGAGCGGCCAGAAAGGAACCTACCAGGAGCAGCTCGCCAATGTGGAACAGACCTGCGAACAGCTCTATAATTTGTTGGAACGCGGCTATTTCCTGGTGCTCGGGCACGGGAACGGCCCCCAGGTCGGAACGGTGATGCTGCAGCAGGAAGCCGGCCGTCAGCTCTTCAACCTCGAATCGATGCCGATGGACTACTGCGGTGCACAGACCCAGGGCGCCATCGCCTATCTCATCGAACAGGGAATGAACCGGGTGATGGTACGGCACGGCCTCCGTCGCCGCGTCGTCTCGCTGGTGACCCAGGTCGTCGTCGACAAGGACGACCCGATGTTCAGGAACCCCACAAAGCCCGTCGGCCCGTACTACACCCGCGAGCAGGCCGAGCATTTCCGGGAAGAAACCGGCGCACTCTACCGCGAAGATCCGAAGGGAAACGGCTGGCGGAAAGTGGTCGCATCGCCCAAGCCGGTAAGAATCAATAATATAGAAATCATTCGGCAGCTTGTGGAAGTAGGTAATGTCGTCATCACCGTAGGTGGCGGCGGCATCCCGGTCATCGAAGAAGACGGCGTGCTGCACGGCGTGGAAGCCGTCATCGACAAAGACCTCGCATCCGCCCTCTGCGCCTCGCAGATCCGCGCCTCCGCCCTGTACATCCTCACCGATGTCCCGAAGGTATACCTCAACTTCCGCAAACCCGGCGAAAAGGCCCTCGACGTGATCACCGTCGCCGAAGCGAAGCAGTATCTGGCCGAAGGACACTTCACCGAAGGCTCGATGGCGCCCAAGATGCGCGCCGGCATCTTCTTCGTGGAAAACGGCGGCCAGGAATGCGTCATCACCGAAGCGGGCCAGCTCGACAACCCGGCCTGCGGAACCCGAATCGTACGTTAACCTGATCATACACAACAAGACACACTATGGCTTACAACCTCAGAAACCGCAGCTTCCTCAAGCTGCTCGACTTCTCCCCGAAGGAAATCCAGTATCTCCTCGACCTGGCCCGCGACCTCAAGCGCGCCAAATATGCCGGTACCGAACAACCGCGTCTCACGGGCAAGAACATCGCCCTGATTTTCGAAAAGACTTCGACCCGCACCCGCTGTTCCTTCGAAGTGGCCGCCTACGACCAGGGCGCCCACGTCACCTACCTCGGCCCTTCCGGCTCGCAGATCGGCATCAAGGAATCGATGAAGGACACCGCCCGCGTGCTGGGACGGATGTTCGACGGCATCGAATACCGCGGCTTCGCGCAGAAGACCGTGGAAGAACTGGCGGAATATTCCGGTGTCCCCGTGTGGAACGGCCTGACCAATGAATTCCACCCGACACAGATCCTCGCCGACTTCATGACCATGCGCGAACACGTGGACAAACCCCTCAACCAGGTGTCCTACGCCTATCTGGGCGACGCCCGCTTCAATATGGGCAACTCCCTGATGGTCGGCGGCTGCAAGATGGGCATGGACGTGCGCATCGTGGCCCCGAAGTCGCTCTGGCCCGCCCCGGAACTCGTGGAAACCTGCCGCAAGATCGCCGCGGAGACCGGCGCCACCCTCACCCTGACCGACGACGTGGACGCCGGCGTGAAGGGCTGCGACTTCCTCTACACCGACATCTGGGTGTCGATGGGCGAACCCGACGAGGTCTGGAAGGAACGCATCAGCCTGCTGATGCCCTACCAGGTCAACGCCAAGATGATGGAGCGCACCGGCAACCCGAAGTGCAAGTTCATGCACTGCCTGCCGTCCTACCACAACCTCGAAACCCAGGCCGGCCGCGACGTGTACAAGAAGTTCGGCCTCGACGGCATCGAGGTGACCGAAGATGTCTTTGAAAGCGAGAACAGCATCGTCTTCGACGAAGCCGAGAACCGCATGCATACCATCAAGGCCGTTATGGTTGCAACCTTGGGAGACTAAATCATGAAACACTGGATTACGCTGGCTGCCCTTGCGGCAGCACTGCTCACGGCCGCTCCGGTCTGCGCACAGTCCTATACGGAGCAGATCGAACAGACGGTCGACCGGCAGAAAGAGGCCGTCAAGGCCGCTGAAGCCAGCAAGAAAGCCGTCGACAAACGCTGCGAACGCGAAATCGACCGCCTCAAGAGCGCCATCAGCCGGGCCGAGGCCGAAATCGACGAAGCCAAGGCCGCCAAGAAATCGACCGGCGAAACCATCAAACTCCGCAAAGCCGAACTCAAAACCGCCAAAGCCGCCCACAAGGAGCTGGAGAAACAGATGAAGAACGACGGCCTCGACAGTGCCGAGAAGCAGCATCTCCGGGACAGGAAAGACCGGATCAAAGAGATGGAAAGGGACATCAAGGACGAGGAAAGCCGGATGAAGGGCTACGACAAGGAGGTCAGCAGCTGCAAGGACCAGATCAAGCACTACAAGGAGGAGATCCAGCGCAACAAAGATGAGATGAAAGCCGCCAAACTCCAGCTCAAGGCCGCCAAGGACGACCTCAAGCAAGGGAAGAAGGTGATGAAGGAACTCAGCAAATAAGTTCCGCTGTCATCCTGCAAAAAGGGCTGCCCGGTCGGGCAGCCCTTTTTGTCGCTAGATGCTCTCGAACACGTCGCGGATGATGCCGACCGCTTCGCGGAGCTGCTCCTCGGTAATGACCAACGGCGGGGCGAAACGGATGATGTGACGGTGGGTCGGTTTGGCCAGCAGACCTTTTTCCGCCATCTTCAGGCAGATGTCCCACGCCTCGATGCCGTTCTGCGGCTCGGTGATCACGGCGTTCAGCAGACCCTTGCCGCGGACCGACTTGAAGTACGGCGACTTGATCTTGCCGATCTCCTCGCGGAAGATCTTGCCCAGATATTCGGCCTTTTCGGTAAGGTGCTCGTCGCGGATGACTTCCAGCGCGGCGACGGCCACCTTGGCGGCCAGCGGGAAGCCGCCGAACGTCGAACCGTGCTCACCCGGCTTGATGGTCAGCATGATTTCATCGTCGGCCAGCACGGCGGAAATCGGAAGCACGCCGCCCGAAAGCGCCTTGCCGATGGTGATCATGTCGGGGCGCACGCCTTCGTGGTCACAGGCGAACATACGGCCCGTACGGGCGATGCCCGTCTGGACCTCGTCGGCCACGAACAGTACGTTGTGCGCGTGGCACAGGTCGTAGCACTTCTTGATGTAGCCGTCGTCCGGCACATAGACACCGGCTTCGCCCTGGATCGGCTCGACGACCATCGCGCAGACCTTGTCTCCCTTCTCGTCCAGCACTTTCCGCAGGGCCTCGGGATCATTGTACGGAATCTTGATGAAACCGGGGGTGAACGGACCGTAGTTGTAATAGCTGTCCGGATCGTTCGACATCGTGACGATGGTGATGGTACGGCCGTGGAAGTTGCCTTCGCACACGACGATCAGCGCTTCGTTCTCGGGGATGCCCTTGACCACATAGCCCCAGCGGCGGGCCAGCTTCAGCGCGGTCTCGACGGCTTCCGCACCCGAGTTCATCGGGAGCAGCTTGTCGTAGCCGAAGAATTCCGTGGCGAATTTCTCATAAGGACCGAGGCAGTCGTTGTAGAAGGCGCGCGAGGTCAGGCACAGGTTCTGGGCCTGGTCGCAGAGGGCCTTCACGATCTTCGGGTGGCAATGTCCCTGGTTCACGGCGGAATAGGCCGAGAGGAAGTCGAAATAGCGTTTGCCGTCGACATCCCATACGAACGCACCCTGTCCTTTCGCCAGGACCACGGGCAGCGGATGATAGTTATGCGCACCATACCGATCTTCCAGATCGATATACTTCTGAGCGTTGGGGGTAATGGTCATGATATGGATTTGTTAAAGAATTCCGTTATAATCTGCAAATTTGCAAATTCTTTCATTAGAAAACAATCTTTTTATGAGTTTTTGCCGGCTTCGAGCCGCGACCATACGCTCCAGCGGGCCGCCAGGGTCAGATAGACCGACCGAGCCACCAGATGGACGAAGTAGGCGATATACAGGGCCTGCGCCCCGAAATGCGGCGCACACAGGTAGAATGCGGCGATGAACAGGCCGGCCGACCACACCATGCATACCATCAGCGAACGGGAAGCCGTGGCCCCCACATAGATTCCGTCCCAGATAAAGGCCACGCAGCTGAGCACCGGCATCAGCAGCAGCCAGAACAGGTAAGGTTCGCTGGCGCCGATCACTTCTGCGTTGTCGGTCAGGATACCGATGATGGACCGCGGAAAGACGGCATAGGCCGCCGTGGACAGGATTCCGATGACGGCGCCCCAGATAAAGACGTATTTCACGGTTTCGTCGAGCGACGGCCGGTTCCGCTCGCCGATGAACCGCCCGGTCATCGCCTCTCCGGCATAGGCGAAGCCGTCCACGAAATACGAGTAGAGCAGCAGCAGGTGCATCATCACCGAACTGACGGCCAGTTCCACGTCGCCGAACCGGGCTGCGAAAATCGTGAACCCTTCATAGACCACCAGCATCAGCAGCGAACGGACAAACAACTGGCTGTTGACGGAAAAGAATTGCCGGAAGTACTTCCATTTCATGCTCTGCAATATGCTGGTGGACCGCATGAGGTCGCGATACCGGGAACGCATCAGCAGCAGGGCCAGCAGCAGCCCCGTCCATTGGGCGACCAGCGTACCGACGGCCACCCCGTTGATGCCCAGCGGCGTATAGAAGGCAAGCAGCCAGCTGGCCAGCATATTGACGATATTGACCCACAGGTCGGTGATCATCGGGAACACGGTGTTCTGCATGCCGATGAACCACCCCTTGAATACGAACAACGCGAGCGTGGCGGGCGCGGCCCATACACGGATGAAGAAATAGTTCCGGGCAACCCGCTCCACTTCCGGCGAGCAATCCACCAGCAGGAGCATCGCTTCGGCAAAAAACCACTGGATGGCCAGCACGAACAGCGAAGCGACCAGCGATGTGGCGATTCCCTGCGAGAACGTGCCGATCGAGGCCTTCATGTCGCCGCGGCCGTAGGCCTGGGCCGTGATGCCGCCCGTCCCCACCCGCAGGAAACCCATATTCCAGTAAAGCAGGTCGAAGAGCATCGTGCCGACGGCAATGCCGCCGATCAGGGCCGCGTCGCCCAGATGGCCGGCAATGGCCGTATCCACAATGCCCACCAGCGGCACCGTGATGTTGGCCAGGATGCTCGGCACGGCAAGCCGGACGACTTCACGGTTGATAGGGTTGCGCAGCGTCATTACCGGTATTTCTTTTCTTCCTCCAGCATTCCGAGGTAGGAGCTGTAGCGTTCCGGCGAGATGGTCCCGTTCTCCACCGCCTCCTTCACCGCACAGCCCGGCTCGTGGGTGTGCGTGCAGGGCTTGAAGCGGCAGCCGTCCAGCACGCGCATCATTTCGGGAAAGTACGTACTCAGTTCTTCCGGCTCGATGTCCACCAGGCCGAAACCCCGGATGCCGGGGGTGTCGATCACGAAGCCGCCGCCCGTGAGCGGATGCATCTCGTAGAACGTGGTGGTATGTTTCCCCTGCAGATGGCTCAGCGAAATCTCGCCGATCTTCGGATTGAGCGTCGGGTCGAGCGCCTTCAGCAGCGACGACTTGCCCACTCCGGAAACGCCGGAAAAGAGCGTCAGCCCTTCGCGGCAGAGCGCCCTTACGGCAGCCAGGCCCGTACCCTTCCGGGCCGAGATATCCAGCACTTCATACCCCGCGTTGCGATAGAGGCGCTTGAATTGGGCCAGGCGTTCCTGCAGTTCGGGTTCCGTGTAAAGGTCAATCTTGTTGACCAGGATGATGGGGCGGATGCCATAGGCCTCGCACGTGACCAGGAAACGGTCGACGAAGGCCAGCTTGGTCTCGGGCAGGATGATGGTGACGATCAGGAACACCCGGTCGAGGTTCGCGGCGATGATGTGGCTTTCACGGCTCAGGTTGGCGGAACGGCGGATGAGGTAGTTCCTGCGGGGCAGGATCTCCGTGATGGTCTCTCCCTCGAACGCCACCCGGTCGCCGACGGCGACCGGATTGGTGGCCTTGGAACCCGCCAGCCGCAGCTTTCCCCGGATGACGGCGGGGAAAGGCGCCCATTCGGGCAGCATGGAAAGCAGATAGTGGCTTCCCGTATGCTTGACGACTGTCGCGATTCCTTTTTTCATTGCTGCAAAGATACGATAAAGTTGATTATTATCGGTAATCCCTAAGCCAGCACTTCGTGCAGGACCTCGAGGCTGCGTGCGTCGATGGTGATGCCCAGATGCCAGGAAAGGTATTGGAGCATCCGGCGGGCGAACGACTGCCGGCGGGCGGCGGTCAGGGGAATCGTCCGCACGTTTTCGTAGGGACTGCGCAGGATCCGGTAGAAGAGCGCCGCCTCATCGGGCGGGAAGAGGCCCGCCGGCTCGATGGTTTCACCGGGCATGAAGCCCAGTCGGACGGCATAATTCACCAGGAACCAGATCGGATAATTGGCGATGCCGCCGGTTTCCGCATCCAGTGCGGCAACGGAGTCGCAGAGCCAGTCGAACAGTTGCGGGTCGGAGAGTTCCGTCGTGAAGCTCCGGTACAGGACTTCGCTGACGAACATGGCGACCGATCCTTTCACCAGGTCGCCCCGGATGCCGTGCAGCGGCTGGACGGGCGTCCATTCCCGCAGCCAGGCGAGCGAACTTTTCGGCGATTCCGCGCTGACGACGTCGAGCAGGCTCAGGCTGTGGAAGGCGGCCAGCGCGCTGCGGTTTGCTTTCAGGCCGCGCACGAGAAAGCTGCGGCGGCCGGCATTCGCATCGAGGGTATGCAGTACGACGCCGGACTCGGAATGCTTCGTCAGGTGCAGGACGATTATCCGTGATTTCGTAACAGGTGGCATTGCAGCAGCCGCATCGCCTTGCCCCGGTGGGACAGGGCATTCTTTTCCTCAATCGAAATCTCGGCAAGGGTCACGTCAAGTCCGATTGGAACAAAAATTGAATCATAGCCGAAGCCCTGGACACCTTCGCTCTCCTGCAGCGCAATGTGCCCCTCGCACGTTCCTTCAAATACCGAGAGGTTTCCGTCTTCGATGAGCGAGACGACGCAGCGGAAACGGGCGGTCCGTTTCTCGAAAGGAATCCCTTCGAGTTCCTCGAGCACCCTGTGCCGGTTGGCCGCAGGATCCTTGTCCGCTCCGGCGTAGCGGGCCGTGTGGACGCCCGGTGCGCCCTGGAGGGCGTCGATCTCAAGGCCGGTGTCGTCGGCGAAGCAGTCGGCCTGGAACAGGTTCCAGACGGCGCAGGCTTTCTGGATCGAATTGCCGCGCAGCGTATCCCGGGTTTCGGGCAGGTCGCCGGGAAAACCGAGGGAGGCGGGGGTCAGCACGTGGAAGGAAGGTCCCAGGATGACCTGGGCTTCTTCCTGCTTGTGGGGATTGTTGGTGGCAAAGAGAATGTCCATCACGGCGGGGCTTTGAGAAACCAAAGATACAGATAAAATTGCTATTTTTGTACGTTATATGTTCGCAGAGATGAAAAGACAGATGAAAGGTATGGCGGCGGCCCTGCTGCTGCTGGGCGCCGTTTCGACGGAAGTGAAGGCGCAGAGCCAGGACTTCAAGCTGGGAAAAAGCCTGGAAGTGGAATACGCGGTCCTGAAAGAGGTCGCCCAGTCCTACGTCGATACGGTCGATTTCGAAAAGATGATCCTGCCGGGCGTGCGGGCGATGCTTGCCACGCTCGATCCCTATACCGTCTATATTTCCGAAGAGGAGGGCGAGGACTTTGAACTGCTCACCACCGGCAACTACGGCGGCGTGGGCGCCCTGATCCGGAAAGCCCCGGGCGAAGGCGTCCGCATCATCGAACCCTATGAGAATTCCCCGGCCGCCAAATACGGGCTCGTCCCGGGCGATACGATCATCGAGATCGACGGCACGCCCGTCTATGACGAGACGTCCGAACAGAGTTCGGGCCGGATGAAGGGCCAGCCGGGTACGGAAGTCCGGTTCAAGGTCGTCAAGGGCCGTACGAAAGATACGGTCGACGTGGTCGTGGTCCGCGAGCGGATCCACGTGTCGGACATCTCCTATGCCGGCATCTACCGCGACGACATCGGATACATCCAGCTGACGGGGTTCACGGCGAAGATGGCGGAGGAATTCAAGGAGAACGTGCTGCGGCTCAAGGACGCCGGTGCGAAGCGCCTGGTCATCGACCTGCGCGACAACGGCGGCGGCGTGATGGACGAAGCCATCGGCATCGTCTCGCTCTTCGTCCCAAGAGGGACGCTTGTGGTGTCGTCCAGGGGCCGGGTGCCCGAGATGAACCGCGAGTACCGGACTTCCTCGTCGCCGGTCGATACGCTGATGCCGCTGCTGGTGATGGTCAACGGCAATTCGGCGTCCGCTTCTGAGATCACGGCCGGGGCGCTGCAGGACCTTGGCCGCGCCCGGATTGCCGGCACCCGTTCCTTCGGGAAGGGCCTGATCCAGTCGATCCGGCCGATGCCCTACAACAGCCAGATGAAGCTGACCACCGGTAAATACTATACGCCCAGCGGCCGCTGCGTGCAGGCCATCGACTACAGCAACCGCCACGAGGACGGTTCGCTCGACAAGGATCCCGGCGGCGGCATCGCCCCGGACATCCAGGCGGAAGGCCATCCTTTCAGCCGGCCGACCGTTTCGCTGGTCTACTACGACATCATCGGCGCCTATGCCATCGAGTATTTCATCGCCCACGAATCCATCGACCGCGACTTCCACCTGACCGATGCCGAGTACGAGGATTTCGTCAAGTACGCCGCCGCGCAGGACTTCGACGCCCGGACGGCCGCCCAGACGGCCCTCGACCAGCTGATTGCGGCGGCGAAGGCGGAAGACCTCTACGACAACTACAAGGAGGAAATCGACGCCCTGCAGAAAAAGGTCAACATGGACAAGGAAACCGTGCTGCGGGCCAAGAAAGCGGAAATCCTGCCGCTGGTCGAGCAGGAGATCGTCACCTGCTACTACTTCAACCGCGCCAGCGTTCCCGTTGCGCTCCGTTACGACGCGCAGCTGCGTGAGGCCGTCGACAAATGGCTACTTGAATAGGAACACCTTGTCACCCCGACGGACTTTTTTCGGAACGGGGAAGGAACAGAGGTCGCCCTTGGCGGCCTCTTCCAGTATATGCCGGTCGTCCAGCCGGATTTCCCGGACTTCCACTTCAACCACACCGGTGGTCGGGCCGGCAATCAGCAGCGGATCGCCGACACGGAACGATCCGGTCTCCATCTGGATTTCCGCCACGCCGAGCCGGGCGTAGTAGTCGGTGACACGGCCCAGATAGACCTTGGTCCGGGTGGCCTGGTTTCCATACACCCGGCTCCACTCGCCGAGGCGCGCTCCCAGATAGTATCCGTCCCAGAATCCGCGGTTGAACACCGTGGCGAGCCGCTCCTTGAGCGCCGCCGCCAGCTCCGGCGTCCAGGTCCCTGCCTCGACGGCATCCGCCGCTTCGCGGTAGGCCGCCGTGACGGTCTTTACATATTCGCTGCTGCGCGCACGCCCCTCGATCTTGAAGACCGTCGCCCCCGCTTCCGCCATCTTGTCGAAAAACTCGATGGTGCAGAGGTCTTTGGGAGACATGATGTACTGATTGTCAACCTCCAGCTGCGATCCCGTCTCCAGGTCGTTGACCGAATAGGCGTGGCGGCACACCTGATAGCAACTGCCGCGGTTTGCAGAGGCATTGTATTCGTGGAGCGACAGATAGCATTTGCCCGAAACGGCCATGCAGAGTGCACCGTGGCAGAACATTTCAAGCTGGACGGGCAGCCCCGATGGGCCGCAGATCCCTTCCCGTTCGATGGCTTCCCGGATGGTGCGCACCTGGTCGAGCCGCAGTTCGCGGGCCAGCACGATCACATCGGCGAACTGGCTGTAGAAGCGCAGGCTCTCGATGTTGGAAACGCTCAACTGCGTCGAGATGTGCACTTCCAGCCCCAGTCGCCGCGCCTCGGCGATAGCGGCCATGTCGGACGCGATGACGGCGCTCACGCCCGCTTCCCGGGCGGAGAGCAGCGCCTCACGCATCGGCGGAAGGTCTTCATCGTACAAGGTGATATTGAGCGTGAGGTAGCTTCGGACACCTGCTTCGCGGCAGCGGTCGCAGACCTGCTGCAGGTCTTCCGGCGCAAAGTTGTTGGCTGAGTGCGAACGCATGTTGAGCCGCCCGATTCCGAAATAGACGGAATCGGCACCGCCCTGGATGGCGGCCTGCAGGCATTCGAAATTGCCCGCCGGCGCCATGATTTCGAATCTACTTTTCACGATGGATGAGCGCTTCGGCAAACTGTTCGAGATAGCGGGTCTGCTCCGGCGCGAAGCCGGCGCCGGAGAGCGCTTCCATCGCCTTGCGGTGATAGACGAGGATCTCCGCTTCGGCGGCCTCCTTGACGCCGAGGTCGATGTAGAGACTGCGGACGGCCGGCACCTTCTCGCTGCGGGCTTCCTCTCCCAGCAGCATCAGGTTTTCCAGCTGTTGTTTCCGATCGCCGTCCGCCCGGCGGAGCGACTCCACCAGCAGCCACGTCTTTTTGTTGTTGACGATGTCGCCGCCGATCTTCTTGCCGAAGACCTTTTCATTTCCGAAGGTGTCCAGGTAGTCGTCCGTAATCTGGAAGGCGATGCCCAACTGGTAGCCGAAACGGTAGAGCGCCTCGCAGGCTTCCGCCGGCGCCCCGGCGATCAGGGCGCCCATCTTGGCCGAACAGGCGACCAGCACCGCCGTCTTCAGGCCGATCATCTCCAGATAGTCTTCCCGGGTGATGAAGGGAAGATCCTCGAAATCCATGTCATACTGCTGTCCTTCGCAGACCTGCATCGCGGTCTCGCTGAACAGGTCGAGCGCCTGCGGCAGCACTTTCTCCGGGGCGTAGGAGAGATACCGGTAAGCGAGAATCGACATCGCGTCCCCCGAAAGGATGGCTACGTTCTCATTCCATTTCCGGTAGACAGTCGGGCAGCCGCGCCGGGTGTCGGACCGGTCCATGATGTCATCGTGGATGAGCGTGAACTCGTGGAAGATCTCGAGGGCCATCGCCGGAAAGAGAATCGCGTTGTTCAGGTCGTCGCTCAGCAGGTTGTAGGTGAGCAGGCAGAGCTTGGGCCGGATCCGCTTCCCGCCGATCGACATCATATAGTCGAGCGGTTCATAAAGGTTGGCGGGTTCACGGCTGATATGCTGGAGCTTGACACAGTTCTCCAGAATCCGGTCGATCTCTTCGAGGGTGTACATAGACAAGGATTTTGCTGGACAAAGATACAAATTAACGGGAAACCACGATGGCATTGGCGACGGGACGTTCGCCATCGGCGTCGAAGACACCGTTGTCGGAAGGATGGTTGACGACGGTTCCGCGGACGACCATCGTCGTGGAGCCGCCGCCGTCGAGATTGACGGCGTCGCGGCAGCCGAGGGCGGCCATCACTTGCTGCAACTCCGTCATCGACAGGCCGGCCGCCAGCCCGTTGCGGCCGTCGGCCACCACGAGCAGCACCGTACCGTCGGCCCGCCGGCCCACCGCCGTGCGCGGATGCCGGTTCGTATTGAACGTGTCTGCGACAACCGCTTCCGGCTGCCCGTCGACGAGCAGCATCGGCCCGGTCGTCACCACATCTTCCGCGGCGATCAACTGCTCCCACGCACGGAGGTCGTCGCTTTTGAGCACATAGAGGCCGCCGTGCCAGGTGGCTACCGCACCCCGCTGCCGCGTGCTGCGTCCACCGCCGGGATTCTCATACGAATCCAGGGCGTTTGGCGCCAGTTCCGAACCGTCGATACGCAGATAATTGACCGAGCCATAGGGTGCCCGCATATTGAAGAACGAACCGTTGACCGCCGCGACGGCATTCCCGCAGGCCGCCAGCGCCGTCGTCGTTTCCAGCGTCCCGTCTCCGGCCGATACGATGTCGAAACGAGCCCCGGGGGCAACCTCCAGCACACACAGATACTGATTGGCGCCGAACAGGCTGCCTTCGAAAGCTCCCTGACGAAGCACAACGCCTTCGGCGACAACTTCGTGTGACCAATTCCCCTGCGCCAGCACGCCCGTCATCTCCTGCGCCTGCAGGGAAACGGACAACAGCAGAAGGACAAGGGGAAAACTATTCTTCAACCAGCTCATAGTCCAGGATCTTCTGTTCAAGGTTGGCGCGCAGCACCCGGACTTTCACGGGATCGCCGAGGCGGAACACCCGGCCGGACGCCTTGCCGCGCGTTTCGTATTTCTCCTCGTCGAACTGGTACCAGTCGGTATGGATGTCGCGCAACGAAACCATTCCCTCGATCTTCGTGGGCTCGATCTCCACATAGATGCCCCATTCGGTCAGGCCACTGACGTGGCCTTCGAACAACCGGCCGATCTTGTCCTGCATGAACTCGACCATCTTGTACTTGATGGAAGCCCGCTCCGCATCCGTGGCAATCTGCTCGCGCACCGAACTGTGCTCGCAGCAGTCTTCATAGTAGAGCTTGTCCTGCGACGTGGCGCCGTCCATATACAGCGCCAGCAGCCGGTGCACCATCATGTCGGGATACCGCCGGATGGGCGAAGTGAAATGCGTATAGAACGGGAAGGCCAGGCCGTAGTGGCCCACATTGTCAGTGGAATAGCGCGCACGGGCCATGCTGCGCAGGGCCAGCAGCTGCAACGCATTCTCCTCCGGCTTTCCCTTGGCTTCCTGCATCAGGTCGTTGAGGGCGCCCGCAGCACGCTTCGGGTCGGACGTATCGCCCAGCTTGTGTCCGAAATGCTTCGCGAAACTGCGCAGGGAGTCCAGTTTCTCGGGATCGGGATTCTCGTGGATACGATAGACGAACGTCGGATTCTTCGCCTTGCATTTCTTCGTGGCGTATTCGGCGACGCAGCGGTTGGCCAGCAGCATGAATTCCTCGATGAGCCAGTTGCTTTCCCGGCTCTCTTTCTGGATGACGTCCACGGGCTTGCCCGCATCGTCCACGATGACCTTCATCTCGGGCCGTTCGAACGAGATGGCCCCCTTCTCGAACCGCTGCTTCCGCAGGATCGCGGCCAGCGCGTGGAGATCCCCGATTTCGGCGGCCAGCGGCCCATCCTTCGTCTCGATGACCTGCTGGGCCTGCTCATAATCGAACCGGCAGTCGGAATTGATGACGGTACGGCCGAACCACTGACCGATGACCTTGGCCTTGGCGTTCATCTCAAACACGGCGCTGAACGTGAGCTTGTCCTCGTGCGGACGGAGCGAACAGAGCCGGTTGGACAGTTTCTCGGGCAGCATCGGAATGGTCCGGTCGACCAGATAGACCGACGTGCCGCGGGCAAATGCCTCCTTGTCGAGGACGGAACCCGGCTGTACGTAATGCGTGACGTCCGCGATGTGCACGCCCACCTCCACGTTGCCGCTGTCCAGCTTGCGATAGGAGATCGCATCGTCGAAATCCTTCGCATCCGTCGGATCGATGGTAAAGGTGGTCACGCCGCGGAAATCGCGACGGCCCGTCAGTTCCTTCGGCGTGATGTCTTCGGGAATCTTTGCGGCGGCCTGTTCCACCTCCGGCTCGAAACGGTAGGGCAGCTGGAACTCCGCCAGGATGGCGTGCATCTCGGTGTCGTTCTCGCCCGGAACGCCCAGAACGTCCACGATCCGGCCCAACGGCTCTGGACTGCGTTTGGGCCAGTCGGTGACCAGGACCGCCACCTTCATGCCGTGGGCCGCCCGCTGGCCGCCGATCTCGGGCAGCGGGTCCGGCGCGTTCATGTCGATCTGTATGTCATACGGCATGTTCTTGCTCTCGACGATCGCCCAGACCTGCCGGCCGCGTACCACCAGGACGCCGATATGCGGTTTCGTGCTGCGGCGGATGATCTTGACGACCTCCCCTTCCAGGCTCCGGCCCTTGGCGTTCGCCTGGAGCCGCCGTTTCGACACGGCAATCTTCACGAAGTCTCCGTTCAGGGCGAAATGCAGCTTGCGCATCGGAACGAAAATATCTTCCGTACGGCCTTCGACCTTCACGAAACCGAAGCCGTCGCGCGAAAGGGACACCGTTCCCTCGAACTCTTCCAGCGACTTGGAGCGGCGTTCCGTCGTACGCACCGGTTCCGCTTCGCCGCGGGCCAGCCGTTTCGCGCGCTTGAGCGCCCCCTCTCCTCTTTTGTTGGTATTTTTACCTTTTTTTGCCATATATTCCGTATTTTTGCCGCACTACAAGAGACAAATTTAATAAAAATATGGACAGGAAAGTTCTTTTGATGATTCTGGACGGCTGGGGCGAAGGCCGCCACGACTATTCCAACGCCATCTGGACGCAGGGCACGCCGCAGATCGACGCCATTCGGGCGAAGTATCCGGCCGGCCATCTCCAGGCCTGCGGCGAGTATGTCGGGCTGCCCGACGGACAGATGGGCAACTCCGAGGTCGGCCACATGAACCTCGGTGCCGGCCGCGTTGTCTACCAGGACCTGGTGAAGATCAACATCGCCTGCCGCGAACACCGGCTGCTGGAAAACAAGGAAATCAAAGCCGTTTTCGACTATGTCAGGACTTCCGGGAAAAAGCTCCACCTGATGGGCCTGACCTCGCACGGCGGCGTCCACTCCTCCCTCGACCATGTATATGAATTCCTGCGCGTGGCAAAGGAAACGGGCCTCGACCGGGTCTATGTCCACGCCTTCATGGACGGCCGCGACACCGACCCGCGCAGCGGAAAGGGCTTCGTGGCTGAACTGGAACAGAAGATGGCCGAAACCACGGGAAAAGTCGCCTCGGTCTGCGGCCGCTTCTATGCGATGGACCGCGACAAGCGCTGGAACCGCGTGAAAGAGGCCTATGACCTGCTGGTCGACGGCAAGGGCACGCCCTTCACCTCCGCCACCGAAGGCATCCAGGCCTCCTACGACGCCGACGTCACCGACGAATTCATCAAGCCGATCGTGGTCACCGACCCCTCCGGCGCACCGCTCGCCAGGATAGAGGAAGGCGACGCCGTCATCTTCTACAATTTCCGCAACGACCGCGCCCGCGAACTGACCACGGTGCTGACGCAGCAGGACATGCCGGAAGAAGGGATGCATACGATCCCGCTCTACTACTGCTGCCTCACTCCCTACGACGCATCCTTCACCGGCGTCCACATCCTCTTCGACAAGGAACTGGTGCAGGACACCCTCGGCGAGACCGTCGCCAAAGCCGGCAAACGGCAGCTCCGCATCGCCGAAACCGAGAAATACGCCCACGTGACGTTCTTCTTCAACGGTGGTCGCGAGACGCAGTTCGACGGGGAAGACCGCATCCTGGTGAATTCCCCGAAAGTACCGACCTACGACCTGCTGCCGCAGATGAGCGCACCGGAAGTGGCCGAGAAACTGATCGATGCCATCCGCAGCGGAAAGGAAGACCTCATCATCCTGAACTTCGCCAACGGCGACATGGTGGGCCATACGGGCGTCTACAATTCCATCACCCGCGCCGTCGCCTGCATCGACCGGCTGGTGGGCCGCGTGGTGGAGGAAGCCCTCGCGAAAGACTACGTGGTGCTGCTGACCGCCGACCACGGCAACGCCGACTTTGCGGTCAACGCCGACGGTACGCCCAATACGGCGCACTCGCTCAATACGGTGCAGTTCGTCGTCATCGGTGCCGGCGATGCGGTAACGACGGTAAAGGACGGCGCCCTGTGCAACGTCGCCCCGACCATCCTCAAGCTGATGGGAATCCCCCGGCCCGCCGCCATGACGGCCGAGCCGCTGATCTGATCGCCTACAATCTGATCGCCTACAACGCAACCTTCGTCACCATCCGGTGGCGGAGGTTGTGCTTATTCAGGAAATTGACAAGTTCGTAGCCGGGCGCCAGCGTGAACTTCTTGGAAAAGAGTTCGAGCCGGTCGTCGATGCCGTCGTGCGAGAAGACCAGGTCGACATACAGGCGGGCCTTTCCCTTGTGACGCCGGAATTCTTTTACCAGCGCATTGCGCAGCTGCGGCGTCGCCGCCGCGAGGGGCAGCTCGATATGGAACTCCCTGATGAAATCGTCCTTGGTGTTCGAAAGGAGCGCCATGTTCAGGATGCGCAGTTCGTACGTGTCGCCCGCACTGTCGTCGTCCCGCTTGCGGAAACGCTGCTTGACCGCACATTTGAGCAGCAGGGCGGCATTGACCTGCATGTATTTCATGAAGGCCTCGTAGTCCTTGCTGAAGAGCGAGAACGAATGGCTGCCGGAAAAATCCTCCAGCGTGAAACGGCACCAGGGCTTGTTGCCGTTCTTGGTATAGCGGATCTCGCATTCCGACACCAGCCCGGCCACATAGTACTCCTTGTCCTGTACATCCTTGTCGGTCTGCATCGTGCGCTCGATTTCGTCGAGCCGGGCGATGTTGACCGTAGCGAACTGCTCGATCTCGAACTTGAACCGGTCGAGCGGGTGGGCTGACAGATACATGCCCACGCATTCCTTTTCCTTCTTCAGGAATTCCATCTCGTTGTACTCCGGCAGCATCGGCGGGATGACCGGCCGGACGGGCCTGAGTTCCTCCATGTCCCCGAACAGGCTCAGCGTCGGCGTCATGGTGTCGTTCTGATACTTGGAGGCATAGCGCAGCAGGGCGTCGAGGAACGTGTCTTCCCGGCCCGCAGCGGTCTCGTAGAAGAACTGCGGACGGCTGATCTCGGTGAATCCGTCGAAAGCCCCCGCATACACCATGCACTCGATCACCTTGCGGTTGATGATCCCCAGCGGCATCCGCTCCACGAAGTCGAAGATGCTGGTGAACGGGCCGCCCTTCCGGCGTTCGGCGATCACGGCGTCGATCACGTTGGCGCCCACACCCTTTATGCCACCCATCCCGAAACGGATGTTGCCGGCCTTGTTGACCGTGAATTCCGTGGAGCTCTCGTTGACGTCGGGGCCCAGCACCTGGATCTGCCAGCGGCGGCAGTCGTCCATGATCTTGGTGATCTCCTCCATGTCGTTGAGATTGCAGCTCATGTTGGCGGCGAAGAATTCGGCCGGATAATGGGCTTTCAGCCAGGCAGTCTGGTAGCTCACCCAAGCATAGCAGGTGGCGTGCGACTTGTTGAAGGCATATTCGGCGAAGGCCCGCCAGTCCTGCCAGACCTTGCCCAGCAGTTCGTCGGAATGACCGTGCGCCCGGCCGCCGTCCATGAACTTGACATAGAGTTCCTCCATGTCCTTGATCTTCTTCTTGCCCATCG
>CAMZGD010000027.1 GCA_947306365.1 uncultured Bacteroidales bacterium
GGTTGCCCCACTGGATGTCGTAGTTGTGGTAGTTGCAGAGCGTCTCCATGATCAGATGGGCGCCCGGTCCCCGGTCGTAGATGTCGCCGAGGATGTGCAGCGAGTCGATCACCAGCCGGTGGATGACGTTGCAGATGGTGGCGATGAAGTGGTCGGCGCAGCCCGTCGAGATGATCGTGTCGACGATCGACATCATATAGCGGCGCTTGTTCTGGTTGTCTTCAATCCACTCGTGCAGGAGTTCCTCGACGATGTAGGAGTATTCCTTCGGCAGGGCTTTCCTGACTTTCGACCGGGTGTATTTCGAGGAACAGACCGCCATCACCTGGATGATGCGCATCAGCATGATGCGGTACCACTCCTGCATCCGGGCGCGGCTGCGCAGGGTGCTGCGCATTGCGCGGATCTTGTCTTCCGGATAGTAGATCAGCGTGCAGAGCTCGCGGATCTCGGCCTCGGGAAGGGTGTCTCCGAAGATCATCTCGACTTTCTGCCGGATGACGCCTGAGCCGTTGCGGAGCACGTGGTCGAACGCCTCGTTCTCGCCGTGCAGGTCGGTGATGAAGTGCTCGGTACCCTTGGGCAGATTGAGGATGGCCTCCAGGTTGATGATTTCGGTGCAGGCGGCCTGCTCCGTCGGGAAGCGCTGGGCGAGCAGCTGCAGATATTTCAGGTCTCGTTTCATGGCAATTGGAAAGTTCTTTACAAAATTAGGAATTTAATCCGGATTAATCAACCCGGGGACTGGATTGTTACTGCAAAAATGATTATATTTGTAGTTGCATCAATGTATTGACGATGTTTACACCGAAGGATATCCGACAGATCGAAGAGCGTGGCGCAACGCTCAAACAGATCGAAGAACAGATTGCGCATTTCAAGCAAGGTTTTCCCTGGATGAAGATTGCCGGCCCGGCCACGCCGCAGCGCGGCATCCGGGTGCTTTCGGCGGACGAGGCCGAAGCGGCCGCCGCGCGTTACCGCAAGGCGGAGGTCCGGGGCAAATGCAAATTCGTGCCGGCTTCCGGCGCCGCGTCCCGCATGTTCAAGGATATGTTCGCCGGCCTTGAGAAACTCGAGGCCGGGGAGGATCTTCCCGCGGATGCGCCGGGCGCGAAACTGGCCGCCCGGATCAAGGATTTCGCCTTCTATGACCCGGCCCTGTTCGGAGAACCCGCAGATTCGCCTGCCTTCCGGAAGGCGACCCTGGGCAAGCTGCTCCGGGACGAAGGGCTCGGCTATGGCGCCAAGCCCAAGGGTGTGCTCAAGTTTCACCGCTATCCCGGTGAAGTGCGTACGGCCATTGCCGAGCATCTCGTCGAGGCACAGGACTATATGCGCGGCGACGACGGTGTCTGCCGGCTGGTGGTGACCATCTCGCCGGAGCACCGTGCCCTGTTCGAGGCGGCCGTGGCCGAGGTGCTGCCCGCCTATGAGGCCCGTTACGGCGTGAAATACGACATCTGCTTCACCTGTCAGGACAAGGCCACCGACACGATCGCCGTCGATCCGGCGAACGAGCCGTTCCGTACGGCCGACGGCGCACTGCTCTTCCGGCCCGCGGGTCACGGTGCCCTGATCCACAACCTGAACCAGGTGGAATCGGAACTGGTCTCCATCAAGAACATCGACAATGTGGCGCACGAAAAGCTCCTGCCGGCCACCTCGCTGTACAAGCAGGTGCTGATGGGGGAGGCCATTCGGCTTCGCGACCGCATCTTCGCCTATCTGAACCGGCTGGACGAAGCGCCCTCCGCCGCACTCTGCGACGAGATCGAAACCTTCCTCGACGCGGAGCTCTGCATCCGGGTCCCGAAGACGGGCGATCCGGCCGAACGCCTCGCACGCCTGCGCGCCAAGCTCAACCGGCCGATCCGCGTCTGCGGAATGGTCCGCAACGAAGGCGAGCCCGGCGGCGGGCCCTACATCATCGAAGGCAAGGACGGCTGCACGTCACTCCAGATCCTCGAGAGCGTCCAGATCGACAAGGACGATCCCGCGGCGATGGCCGCGATGTCGCAGGCTACGCACTTCAACCCCGTCGACCTGGTGTGCCTGCTGCGCGATTACAAGGGCCGTCGCTTCGACCTGCTGCGCCACGTCGATCCCGAAGCCGGCTTCATGAGCTCCAAGAGCTTCCAGGGCCGCGAGCTCAAGGCACTGGAGATGCCGGGGCTTTGGAACGGCGCGATGAGCGACTGGAACACCCTGTTCGTAGAAGTGCCCCTGGAGACCTTTAATCCCGTCAAGGTCGTCCTCGACCTGCTCCGTCCGGCCCACCAGGGCGCCTGAATTCCCTAGATCAGAAACAATCAACCTATTTATACCTCATGAAAAGATTTTTGATTTGTACGCTGCTTCTGGCAGTAACGGTCTCTGCGTTCGCGCAGGAAAAAGAAGTGAAAACCGGCTGGAGCCTGGGCCTGCTTCCTACGGCGACGTATTCGGTCGACAACGGTTTCCAGGCGGGAGCCTTCGGGGACATCTACAATTACGGCGACGGAACCACCTATCCGGATCCCCTCCACAAGATCAGCTGGGAAGCTTCCTACTTTACCAAGAGCCACCGCATGCGCCTGTATCTGGCGTATGACTCCAAATATCTGATCCCCAATATGCGCATCAACGCGTCGGTCACCTATATGACCGACCCGCTGTACAGCTTCTGGGGCTATAACGGCGGTGCCTCCCTGGCCCATCTGGACAAGCCCTACACCGAGTATTGGACGAACAAGACCCTTGACAACAGCAACAAGGGCCTCAATTACTTCGGCATGAGCCGCCAGATGCTGCGCGTGCTGGCCAACGTACAGGGCCGCATCACGGACAATCTCAACTGGGCGGCCGGCGTCAATTTCTGGAACTGGAAACTCGGTGACATGAAGGACACCGGGTTCAGCGTGGAAGGAAAAGAAGGCAAGTTCTATTATGACCCCGAAAAGACCCTGTACCGGGACTACCAGAAACTGGGCCTCATCACCGACAGTGAGAAAAACGGCGGCAATGCCCTGGAACTGAACGCCGGTTTCGTTTTCGATACCCGCGACATGGAAGCGGCCCCGAACCGGGGTATCTGGGCAGAGGCCTATCTGAACGGCAATGTCCTGGACCATAAGTACCTGAAAGCCTGTGTGTACTTCCGCCACTACATCGACATCCCCATCCATCTTCCGGCCGGCGATCCCGTGTTCGCCTATCGCCTGGCCTGGCAGCAGACCATCGCCGGTGAAACGCCGCTGTATATGATCCAGAACAATCCGCTGCTCGTCCAGCGCAACATGATTTCCGAAGGCTTCGGTTCCTCCAACACCATCCGCGGTCTCCGTGAGAACCGTATCCTGACGGAAGGCTTTGCGTGGGCCAACACGGAACTGCGCGTCAAACTGGTCAATTTCAAGCTTTTCAACCAGTTCTTCTACATCGCGATGAATCCGTTCTTCGACGCCGGCGTCATCACCAAGCCGTATCGGGCCGCCGAACTGGAAGCGGCTTCCAGGAAGAACGTGGCCACCTATATGCCGTTCGGAAACATCTATGACGCCAGCAAGGTGGGCGATATCGTCTACAGCGCCGGTGCGGGTCTCAAGATTGCCATGAACCAGAACTTCATCGTGTCGGTGGAACTGGCCAAGTGCTTCTACGAGCCGCTGTACGCCGGAATGTGGCTGGGCATCGGCATCAACTATCAGTTCTGATGGCTGGTAAATTCATTCTGGCGCTGGACCAGGGGACCAGTTCCTCCCGCGCCATCGTCTTCGACCATCAGGGCAACATCTGCTCCACGGCGCAGATGGAGTTCACGCAATACTTTCCCCAGCTCGGCTGGGTCGAGCACGACCCGATGGAGATCTGGTCGTCCGAGGCTGCCGTGATCGCCGAATCGATTTCCAAGATCGGCATCGGCGGGAAGGAAATCGCCGCCATCGGCATAACCAACCAGCGTGAGACCACCATCGTGTGGGATGCGGAGACCGGCAAGCCGGTGTATAACGCCATCGTATGGCAGGACCGCCGTACTGCAGGATTTTGCGAAACGCTGAAGGAGCGGGGACTGGTAGACAAGATTCGCGAGAAGACCGGCCTGATCATCGACGCTTACTTCTCCGGCACGAAGATCCGCTGGATCCTCGACAACGTACCGGGCGCCCGGAAGCGGGCGGAGGCGGGCAAGCTCCGCTTCGGTACGGTGGACAGCTGGCTGGTGTGGCAACTCACGCGCGGAACCGTCCACGTGACGGACGTTTCCAATGCCTCCCGGACGATGCTGTTCAACATCAATACCCTGGAATGGGACCGGGAACTGCTGGAACTGCTGGACGTTCCCGCCTCGATGATGCCCTCCGTCCGTTCGTCCTCCGAAGTGTACGGCACCACCAAGACCACGATCTTCGCGCACGAAGTGCCGATTGCCGGCATCGCCGGCGACCAGCAGGCCGCCCTCTTCGGGCAGATGTGTACGGAACCTGGGTCGGTGAAGAACACCTACGGGACCGGCTGCTTCCTGCTGATGAATACCGGCGACAAGCCGATCCTTTCGCGGAACAACCTGCTGACGACGGTCGCCTGGAAGATCGGCGACACCGTGAACTACGCCCTTGAAGGATCGATTTTCGTGGGCGGTTCCGTGGTCCAGTGGCTGCGCGACGGGCTCGGCATCATCCGTTCGTCGTCTGAAATCGAGGCGCTGGCCGCCACGGTTCCCGACAACGGCGGCGTGTACTTCGTGCCCGCGCTTACGGGCATGGGCGCTCCGTACTGGGATCCGCACGCACACGGTCTCATCTGCGGCATCACGCGGGGGACGAAGGCGGCCCATATCGCCCGTGCGGCGCTGGAAGGCATCGCTTTCCAGACGATGGATATCGTGGGTGCGATGGAGAAGGATGCCGGTGTCCGTCTCACCGAACTCAAGGTGGACGGCGGGGCATCGCGGAACAACCTGATGATGCAGTTCCAGGCTGATGTGCTGGGGACTGCGGTCATCCGTCCCCAAGTCACGGAAACGACCGCGATGGGTGCGTGCTATCTGGCTGGCCTGGCCGTTGGCTACTGGCAGTCTCTCGAAGAAATCCGGAAGCAATGGCAGGCCGAACGGACCTTTGCGCCGTCGGGTGAAGACGTGTCGCCGCTCAAGCGAGGCTGGGCGGATGCAATCTCAAGAACTATTTCAAGTAAGTAATTGTAATAGATTATGGAACAATATGTTTTTGAATTTATAGGAACGCTGGTTCTGGTGCTGCTGGGCGATGGCGTCTGCGCGGCGACCTCCCTCAATCATTCCAAGGCGAAAGGCGCCGGCTGGGTGGTGATCGCCCTTGGATGGGGACTTGCCGTGATGATGGGCGTGCTCATCGCCGGCCCGGTATCGGG
Source organism: uncultured Bacteroidales bacterium (assembly GCA_947306365.1). Taxonomy (GTDB): domain Bacteria; phylum Bacteroidota; class Bacteroidia; order Bacteroidales; family UBA932; genus Cacconaster. Next base: position 5,371 of record CAMZGD010000027.1, read on the forward strand.
CGCGCACCTGAATCCCGCCGTCACGCTCGGACTGGCCGTCGCCGGCAAGTTCGCGTGGTCGTCCGTGTTGGGCTACATCGTCGCCCAGATGCTCGGCGGTTTCTTCGGTGCCGTGCTGGTTTGGATCTTCTACAAGGATCACTACAAGGCGACGAAAGACCAGCCCGACACGATGCTCGGCACGTTCTGCACGATGCCGGCCATCCGGAACCTGTGGCGCAATTTCATCTGTGAGGTGATCGCCACCTGCCTGCTGGTGTTCGTGATCCTGGCGCTGGCTACCGAAGGGAACGCCTTCTCGATGGGAGACGTGGCGCTCGGTACGGGTGCATTGGGCTCCTGGCCGGTCACCTGCCTGATCATGGCCATCGGTATGTCGCTCGGCGGTACGACGGGCTATGCGTTGAATCCGGCGCGTGACCTGAGCCCGCGCTGCGCACACGCCGTCCTGCCGATCGCCGGCAAGCGTGACAGCGGCTGGTGGTACAGCTGGGTGCCTGTGGCAGGCCCGATGGTCGGCGCGGTGCTGGCAGCCGGCCTGTTCCTGCTGGTGTTCTAAAAACTCTTTGATTCTGTTCTCGGTGAGCAAATCGGCTTGATTTGCTCACCGAGTCTTATTTACGTTCTTCTTTGAGCGTGAGACCCATAAAGAAGATGGCCAGGAGGCAGGCGCCGATCAGCATCAGGAAGGTCCAGCTCCAGCCGGCGCGCTGGGCGACATAACCGATGACCGTATTGGCCAGCAGGAAGGTGCCGAAGAAGTATCCGAAGAATCCCGTGAGGCCGGCGGCCGTTCCGGCTGCGTTCTTCGGGGCAAGGTCGAGCGCCTGGACGCCGATGAGCATCACCGGTCCGTAGATGAAGAAGCCGATGCCGATCAGGCAGATGATGACGACGGTCAGGTTGTCGATATACGACCAGTACAGGACGATGAACACCAGCACCAGTGCCATGAACAGCATCGTGGGTATGGCGCGTTTCCCGTGGAAGAGCTTGTCGGAGAGCCAGCCGCAGAGCAGGGTGCCGGGAATGGCGGCGAATTCGTAGGCGAAATAGGCCCATCCGGCGCTCTTGAGGTCGATGCCCTTTTCCGTCAGGATCGTCGGGGCCCAGTCGAGGCAGCCGTAGCGGACCATGTACACGAAAGCGTTCGCCAGGGCGATGAACCACAGGAACTTGTTGTTCAGGACGTGCTTGAAGAAGATCTCGCGGGTCGAAAGCGTCTGTTCGTGCTTCTCGGAGTAGTTCTTCGGATAGTCGTTCCGCCAGGCCTCGACGGAGAGGAGGCCGCAGGACTGCGGCGTGTCGCGCAGCAAGAGATAGGCGAGCAGGGCGATGAACAGGGCCACTGCCGCCGGGAACGCAAACGTACCGATTAGGAAGTACAGCTCCGTCTGCTGGCCGTAGAACCAGCTGCCGAACCACGCGGCACCATAGGTGGCCATCGGACCGACGAGGGCGCCGCCGACGTTGTGCGCGCAGTTCCAGATGCTCATCATCGTGCCTCGTTCGCCAGGGGAGAACCAGTGCGTCATCACGCGGCCGCACGGCGGCCATCCCATCCCGTTGAACCAGCCGACCAGAAAGTTCAGCACGCCCATTACGAGGATTGCCAGGCCTTTCCGTTCTGCTCCGATCCATTGGATGGGAACAATCATGAAACACATCGAGATGGCCGTCAGGACAAGGCCGAGCGGCAGGAACACCCGCGCATTGGACCGGTCGCTCACGCTGCCCATCAAGAATTTGGAGAGGGCGTATGCGGCGGCGTTCAGGCCCAGCACGAAGCCGAGCTCGGTCTTCTCGAAGCCGAGCGGCGCCATTGCAGGAATGGCCATGGACAGGTTTTTCCGGACCAGGTAGAATCCGGCATAGCCGATGAAGGCGCCCAGGAAAACCTGGAGGCGCAGGCGTTTGTATCGGGCGTCAGCCTCCGGACCTGTCTCGGCAGGCTTGTAAGCAGGTTGTTGCAGGAACTTGCGCATTATCGTACGGTTTCAATCAGGATGTCGGGGTAATTCGATATGATGGCTTCGACGCCGCAGCCGACGAGCCGTTTCATTTCGGCCGGATCATCGACAGTCCAGGGCACGACGCCAATGCCGTGGGCATGGCACCAGGCCACGTTCTCACGGGTGACCACGCTGGATTCCGGGCTCCACCATTGCGGCGTGAAAGTCAGGTTCTTGAGCAGCTGCTCGATATCGCCGCCGTCATAGTCTTCCGTCAGGTAGGAAAGGATGAGTTCCGGCCATTTATCGTGCATATAATTGAGCGCACGCGTATCGAAGCACTGGACGATCAGGCGGTCGCCCAGATTCTTGGAGAGCAGCAGCGGGATGCAGGTGTCGCAGAAGGTCTTGTAGTCAGGCCACAGGGTGCCTTCGCCTTCTCCCGGCCAGGACTTGATCTCGATGTTGTAGTTCACCGGTTTGCTGGCGTAGCTTTCCGTAAAGTCGATCAGTTCGCCTGCGAGGGGCTTGACCGCTGCGACTTTCTTCTGTCCGGGCCAGCGGTCTACGGGACGCAGGCCGACATCGTACCGGGCGATGCTGTCGTAGGACATCGTGAAAAGGTATTCCCTGGGATCGTCTTCCTGGATGAGCGAGCCGTCGGGACGCGTGGAATAGCGCGGATGGAAATAGTTGTCGTGGGAGACCACCACGTCACCGTCCTTCGAGAGCTGCAGGTCGAATTCCAGGGTGTTCACGTCCAGATCGAGGGCGTTTTTCATGGCGGCGACGGTGTTTTCGGGCATCAGGCCGGCACCGCCGCGGTGGGCCTGGACGTCAATGACAGGTTTCTTGTTGCAGGCAGTGAGGGCCGCAAGCAGGAATGGGAGAATCAGGAGGCGTTTCATAGGGTGATACGATTGACTATTCATCGAGGGCGTCGGCCAGGATCGAAACCGGGTTCTGGACGGTGTATCCGGTCGACATTTCGATCTGCCATTTGCAGGTCTCGCAGTCGCAGGCCACGATGTCGGGACTGACGGCGCGGATCTGCTCGAACAGCGGCGCTCCCACGGCCTGGGAAGCCGCATAGTTTTCTTTCTTGAATCCATAGGTGCCGGCCATTCCGCAGCAGGCGGAATCCAGCAGGGTGAATTCCAGGCCCGGAATCATCCGGAGCAGTTTTTCCGAAAAGATGCCCCAGCCCAACCGTTCCATATGGCAGGGCACGTGGTAGGCGACTTTCCGGTGATAATCGGTGCGGAAACGGAGCTGTGCCCCAGCTTCGATCCGCTCGAAGATGTAGCGGGTCGCCATCAGCAGCGCATCGCGCACATCGGCGTTGTCCACGCCGAGCAGGTTGGGATATTCGTCCCGGAGCGTGAGCGTGCAGGAAGAGGAGGTGGTCACCACCTTGCGCCCTTCGGACACGGCCTTGCGGAGTACGGACACATTGTGCCGGGCGTGCCGGGTTGCATCTTCCGACATTCCGTTGGTGATCAGCGCGATGCCGCAGCATTTCTCTTTTTCCAGCAGCCGGACGCCGACCCCGAGGGCGTTGAGCACCTTCACCAGGTCCTTGCCCAGTTTCGGCTCATTGTAGTTGACGTAGCAGCCGTGGAAGTAAGACACCTGTTCCGGGAAGGCGGCCTGCTCCTTTTCCCGCCGCCGGAGCCAGGCCTCGAAACTGCGTGCACTGTAGCGGGGGAAGGTGCGCTGCCGTTCAATCTTCAGCAGCGTGTCCAGCGCGGTCTTCGTGATGCCCAGCCCGGTGACACCGTTCACGACCGGGGCGAAGGGCCGGGCCAGCGATCCCATGAAGTCGGTCGAGGCCAGGATCCGGTCGCGCAACTTGGGTTTGGACCGGTCGTACTTGATGCGCGCCGCCTGGATCAGGTCGGCCACCTTGACGCCGGAGGGGCACACGACTTCGCACCGCTTGCAGTTCATGCAGTATTTCAAGGCGTAGTTGAAGAAGTACGGATCCTTCAGGCGGAGCCGTTCCCCGTCGGGACCGGCCTGTTTCGGGCCGGGATACAGCGGATTGACCTGCAGGACCGGGCAATAGGCCGTGCAGACAGTGCATTTCATGCACTCCTCGAAGTTGTATTTGCTTTCGGTATATTCTTGCAGCTTCATTCCGGATCGGATTTAAGGATTTCATCGACGGCGACAAAGGCGCTTCGGATGGCCAGTCCGGCCGCAGAACCCAGTTCAGGCCGGGTGCGGCCCAGGATGGAACCGATGGCATACAGGTTCCGGATGGGCTGTCCGTCGCGGATGCCGTGAAGCACGGCGTCGGTCCGGACGCCGTAGCCCATATAGGGCTGTTCGCCGGAGAAGTCGGGGTGATACCACCGGTTCCGGTCTTCGGCGTAATCCACGTCCAGGCCGAAAACAGGTTCGTTGATCCGGAAAGGATTGCTCCTGAGCCCTTTGGAGAAGTAACTGCCGGACGCAAGGATGAAATGGCCGGCTTCCAGGCCGTGTGTGTCGAGGTTTTTGGTCGCGATGCTCCGGACGCGGCCGTCCCGGACGTCGGCGCCCGTGGCTTCGTCCCCCATCAGGTAGGTCCCGCCCAACACTTCGTACCGGCGTTTCAGCAGCATCTGGGTGCGGATGCCCGGCACGGAGGGCGGCATCGTGCCGGCAAACACGACACGGGCGGGAATGCCCTGGCGGATGCGGCCGGGGACCGAAGTATCCTGGAGACCGAACACCTGCGGCAGCACCACGGTGTCCTCGTCCCGGAGCAGCACGCGGATTTCCTGCACCACCTTTTCCCAGATGCGGTCCATCGTGCGGGCAATCTGGACCGAGCGCATCTCGCTCGGACTCTGCTCGAGCTGCTCCATCTCAGGAAGGTCCAGAGAGCGGATGCGGCACGACATACCCTGCTTCTCCAGGCCTTCGGCCAGGAAGGACGTAAAGAAGTCAAGGTAGCCCATAAAGCTGACCAGCAAGATTTTCCGGCCGAATTGCGGGGTGGGGAACAGGCTGATGTCTTCCAATGAAAGGGCTGCGTCGCGGAACGTGCCCAGGGGGGTCAGGCGAACGCCGGGGCTGTAATGGAGCCGGATGCCCGCTTCCGCGAACAGTTCGACTGTCCGGCGGGGCGCTTCCTCCATCGACTCGAAACTGCCGGAAAAGAAATGCAGGGCGTTCTGCCCGGTGCTGATGATGGCGGTGCGCTGCCCGGCCTGTTGCAGGCTGATGCTGGATACGAGGCCGGCGAGGCCGCCGCCGATGATGACGGTATCGAATCTCATAGTCCCAAAACGTGCTTGTAAACCCATTGCGTGTATTCGGCCTCGCGCAGCGTGTCCCCCCAACCGATGGGGAAGTTGCCTTTCCAGCGTTCCTGCAGGAAATCGGCGAGGTCGCTCCGTTCCTTTTCGACGCAGCCGTGCGCCTTGGCCAGCAGCCCGGCGGCCCGGCATGCGCAGAATTCACCCTGGCACGTGCCCATCCCGATGCGGGTGCGCCGACGCAGGTCGGTCAGCGTGGATACTTCCAGCCGGTCAATCGCATCGTTGATTTCGCCCACGGAGACTTCTTCGCACTCGCAGATTAGCGCCTTGTCGAACCGGTCGTTCTTGCTGATGCGCGCGGCGCTGGTTCCCATTCGGGCGGCGGCCGCTTTCTGTGCCGTGGAAGGGCTTTCCCAGATCTTTTGGGCCACCGCCTCATAGGAGCGCTCCTCCGATCCCGGAAGTGGCCGGAAAGCCGTTTCACAGGCTTTTTCGACCCCCAGTTTCCGGCATACGGCATCGGTGGCGATTTCGGCCATCAGCCGGTAGGTCATCAGTTTGCCGCCGGTGATGGTGATGAAGCCCTTCAAGCCGTCGCGGGTCTCGTGGTCGAGGCAGACGATGCCGCGGGAGATGTTCCGGCCCGTAGGATCGTTATCCACGCTCACGAGCGGCCGGACGCCTGCGTACGCGCGCAGGATGCGGGTCGAGGAGAGGGCGGGGGCCAGCTTGGCGCCTTCCGTAATCAGCAGGTTCACCTCGTCGGGCGTCACGGCAACGTTGTCGCATTCTTCGAAGGGGATGCGGGTGGACGTGGTCCCGATGATGCAGACCGTATCGCCCGGCACCAGAATGTCGGCATTCGAGGGCTTGCGGCACCGGTTGATGACCAATGAGTTGACGCGATGGGCAAAGACCAGGAGGGCGCCTTTTGCGGGATACATCCCGATGTCCACCCCGGCCATCCGGGCGACCGGCTGTCCCCAGATGCCGCAGGCATTGACGATGACGGGGGCGTAGTAGTCGGCGGTTTCTCCGGTCTGCCGGTTGCGCGTCCGAACGCCCTGCAGCGTGTCGCCTTCGCGCAGGAAACCCGTCACTTCGGTATGGAGCCGGACCTGTCCGCCGTGGAGCTTGGCATCCAGCATATTCGCGGCACAGAGACGGAACGGGTCGACGCTTCCGTCAGGCACCTTCACGGCACCGGTCAGCTGCGGATTGACCGAGGGGTCGAGCCGGCAGGCCAGTTCGGGATCGATGATCTCCGCATCGATGCCCGCTTTCCGGCAGGCGTCGACAAAGGTCTGCTGATACCCAAGGTCATCTTCGGGCAGCGTGATGAAAAGGCCGTCGGTCTCGTCGATGCAGTGGGCGGCGATCCGCCGCAGGATCCGGTTTTCCTTGATGCATTCTTCGGCCGATTCCGGGTCGTTTACGGCGTATCGTGCGCCGGAGTGAAGCAGTCCGTGATTGCGTCCGGTCGCACCGGTGGCGATGTCGGAACGTTCGATGAGCAGCGTCCGGAGGCCGCGCATGGCACAGTCCCGCTGGGTCCCGGCCCCGGTGATGCCGCCGCCTATGATAATGACGTCGAATTCTTGTGCGTCCATCTTGTTTAACTGATTCTGCAAATTTACAAAACTTCAAGCTTTTTCATTATCTTTGCCTTCAGAAAACGTTTCCGAATATGAAAACCCTGATGAAGACGCTGGCCATGGTTCTGATGGCCCTTTCCCTGAGCGGCTGTCTGGCCGGCAAGTATATGTGCAATTATGCGCTCACGCCGACGCCGCACGGCATCGACGACATCGAACGCACCCGCCAGAAGGCGGATTCCCTGCTTCCCGGCAGCACCGCCTGGTACGACAGCCTCAAGGACCAGGGTGTCCTCAAGGATACGACCATCGTCGGATACCGCGATTTCAAGGTGCACGCCTGCTACGTGCCGGCTGCCGATCCGGCCAGGGCCAACGGTACCGCCATCGTCGTCCACGGTTACGGCGACAACCATCTGGTGTTCCTGTATCTCGTCCGGATGTACCGCGACGACCTCAACTACAATGTCCTTTTCCCGGACCTTCAGTACCACGGCTATTCCGAGGGCGACCACATCCAGATGGGCTGGTATGACCGCCTGGACGTCGAAAAGTGGATCGAGGTGGCGCACGGCATCTTCCAGGATGATTTCATGGTCCTTCACGGAGTTTCCATGGGTGCCGCTACCGTCATGATGACCAGCGGCGACCCGCTTCCGGATTACGTGAAATGCTTCGTCGAGGACTGCGGCTACGCTTCCGTGATCAAGCAGTTCAACTACAACCGCAAGCAGAGTTTCAGGTTCATCCCGCCGGATGTGCTCCAGAGCGCCAGCCTGGTCACCAAGCACCGGTATGGCTGGGGATTCTGGGAAGCGTCGTGCGAGAAGCAGCTTGCCAAGTGCGAGCGGCCTATGCTCTTCATCCACGGTGATGCCGACGATTTCGTGCCGTTCTCCCACCTCCAGAAAAATTACGATGCCAAGACGAAGGGCTACAAGGAAATGTGGGTGACGGAGGGCGCCGTCCACGCCAATTCCTACGCCAAGTATCCTGAGGAGTACAAGCAGCACGTCCGCGACTTCCTGGCCAAGGTACACGACATGAATTGAAAACGGGCGTCACCAATCGTGAGATCTGGCGCATTGCCTATCCCATCATGCTGGGCAATCTGGCCCAGACTGTAATTACTTTTACCGATACGGCCTTCCTGGGGCATCTGGGCACCATCGAACTCAGTGCTTCGATGATGGCGGGTCTGTTCTATTATGTGTTCACCACGCTGGCGATGGGCTTTGCCGTGGGCATCCAGATATTCATCGCCCGCCGCTTCGGCGAAAGCAACCGGCAGAAGATCGGCGTCATCTTCGAACACGGTGCTCTCTTCGTGCTGGCGCTCGGCATCCTGCTGCTCGGTTTCCTGCTCTTTTTCAGCGAAGGGCTGATGCGCATCATCATCGAGTCGGAAAACATCTGCGCCGCCTCGATGGATTACCTGCGCATCCGTCGTTTCGGCATCGTCTTCGTGGTCTTCAATTTCCTGTTCCGTTCGTTCTACGTCGGCATCAGCAACACCAAGGTCATCACGTATTCCACGATCCTGATGGCGGTGGTCAACATCTTTTTCGACTGGTGCCTGATCTTCGGCAACTGCGGCCTTCCGGAAATGGGCGTCGGCGGTGCCGCGTGTGCATCCCTGCTGGCTGAAATCACGGCTTTCGGCTTTTTCTGGATCTATACGTTCTTCACCATTCCCCACGAGGAATACGGCATGTTCCGCTGGCACCGGCTGCAGCCGAAGCTGATGGGGGATATCCTGAAGGTGGCTTTTCCCTGTATGATCCAGCGGCTGTTCTCTTTCGGCGCCTGGTTCGCCTTCTTCATCCTCATCGAGAAGATGGGCGAAACGGCCATCGGGGTTTCCTCGGTGGTGCGCAGCACCTATATGATCCTCATCATCCCGAGTTTCGCCTTTGCAGCCACGGCCAATACGCTGACCAGTCGCATCATCGGGGAGGGGAAGTCCGACGAGGTGATGGCGATGCTCCGGAAGGTCGTGAAAAACGGCGTCCTTTGCTCGCTGGTACTGGCCGTCCTGACGGCCATCTTCCCCGACGTCGTCCTGCGGATCTATACCGATGACCTCGGCCTGGTGTCCGCCGCCGTCCCGTCGGTGTGGGTCGTCTGTGTCGCCACCGTACTCGGGGCGGTCGGGATGGTCTATTTCGAAGCGGTGTCCGGAACCGGCAACACCACGGCCGCGATGGCCCTGGAGTTCGGGGTGCTGATCGCGTATGTATTCTATGTCTTTCTGACGACCCGGACCTCCACCATCGGCAGCGTGTGGACGGCCGAGTGGTTCTACAACATCGTCATCGGCATCATCTCCTTCCTCTATATCTGGAAGGCGGACTGGCGGAAGCGGGTGATCTGATCCCGGACCGGGATCAGCGGGTGGTCAGCCATTGAACCTTTGCAGTAGCATAACGTATGAATCCGCTTCTTTCAGCAATGCTTTCGCAGGCCGACCCTTCACAGGTGGCGGGCCTTTCACGCTTTTTCAAGACCGGTCCCGGCCAGTATGGCGAGGGCGACCGGTTTCTCGGCATCAAGGTCCCGGTGACACGGGAAGTGGTCCGGCGATGCTGGTCCCGGGCCGGCTTCGAAGACCTGGAGGAATGCGTGGAAAGTCCGTATCACGAGGTGCGGCTGGCTGGCCTGCTGGCCCTGATTCAAGTCTTTTCGCACGCGAAGATGGATCCGGCGAAACAGCGGGCGTGCATCGATTTCTATCTGGCCCATACCGACCGGATCAACAATTGGGACCTGGTGGACCTGTCGTGCTATCCGTTGCTGGGAGAGTGGCTGCTGGACAAGGACCGGACGCTGCTGTACGACCTCGCCCGCAGCGGGAAAACCATTTGGGAGCAGCGCATCGGCATCGTGACGACGATGGCCTTTATCCGGCACGGACAGCTGGAAGATACGTTCGCCATCGCCGACATTCTCCTGCATCATCCGCACGACCTGATCCACAAGGCCGTCGGCTGGCTGTTGCGGGAAACCGGCAAACGGGACAAGGCTGCGCTGAAGGCCTTTCTGGCTCCGAGGTATGCCACCATGCCCCGGACGATGCTCCGCTATGCCATCGAGAAGTTTCCGGAAGAAGAACGGAAAGGATACCTAAAAACCGATCACTGACCGTACGTCCCGTATTCACAGCCGATATTCTCGGCATGGATACGGTCGACCAGCCTGCCGGCGCGGTCGAAGAGCTGGATGGTCCCGACACCGTTGCCGCCGTTCCAGAGGCGGTTGTGCCGTCTGGCCCCGTCGGGTGACTCGTAATTGACCAGCAGCATATCCTTCTTCTCACAAGTCACGTCCGTCACCATCTTTCCGGAGGTACTCCGCTGCACCACGTGCCAGATGACCTGCGTGTCCGTCTCCCGGCAGTCGAATTCGGTATGTACGCCCGTCCAGGCCTTGGAGAAGTTGAATTCATAGGGTTTTCCCTCGTACCAGAATGCGGAGAGAAGCTTTCTGGGCAATGCGAGCGGCCCGATTTTCGGCCGGCCGCCGCCGATGTCGAAGACGCTGTCGGTCAGCTTCCTGCCCGTGATCTCGCTGGTGAGATTGTTCGATGACAGCCATACCCAGGGTGAGGTGAAATCCTTGCCCCAGTTCTTGTCGGCGTATCCATAGCAGTCTTCCGGCCGTACGAGGAAACGGCGGCCGTTCCAAACCACCTCGCCTTCGTAGGCGGTCTTCATTCCTTCAGCGTGCCAGAACATCTCGAAAGCCTCGGTGTGACGGAATACCTCATCCGCCCCGAAACCGACATTGAACGCGGTAATCTTGTGGATCTTGAGATCCCAGAACATTTCGCCGTCGGAACACATCCATTCCGGATGCAGGACTGATTGCTCTACTTTCACGTGGCCAAGGGTGCGTTCCTCGTTCAGGAAACAGTCGTCAGCCTCCACGCAGAAGGGGACACCCCAGTCCACCCGGATCCGTTTCCATCCCCAGAAACGATGCAGTTGCGCCGCGTCCGGCCCCCAGGAGCCTGCCTTCACCATCAGGTAGGAAGGCCTTGCGGGCTTTCCGGGTATCTGGCCGAAAACGGGTTCGTCGCCGCCCAGGGCGGGGTTGCACAGGAAAAACTCGATGAAGAACGGTTTCGCCGCTCCGGTTTCGGCATCATATCCTGTGAACGAATGCCACCACCAGTCATATCCCTGATGTGCTTGCGCCCCGAATAGTTGGCACGCATCACGCGCGATATCGTGCTTGTTGAAGCCTGTTCCATTCATACTGCAAAAATAGGAAATGATTCATCTTTTTCCTAGCTGCTGTCGGCTGGAATGATTTTTTCAGTATCTTCGTACCGATTTGATGAGAGCGATTATGAAGCGGATTCTTTCTTTTTTGTCGGCATTGGTGTTCGCCGTGTCGGCATTGGCCCAAAGTCCCCGGGAAATCATCGTCCGCATGGAGGCGGAGATGGACAAGCATGCCGATGAAGGCATTATCCTGACCCTTGACACCAAGGTTCCCATCCTCGGCACGGTGACCATGCGCATCCATTCCCGGGGTGAGAAGGCCAGGAGCGATACCAAAATGATGGGACAGCAGATTACCACCTGGACGGACGGTGTTACGGAATGGACCTATACGTCCAAGACCCATACGGTTACGATCACATCTGTCGCCGGAAGCAAATCCGCTGAAAACGGAGATGTGGCGCTTTTATCCGGCATTGCCGACGGGTATGACGTAACGCTTACGAAGGAAACGGCCGACGCCTGGTACATTGCGTGCCGGAGATTGGCTTCCAACACGGACAAGGATGCGCCCGGGAAGATGGAGCTGGTCGTGGCCAAGGGGACATATTATCCCAAAAGCCTGAAAACCAAAGTGAAGGGGCTGACCGTAACGATGCACGACGTCTCCTTCGGCGTAAGCGAAAAGTACGTGACTTTCAACCTCAACGATTACCCCGGTGCCGTGGTCGAAGATAAACGGGATTAATTCCCGAACACCGCTTCGTAGTCTTTGCGGAATTTCTCGATGCCCTGGTCCGTCAGGGGATGGCGGGTCATTTGTTCGATGACCTTGTAGGGGACGGTGGCGATGTCGGCGCCGGCGAGCGCACATTCCGTGACGTGCATCGGATGGCGGATGCTGGCGGCGATGATTTCGGTCCGGATTCCGTGCGCATGGAAGATTTCGGCAACTTCCGAGATGAGGTCGGTGCCACGGACGCTGATGTCGTCGAGGCGGCCGACGAACGGGCTGACGAAAGCGGCGCCGGAGCGGGCGGCGAGGAGCGCCTGGTTGGCCGTGAAGATGAGCGTCATGTTGACCTTGATGCCCTCTGCAGCCAAAGTGTGACACGCCTTGAGGCCTTCCACCGTCATCGGGATCTTGACGACCATGTTCCTGTGGATCCGGGCGATTTCCCGGCCTTCCCGGATCATGCCTTCGGCATCGGTGGTCGTCGCCTTGACTTCACCGCTGATGGGACCGTCGACGATAGAGGCGATTTCCGCGACGACCTGCTTGAAATCGCGGCCTTCTTTGGCAATGAGGGAAGGATTGGTCGTGACACCGCAAATGATGCCCATGTCATTTGCTTTCCGTATGTCTTCGACGTTGGCTGTGTCTAAGAAGAATTTCATAGTTGCTTGAATTGTCTGTTTTGCAAAGATACAAAAAAGAATCATCTTTGTATTCAGAATAACGAAACACAGATCTTTAGCTATGTCGACTAAGAAATACCGGTTGGGTGTCGCCTTCAGCGGCGGCGGCGCCAAGGCTGCGGCCCATTGCGGGGCGCTGCAGGCTTTCCACGAATACGGCATCCGGCCCGATATCGTTTCGGGGACCAGTGCAGGCGCCCTGGTCGCGACGCTTTATTCCGCCGGCTTCACGCCCAAGCAGATGGTCGCCTTGTTCCAGGGAATGAATTTCTTCAAGGACATCGTAACGCCGGCCGTCCCCAAAGGCGGTCTGTTCGATTCTCGTCCGCTCGTGGAGCTGATTCGCAAAAGCCTGCCCTTCACGCGCCTTGAGGAACTTCCCGTCCCGACCTTGCTGGTGGCTTCCGATCTGGAGCATGGTGTTCCGAAGGTGTTCGCCAAGGGTGAAATCGCCCCGAGAGTGGTTGCATCGTGCTCCATCCCCGTCATCTTCCGTCCCATGACCATCAACGGCATCCATTATGTGGATGGCGGCGCCTTCCAGAACCTGCCGGTGTCGGTCATCCGGGATAAGTGCGAGACCGTCATCGCGCTCAGCCTCAACCATCTTGAGGAAGACAAGTACAAGGACAATCTCGTTTCGGTGGCATACCGTTCGTTCATGATGATGATGGCTTCGAACATCGCCGCCGATTCGGTACAGGCGGACCTGCTCATCGACCTGGATACCTACGGGTGCACAGCTTACGATATGTCACGGATCGAAGAACTGTTTTTCAAGGGTTATGAAACCACGGTAAAGGTCCTTTCCGAGAACGGTTATCAACGTGTCCTGCCGAAAGAGAAAATCGTCTTTTCGACGACGAAACCCCGGAAAGAGGAAGGAAAAAGCCATGAAGAGTCCTTCCGGAACACCGTAGAGAAGAGCGTGGCTGCCCTCAAGGCAATCAAGAAACCCGTTAGGAAACAACGCCAATAGGGGGGGGGGACAGTAGCATTAGATGGAAACAGAGAGAATATTATTGCGCCCCTGGTTGGAAAGCGATGCCGAGGCGCTGTTCAAGTATGCTTCCGATCCCGAAGTGGGACCCCGTGCCGGCTGGCCGCCGCACAAAAGCGTGGAAGAGAGTCTGGAGATTATCCGGACTGTCTTTAACGACGCTACCAACACCTGGGCCATCGTACTTAAAGAAACGGGAGAGCCCATCGGTGCCATGGGTTATGGCCCGTCATGCGACTGCAACCTGCCTGCCCGGGAAGGCGAGCCCATCACCGGTTACTGGGTGGCCCGGCCCTACTGGAACCGGGGCATCTGCACGGAAGCGCTCCGGCTGATGATAGACCACATCCGCAAAACAACGGAGATCAAGTCTCTGATCAGCGGTCACTTCATAGATAACCCTGCCTCCGGCCGCGTAATGGAGAAGTGCGGTTTCGTCCCCACAGGGGAGACCGTCGTTGATCCTGAGCAGGGCAGAGACACCCCGATATGCGTATTGAGACTGACTGTATGGAAGTAACCAACCTGCTTGACATACACACCCGCGAAGAGTTGTACCGATGGTACCAGGAGAATCACGACAGCGTGAGTGATTTCTGGCTGCGTGTGAACCGGGCTGCGGCAGACTGTCCCGACGTAGTGCGGTATGTCGATGCCGTGGAGGTCGCCCTTTGTTTCGGCTGGATAGACAGTACACAGAAGAAGATTGACGAGGGGAAGCCCATCCAGCATTTCACGCCCCGCCGCAAGCGGAGCAGCTGGTGCGAAAGGAATCTGATCCGCTGCCGTCGTTTGGTAAAGATAGGAGATATGACGCCCGCAGGACTTGCCGTAGCACCAGATCTCAATCCTTCCCTTTTTGTCTTTGAAGATTGGGTGCTTGATGCCATCAGGACCGATGAAAAGGCCTGGGCAAACTATAATTCATTCCCTGAGACATATCGCCGGATCAGGGTGGATTTTATCCAGGGATATAGAAAGACAAACCGTGAGGAAGAAGCGCAGCAAGCCCTCCGGAAATTTGTCCAGTACTGTCACGACGGAAAAATGCTTCCCGGCTGGGATGATTTCGGCAGACTGAAATAATGACAAAAACGGCCTGGAAAGAGAGGGGAGCGGCGCCGATGGAACGCCACGGCGATCCTGGCCAGGTGCTTCAGGAAGGCCTTGCCGTAATCCTCCTCTGCACGAACAGCGAGCGGGACCGGCATTCGCCGGCCCCGCTCGCTGTTCATAAGTTGCCAGGCAGGCAGTTTTTTCTTAGATTTGTGCTCGATAAATCGTATTTAATTGGACTACACTTGGCATTACGATTCTCCGCTTGGAGGTATAACGCTCGCAAGTGACGGCGAGGCTCTCATCGGCCTTTGGTTCGACGGACAGAAGTACTTTGCAGATGCTCTTGATAAGGAGCATCAAGAGAAGCGGCTCCCGGTTTTCGACGATACCTGCCGCTGGCTGGACATCTATTTCAGTGGCAAGAATCCGGACTTCACTCCTAAACTGAACATGCGTACAACGGCCTTCCGCAAGATAGTCTGGGAGATTATGCTTGCCATTCCTTTTGGCCAGACAATGACTTATGGCGAAATTGCTGCCCGGATTGCCAGGGAAAAAGGCCGGAATCGTATGTCGGCGCAGGCTGTGGGCGGCGCTGTCGGGCACAATTCCATCTCTCTCATTATCCCTTGCCATCGCGTGGTGGGAACCAACGGAAGCCTCACGGGTTATGCGGGTGGCATCGACAGGAAAGTCCGGTTGCTCCAGATGGAAAAGGCACTGTCTGACAAGTTGTTCGTACCTTTCAGTAGCTATTTTACGATGCATAGGCCTTCCGACGCTTTTTTTGACCGGCAGGGGAGTCCAGGTATCCCATCGTGCGGCCCATAACATCCAGGTTATAGAATGAGACTCTGCAACTTGTTTGCGATCATTGCAGGGTAACCGCCTGTTTCTTCAACACCTTCTCAGCGAGACGCATGGCCAGGATGGAAACGGGAATTGCCAGGACAATCACAACAACCAGCACAGGAATATTGTTTATGACCGGTATCATCAGTTGGTCATAGCCTGGTCGCATTTCTTCCACGGCTGCAGCCAGTGAGCCTTCTGTGTCGGTCCACCAGTGGGCCGTATAGGCAAAAAATGAGAGTGCGAAGGGGACGAAGCTCCAGCGAACGCCCTTTTTCGTATCATACCCACAGAAGTAGCGGATGAGTTCGGCAAGCGCCGTCAGGACGATGGTGCCGATGATGTATGAGGTATCCGCTTCACCGGCAATCAGGAAGAGCACAAAGATGAATCCGTTCAGGGCCGTCGCTGCACCGAATCCTTTGATGGCGGTGGCGGTATTCAGGTAAATGAGTGCTGTCACTAACGGCAGCAGAGCGCCGATATAGGCATAGCACGCAGGATGAATGGCACCGCTGCAGGCGCCCAGAATGAAGATGGCTAAATAAGCCACGGCCATCAGGAGGACTTTAAAGACAGGTTTCATATCGTATTATATTGTATTGTATTATCCAGACACAAAGTTCGTGGGTATTCGCGTAGCAGTCAATACCAAGAATTGGCGATTTGCGGGTTGGCGGAAAAGCAGTACCTTTGTACCGTAATGAATATCGAAGCCATATTGACCGCTCTCCTGATTCCCTTTGCCGGTACGGCATTGGGTTCTGCTTTCGTGTTTTTCATGAAGAAGGAGATTCCTAATCGCTTGCAGAAGGCGCTGCTGGGATTCGCTTCGGGAGTGATGGTCGCAGCATCCGTCTGGTCGCTACTGATTCCCTCCATGGAGATGGGGGCCGGGAACGTTTGGCCTGCGGTTATCGGCCTGCTGGGAGGTTTTGCTTTCCTGCTCCTGATTGACTATGTGACGCCTCATATCCATGCGTCAGGCCAGGCCGAAGGCCCTCAGAGTCGCTTGTCCCGTACTACCAAACTGGCCCTGGCGGTTACAATTCACAACTTTCCGGAAGGAATGGCCGTAGGTGTTGCCATTGCAGGTGCCATGAATTCCGGCTTCAGCATGGCAGGGGCATTGGCTTTGTCACTGGGTATCGCTATTCAGAATATACCGGAGGGTGCCATCATTTCGATGCCGCTTCGTGGGGCCGGAAACAGCCGGTGGAAGGCCTTCGGAATTGGCAGCCTCAGTGGTATAGTTGAGCCGATAGGCGGTGCCCTTGTGCTGCTATTGGCTTCGGCAGTTACTCCTCTAATGCCGTATCTGCTGGCTTTTGCTGCAGGCGCTATGCTCTATGTGGTTATCGAAGAGTTGATACCGGAAACGGCGGAGGGAAAACACTCAAATCTTGGTACCATCGGCTTTGCACTTGGCTTTGCGCTGATGATGGTGCTTGATGTTGTAATGGGTTAACAGACTATGAGTTTTGAAGGTATTATCGTGGGGGCGGCTGCGTTCTCCTGTTTCTGGGGCATACCTGAGATCATTGCCCAGGAAAAACGTGTCTTGAAGGGCTGGTTTTCGGAGAATCCCAAACGTCACAAGTATTATGAGTCCTGTAGAATGAAAGTCAAATCACATCGTTAAATCGGAATTTACACTATACAATGGCTCTTAAATCTCCTCGTACTACTATGATATTGACTATCGTTTTTATCGCTGTCACTTTCCTTGTCGTGGTGGGTGTAATGCTGGCCTATTGGCCCAAGGGTATCTCGATCAACGAGAATGACGAAATCCAGTTGAGCACGTACATAGGCAAGCCGCAACTTATTCCTGTTGATGAAATTTCCATCACCGAAATGCCAGAGGGCCTGTTGAACCATCTGATCAGGACCAACGGCATGAGCCTTGGCAAAATCAACTATGGCCACTTCAAGAACACAAAAACCGGGCAGAAGATGTTCCTCTATCTCACCGGTAAGGAAAGCAAAATCTGCTTTACTTACAATGGGGAGTTATATGTTGTAGATGATTGGCGACAGTAGCCAAATTCCAATTTAGCAAACAGAAACAAATATGAAATACCGAGACACTGACCATC
>CAMZGD010000028.1 GCA_947306365.1 uncultured Bacteroidales bacterium
CGTTGTAGCCGTCCGAAATGATCATCCGGTCCTTGACCAGGATGGCACCCACCTGGCGGCGGGTGCAGTAGGAATTCTTCGCCCAGACCGACGCCATCTCCAGGTAACTCCTGTCGAATTTCTTGTCCTTGTCCATTATCTATTGTACATTTACTTCGCGCTGGTAGAGGTAGCGCTTGATGCTCCGTTTCGGCGTTTTCTCGAATTCCTGGTCCACGATCTCGACGGAATTCAGCTTGCAGTACTGGTCGAGCTCCAGATTGGTCAGTTCTTTCGCCTCGTTGAGCTTGGCCAGCAGCTGTTCCCGGTCCAGGCCGTCCTCCTGCGCCTGCTCGAAATCCGGATAGACGAGCCCCACGAGCTTGAAGTCGTCCTCGATGACCAGCGATTCCACGACATACGGCATGTTGTTGAGGATGCTCTCGATCTCCTCGGGATAGATGTTCTGGCCGGAAGGGCCGAGGATCATGCTCTTGCAGCGGCCTTTCAGATACAGGTAGCCGTCGCCGTCCACGATGCCCATGTCGCCCGTGTGGAACCAGCCGTCCACAAACGCCTCCCGGGTGGCAAGCTCGTTCTTGTAGTAGCCCAGGAACACGTTGTCGCCCTTGACGAGCACTTCGCCCGGAATCTTCTTCGGGTTGTCGGAATCGATCTTGATCTTCATCCGGGGCGCCGCCTTGCCGCAGGAGTAGAGCTTGGTCTTGTCCCAGTGGACATAGGTGATGATGGGCGCGCACTCCGTCATTCCGTAGCCGATCGTGAACGGGAAATTGATGCGCTTGAAGAAGGCCTCCGCCTCGCGGTTGAACGGGGCGCCGCCGATGATGACTTCGCCGAACTTGCCGCCGAAAGCCTGGATCAGGTTTTCGCGGATCTTGTTCTTGACCATCTTGTCAAGCACCGGCAGGTTGAGCATCAACTTGATGCGTCCCTTGCTGATGAAGGGTACCAGCATGCTCTTGTAGATCTTTTCGATCACCAGCGGCACGGAGATGATGGTGTCGGGCTTGACGGAACCCATCGCCTCGAGGATGATCTTCGGACTGGGGAGGCGCGTCAGGAAGAAGACGTGCGCGCCGATGGTCATCTCGAACAGGAACTCGAAGATCATTCCGTACATATGGGCGGTCGGAAGCATCGAGACCATCCGCGAATTGCAGTCCATATGCGGTTCGGCCTCGTGGGCGAACTGCACGTTGGACACCAGGGCGCGGTAGGGAATCATCACGCCCTTCGAAAAGCCGGACGTGCCGGACGTATAGCTGATGAGGGCCAGCTGCTCCGGTTGGTCCACGTAATACCGGAGATGCTCTTTCGCGAAACCGTCCGGGTAGCGCTGGCGCATCCGCTCCTCCAGCCCTTCCAGGCAAGTTTCCGCTTCGGGATTGATGGAACGAACCACCTTGAAGTCGGTCAGCGTGACCACGACTTCGACGCCGGGCAGGTCCATCTCCGCCATGTTCGACCAGATGTTGTCGCCCACGAAGAAGATGCGGGATTCGGAATGGAGGACCAGGTGCCGGATATTGACAGGCTGGAACTCGTGGAGGATCGGCACGACGACGGCGCCATAGGTCATTGCGGCCAGGTAGGCGACGCCCCAGTTGACCTGGTTGCGGGAGCAGACGGCAATCCGGTCGCCCGGCTTGAGGCCGCACGACTCGAAGAAAAGGTGCAGCTCCGCGATCTTCTGCGCCAGATCCTTGTAATAGAGTGTCTTCTGATTATAGTTGGACAGGGCCGGACGGTCCCAGTGCTTCTGGAAACTCTGCTCGAGCAGCACGTTGAGTGATTTCTTTCTGGATGGTTTCTTTCCCATGGGAATCGCTTATGAAAAGTCCTGTAAACTGCAAAGATGCGAATAAAGGCCGTTATTTGCAACCAAATCTTCGTGTCGCCCGTGCTCCACGATCCGCCCTTCCTGCACGACGTAGATCTCGTCGGCATGGCGGACGGTCGACAGCCGGTGGGCGATGACCAGCGAGGTCCGGCCGCCCATCAGCCGGGTGAGGGCGCTCTGGACCAGCCGTTCGCTTTCCGTGTCCAGCGCCGAGGTCGCCTCGTCGAGGATCAGCAGCGGCGGGTTCTTGAGCACGGCCCGCGCAATGGCGATACGCTGCCGCTGGCCGCCGGAAAGCCGGGTTCCGCGATCGCCGATATTGGTGTCGTATCCCTGGGGCAGCCGGGCGATGAACTCGTCCGCACCCGCCACCCTGGCCGCTTCCACCACGGCCGCGCGGGTCACGCCCGGACGGGCGAAGGCGATGTTGTTGTGGACGCTGTCGTTGAAGAGGATCGTCTCCTGCGTCACGATGCCCATCAGCGAGACCAGGTCCTGCAGGGAGAGATCCCGAATGTCGGTCCCGTCGATGCGGATGGCACCCTCCGTGACGTCGTAGAAACGGGGCAGCAGGTCGGCCATCGTCGATTTCCCCGCACCGGAAGGGCCCACCACGGCGACCGTCTTCCCTTTCGGAATGGTCAGGCATACGTCCTTGAGCACGGGTTCGTCCCCATAGGTGAAGGTGACATGGTCGAAGGTCACCGCTTCGCGGAATTCCTTCACCGGGAGGCGGCCGTCGGCGATGCCGTCCGGCGCGTCGAGGATGGCGAACAGCCGGTCGGCCGACACCAGCCCCTTCTGCACGACGGCATACGACTTGGCGATGGCCTTGGCCGGCTCCAGCACCTTCCAGTAGAACATGATGTAGACGATGAACTGCTGCCAGTTCATCCCCAGCGCGCCGCGCAGGTTCAGCCAGCCGCCATAGAACAGCACCGCCGCCGCGATGCTGATGCCCAGGAATTCGGATACCGGCGAAGCCAGCTCCTGCCGGGAGCGCACCTGCCGCAGGACGGCCCGGTGCCGGTCGTTGACCGCGTCGAAGGCGCGCGTCGCATAGGGCCGGGCCTGGAAGGCCTTGAGGATGCGCGCGCCGGAGATGGCCTCTTCGAACTGGCTGAGGATCCGGCCGGCCAGTCGCTGCGTCTCCACCGAATCCGCCCGCAGCCGCCGGGTGATCCGCGTCACGATGAAGGCGGACACCGGCAGGGCGACCAGCGAGACCAGCGTCAGCTGCGGCGACATATAGATGAGCATCGCCAGGAAGCCGGCCACGAGCAGCGGTTCCCGCAGGAACACGTGGAAACTGCCGGCAATGGCGTTCTGCACTTCCGTGACGTCGTTGGAGACACTCGACAGTACGTCGCCCTTGCGGCGCTCGGTGAACCAGCCGACCGGGAGCGAGGTAATCTTAGCGAAGAGGTCGTGCCGGAGCCGCTTCATCATCCGCGTCTCCACCCCCACGATGATGCGCTGCGACAGGTAGCGGCAGAGGTTGGCCAGGAAGCAGGAAACCACGATGGCGCCGCAGACGAAAGCCAGGGCGCGGAGCACGCCGCCGCTGCGGAGGATGGACGAGAGCAGCCAGCGGAACCATCCGGTGGCATAGTCGAGGCTCAGGGAGAAGGCGGGACGGTCGGCCGGCGCACCGGCAGCGCTTTCCTCGAAAAGAACGGTAAGCAGCGGCCCCAGCAGCGCGTAGTTGATCACGCCCAGCACCACGGAAAGCACCGAGAGCGACAGGTAGCCGGGAAGGCTCCGGCCGAGTGGCCGTGCATACGACAGGACGCGCTTGAAGGTTTCCATGGTGAAGCAGTTGGCACAAATATACGAAATTTAATTACCTTTGTGTCCGCATATTTCAAATTACAAGTCATCATGAGCAATTTCTGCGAATATAACATCAATCCACTGGTAAAAGCGATCGGAAAAGAACCGAAGGACTTCACCCGGAAAGACCTGACCGACTACATCGTCAGCCACGAGGTCCGCATCGTCAATTTCCGCTACGTCGCCGCCGACGGCCGCCTCAAGACCCTGAACTTCCCGGTCACCAACCGGGCGTACCTCGAGACGATCCTCTCCTACGGCGAACGGGTGGACGGCTCCAGCCTGTTCCCCTACATCGCCGCCGACAACAGCGACCTCTATGTGATCCCGCGCTACAGCACGGCCTACCGCGACCCGTTCCAGGAAATTCCGACGGTCGGCTTCCTCTGCAGCTATTTCACCAAGGACGGAATGCCGCTCGAGAGTGCGCCGGAGTTCACCCTGCGCAAGGCCCACAAGGCCTTCCGGGAGCGGACCGGCTATACCTTCGAGGCAATGGGCGAGCTCGAGTTCTACATCGTGGCCGATGACGACGACCGTTTCCCCGCGGAAGACCAGCACGGCTACCACGAATCCACGCCGTTCGCCAAGTTCGAGGCTTTCCGTGCCGACGCCATCCGGTGCATCGCCGAAGTCGGCGGCCAGATCAAGTACGGGCACTGCGAAGTCGGCAACTTCACCCTGGGCGGCAAGATCTACGAACAGAACGAGATCGAATTCCTGGTCAACCCCGTGGAATCGGCCGCAGACCAGCTCCTGATGGCCAAATGGATCCTCCGTGCGCTCGCTTATGAATACGGACTCGACATCACCTTCGCGCCGAAGATCACGACCGGCAAGGCCGGCAGCGGACTGCATTTCCACACCCGGATGATGAAGGGCGACCATTCCGTGATGATCAAGGACGGGTCCCTTTCCGACGATGCCCGTCGCGCCATCGCCGGCTACATGAAGTTCGCCTCCTCGCTGACCGCCTTCGGCAACACGAACCCCACCTCCTATTTCCGCCTCGTACCGCACCAGGAAGCGCCGACCAGCGTCTGCTGGGGCGACCGCAACCGCTCGGTGCTCGTGCGCGTACCGCTGGGCTGGAGCGTGGACCGCAGCATGAGCGCGCTCGCCAATCCGCTCGAGGACCCGAACGACTTCGTAGTCCCCGACAAGCAGACCGTGGAGATGCGTTCCGGCGACGGCAGCGCCGACATCTACAACATGCTGGCGGGCCTGGTGACCGCCGCCCGCACCGGCTTCGAAATGCCCGACGCCCTGGACGTGGCCCGCGCAACGTATGTGGACGTGAACATCCACGACAAAAAGAACGAAGCGCTTCTCAATTCCCTCGAACAGCTCCCTGCGTCCTGCCACGAATCCGCCCTCTGCCTCGAGAAGAACCGCGCCCTCTACGAGAAGGACGGCATTTTCTCCCCGAGCCTGATCGACGGCACGATCGCCCGGCTCAAGAGCTACAAGGACCAGCACATCCGTCACGAAGCCGCCAACGACCCCAAGAAGATGGCCGAACTGGTCCGCAAGTTCTACTATTGCGGATAATCAGTTTCCGACTTCCGACAGGAATTTGATCCGTACGAGCCGGACCTCCTCTTCCGTGTAGTCGCCGCCGAGTTCTTTCATCGCGTCGGTCACGGAGTCGGATCCGGCTTCGTCACGGAAATAATAATAGATGTCATCCACCTTGTCGTCGTCTACGGTCTGGCGGATGTAATAGTCGATGTTCAGGCGGGTGCCCGCCCCGACGATCGATTCGATCTCGTCGAGCAGTTCGTCGAAGTCCATGTCCTTCGTACGGGCAATGTCCTCGAAGGGGAGCTTGCGGTCGATGCTCTGGATGATGTAGACCTTGTTCGCCGACCGGTTGACCACGGACTTGACCACGAAGTCATCGGGACGGACGATGTCGTTCTCCTCCACATAACGGACGATCAGGTCCACGAACGGCTTGCCGAACTTGCGCGCCTTTCCCTCGCCGACGCCCTGGCAGGACTTGAGTTCGTCGATGGTCACGGGGTACTGGATCGACATGTCCTCCAGGCTCGGGTCGGAGAAGATCACCCAGGCAGGCAGATTCTGTTTCTTTGAAAGGTCCTTGCGGACATCCTTGAGCATCGCCAGCAGCTGCTGGTCACCTCCGCCGCCACTGTTCTGGGCATGCTTGCCCGCGCCGACGGGCAGGTCGTCGTCATCGTCGTCCTCGCCGTCGACGAACTCCCGGTCTTCCGTCAGCATCAGTTCAGTCGGGTGCGCGTAGAAATCGCGGCCGGCCGGCGTGACGAAGATCAGGCCGTAACGTTCGATGTCCTTGTCGAGCAGATGCAGGATCAAGCCCTGGCGGATCACCGCGCTCCAGAAGCGGACGCCGCGGTCGCGGCCGAAGCCGAACAGCTCGTGGTGGTGGTGGTTGTATGACTTGATGATGGAATTGTTCGTACCCGAGAGGATGTTGGCCAGATGGTCTGCCTTGAAAGCCTCCTTGAGCGAGAGGATCAGTTCGATGACCACGCACATCTCCTCCCGTCCGTCGAACTGTTTCTTCGGATAGAGGCAGTTGTCGCACATCCCGCAGTTGTCCTGCGGATAGTCTTCACCGAAATAGTTAAGCAGGATCTTGCGGCGGCACTGGTTGGATTCGGCATAGGAGACGGTCTCCATCAGCAGCTGCTTGCCGATCTCCTGCTCGGAAACGGGCTTTCCCTGCATGAACTTCTCCAGCCGCAGGATGTCCTTGTAGCTGTAGAACGCGATGCACTGGCCTTCGCGGCCGTCCCGGCCGGCCCGGCCGGTCTCCTGGTAATAGCCTTCCAGGCTCTTCGGAATGTCGTAGTGGATGACGAAACGGACGTCGGGCTTGTCGATGCCCATTCCGAAAGCGATGGTGGCGACGATGACGTCCACCTCCTCCATCAGGAACGCGTCCTGGTTGCGCGCCCGCGTCACGGCGTCCATTCCCGCGTGGTACGGCAGCGCCTTGATGCCGTTGACCGTGAGCAGCTGGGCGATTTCCTCCACCTTCTTGCGGCTGAGGCAGTAGATGATGCCGCTCTTGCCGGCGTTCTCCTTGATGAACTTGATGATGTCGCGCTTGGGATTGGACTTGTCGCGGATCTCGTAATAGAGGTTCTCCCGGTTGAACGAGTCCTTGAACACCCGGGCGTCCAGCATGCCGAGGTTCTTCTGGATGTCGGACTGGACCTTCGGCGTGGCCGTGGCCGTCAGCGCGATGATGGGCGCCCGGCGGATCTGGCCGATGATCTCGCGGATGCGGCGGTATTCCGGGCGGAAGTCGTGGCCCCACTCGGAGATGCAGTGCGCCTCGTCGATGGCATAGAAGGAAATGGACAGCTGCTTGAGCAGCTGGATGTTCTCATCCTTCGTCAGGGACTCGGGCGCCACGTAGAGGAGCTTGGTGATGCCCGAAAGCAGGTCGGCCTTCACTTCGGCGATCTGGGTCTTGTTGAGCGAGGAGTTCAGGAAATGGGCGATTCCCTCCCGGTTCTGGATAAAACCGCGGATGGCGTCCACCTGGTTCTTCATCAGTGCGATCAGCGGCGAGATGACAATCGCCGTTCCGGGCAGGCAGAGCGCCGGCAACTGATAGCAGAGCGACTTTCCGCCGCCGGTGGGCATCAGGACGAAGGCATCACCCCCGCCGATCAGATGCGTGATGATTTCTTCCTGGTTTCCCTTGAAGACGTCCCAGCCGAAAAATTCCTTGAGTTTGTTGTGAAGGTCTTCCGAAGTGATGTTCATAGCACTAAGTTAGGAAAAAAAAACGGAATCCCGGCAGTTTCGGAAAATTTTTTCGAACTTTTGCTATATTTGCGCCGCGAAAGAAACGTTAATATAATATGTATATGAAAAAGATTTTCATCATCGCAGTTATCTGCACCCTGGGGGGCCTGATGCTGACCTCCTGTGACAAAAAGACCACGGATGGCAAGCAGCCCGCCATCATCGCTCAGGCAGACGTCGACTCCGTCAGCTACCTGCTCGGTTATTCGTTCGGCATGCAGCTCAAGCAGAACGATTTCGGTCCGCTCAGCTGCAACCAGATCATCAAGGGCCTGCAGGATGCCGGCAAGGGCGTCGAAATCGACTATATGCAGTTCCAGCAGATTGTCAGCGGCTTCCTGGAGAAGCGCAGCCAGGCCGTCAGTGAAGAAATGGTCAAGCGCAGCGCCGACATGCTCGCCGCCAAGGAAAAGGAAGACGGCGTGGTGAAGACGGAATCGGGCCTGCTCTACAAGATCGTCCGCGAAGGCGAAGGCATCAAGCCGGGCGCCAAGGACACGGTGGAAGTCCACTATGAGGGCACCAACCTCGACGGCAAGGTGTTCGACTCCTCCTACGAGCGTGACCAAACCATCACCTTCCCGCTCAACGGGGTCATCAAGGGTTGGACGGAAGGCATGCAGTTCGTGGGTGAAGGCGGCGAAATCATGCTGTACATCCCCGCCGAACTGGCCTATGGCGAGCGCGGCGCCGGCAGCGACATCCGCCCGAACGAGGCCCTCACCTTCAAGGTGGAGCTTAAGTCCGTCAAGCCGTTCGTTGCTCCCGAGGAGAAGTAACGGCTGCCAGGCACGAAAACGAAAGAGGCCGGCCCGGACAGGGTCGGCCTCATCGTTTCCAGACGGTTCCTACAGGTTGCAGGCCACTTCGTAATAGAGCGTCCCGTTGACGACGGAAGGCTTGTAGAGCGTGTCTTCCACCTGATAGTATACCGTACCGTCGAGCTCGACTTCCTCGTAGTCGCTCGGGATACCGGTGACGATGGCACCGATCGGCGGTTCGACGACGGCATACTGGCCATCTTCCAGGATGTAGAACACGCCGTCCTGGTAGTAATAGTCCTGCCCGGCCTGGTTGATCAGGTTCGTCTCATAGTAGTCGTTGCTCGTACGGATCGCATAGGCATCGCTGACGGCGGCGTAGAGGCTCGAAAGTTCCGCTGCGCGCCGCGCCCGCTCGATCTCGTTGTAGAGCGTGTTGATCGCGATGGCGGTCATCGCCGCGTTGAACATCGTCGCGACGAACCGGGTTCCGAGCGGCGGACGGCAGATATAGTAGCCGCCGAACAGGTAGGGCCGGTAGTAGATGCCGTCGTAATAATAGTAGTCACGATGGCCGATCCGCATCCGCACATAGCCGTGCGGAAGATAGCGGAGCCGGTGTCCGAAGAAATGGTTGCCGTAGCGGTAGTAAGGCCTCGGCCGGTGGCGCGGTTCCAGGTACGGACGGGGACGGCCGATCCCGTGCCGGAACGCACGTGCATCACGGGGCCGGACGGCAGGGCGCGGATTATGCGGACGGGGACGGCCGATCCCGTGCCGGAACGCCCGCGCATCGCGGTGCCGGACGGCAGGGCGCGGATTATGCGGACGGGCGACATTCGGACGGGGGTTGTGCGCACGACTGTCGGGACGGTTTACGTTCGGCCGGCTGCTATGCGGACGATTCACATTTGGCCGGCTATTGTGCGGCCTTCCCATATCCGACCGGTTGCTGCGCGGCCTGTCCATATTCGGACGGCTGGCGCCCGGACGGCTGTTATGCTGCCGGTCCATGCTCGGACGGCTGGCGCCCGGACGGCTGTTATGCTGGCGGTTTACGCTGGAACGGCTGCTGCTCGGGCGGCTGTTCCGCTGCCGATCCATACTCGGACGGCCGCTGCGGTGGTCGCTGCGCGAGACGGAGGACCGGGTCTCACGGCTGTGGCTGCGGGAAGACGACATCTTGGTCCGCGGTTCGCTGCGCCCGGAACGGGCGTGCTGCTCCGTCCTCGGCGAGCGGGAGGAACCTCCGCTGCGACGATGCTGGCCTTGTGCCTCAAACGGGGTAGTACACATCAATGCGATGCAAAGCATCAGTACCACTTCTGTAAATCTTTTCATATGACTTTCGCGTATTGGGTTGGGTTATTTCTTATTCATGTTTTCGAGCAGGAGCTTTTCCAGCGCCGCCCGGTCCATCTTGCCGTCCAGGCAGATGAAGGTGGTTTCCGGGCCGTCGACAGCGAGCATGATCAGGCCGTGGACGATGGATTCCGTACCCGTCGTGAACATCCTGACCGCTTCGCCGTTGTCCTTGGCTTCCATCAGGAGTTCATAATCGTCGTTGGAGACAAGCCTGTCGACTTCGGAAATGATCTTCGTACTTACTGGGATGTTCTTGCTCGTCAGCAGATAGAGCCCGGAAAGGGTTCTGATGACGGGCGCAAAATCCAGGTTCCCGCCGTTGACCTGTATGTCGGGGATCCTTCCGATGAGACGGAACATGGCCGGTGAGATATACACCGCGCTGACCCCCGGAGAACCGGAATACCTTTGGTAGATGCCTCGCCCGGTCTGGGCGGAAGCACTGGTCGCGGTAAGCAGCAGGGCTGCAAGGAGGATGGCTATGCGTTTCATCTTTCGTTGATTTTCTTAATGATTTGGATGGGTTTTTCGGCAGCGTCCCGGGCCTGGTCGGCCAGGTCGATGCCAAAGGCCATTTTGTCCGACAGCTGCCGGAACGTTTCCTCTACCTGCGCATAGGCAAGGTACGGATCGTCAAATGTATCGCGGGGACCTGCCAGTGCGGAGCGGTTGACCACGACGACGGCTGCGACGGCGGCCGCGGCGGCAAGCGAGGCATACAGTACCCGACGCTTCACGGTGACACGGGGCCGGTCCAGGGCGGTTTCCCCGGCCAGGGCCTCCCGGATCCGGGCGTCCAAACCTTCGGGAACGGGCACGTCCTGCTCCAGGGCGGCGGCTTCAAGGGCCTCCGGACTCAAGGATTCAATGTCTTCGATGCGTTTCATACTTTCGACTTTAAGGTGGAACGTGCGCGTGACAACAGCACGCGAAGGGTTAAGGGTGACATCCCGATCCGACGGGAGATTTCTTCGTAGGAGAGACCTTCGACCGTGCGGAGCAGGAGAATCTCCCGCTGTCGCTCAGGCAGGGCCTTGACCGCCTCCAGGACCTTGTCGAGCCGCTGCTTCTGGTCAAGCGCATCGTCCTGCTGGCGGACCGACGGCTCTTCCGGCAACGTCTCGGTAAAGGTCAGATGCTGCGCAGCGCGGATGCGGTCCAGGCAGAGGTTCTTCAGCATCCGGATGCTGTAGGCCTTGGGCAGGCGCACCTCGTCCAGCTGGCTGCGGTTCTTCCAGAGGCGGAGATACAGTTCCTGGACAGCATCTTCGGCATCGGCTTCCGACTCCAGCAGATAGAAAGCGATCCGGTAGAGCAGGCCCGAGAGGGAGAGATAATCCGTATGGAACTGGCGTTCAGTCATCGACCATCATGTTGGCTCACATGATAAAGACGTATGAACCGGAATTATGTTAACAACAATCGGTCCAATTGACTGAAGGATCGCGGGCCCACCACGTCAGCTGCTTTTTTGCGTAGTGCCGGGTGTTGCGCTTGATGAGGCGGACGGCCTCGGCCAGGTCGTACCGTCCGTCGAAATAGCCGAACAGTTCCCGATAGCCCACCGTATTGAGCGCGGGAAGGTCCCGGTAGGGAAGCAGGCCGCGCGCCTCTTCGAGCAGGCCTTCCTCCATCATACGGTCCACCCGGGCGTCGATGCGCGCGTAGAGTTCGGCGCGGGGCCGCGTCAGCCCGGTCTTTTCGATCGTGAAGGGACGTGCCTTGGCGGGATTTGTCTTGAACGACGAATACTTGCGGCCGGTGGCGATTGTCACCTCCAGGGCACGCACGATGCGCTGCCCGTTGGCAGGATCGACCGTCGCATAGGATTCCGGGTCGAGGATGCGCAGTTCAGCGCGCAGGGCGGCCACGCCCTCGGTCCGCAGGCGCTCCGACAACCGGGCGCGCAAGGCGGGATCGGCTTCGGGGAAATCGTCGAGTCCGTTGCACAGGGCGTCGATGTAGAGCCCCGATCCGCCCGCCATCACCACGACTTCGTGGTCGCGGAACAGGCGGTCGAGCAACTGCAGGGCCTCGATTTCGAACAGGCCGGCCGTATAGGGTTCCGTAACGCTCCGGTCGGCGATGAAATAGTGCCGGACCTCCGCCAGCTGGGCGTCGGTCGGCCGGGCGGTTCCAATGCGCATTTCACGGAAGACCTGCCGCGAATCGCAGGAAACCACCGGCGAGCCGTACTGCTTCGCCAGGGAAATGGCATAGTCCGTCTTGCCGACGGCCGTCGGCCCCAATATGATCTGCAGCGTGGGCATATTCCGGTTTAAGCTTCCCCTTCCTCCTCGTCGTACACTTCTTCCCCGTCGAAGATCTTGTCCTCATCGTCGGCCTCGTCGTCGAGGTCGTCGTCATCCAGGTCGTCGTCCAGGCCCAGGGAACGGACGGCATCGGGGGAAACGTGCAGCCTGGGCACGGCGGGCTCCTCCTCATAGCGTGCGCGGAACTGGTCGGGATTCTGTCCCTTCTCGTCACTCAGGAACGGATAGATACGCGACGGCACATAGGCGGCTTCCCCTTCCAGCACGAGCCGGATGTAACGGTCGTTGCGCAGGTCGAACAGATAGTGGAGCTCCGTCTCGCCGCGCTGCACCACCTGGTCGAAGGTCACGGTGTCCATGGCACCGTCGCCCAGGTCGATGAGCCCGTATTCGCCGCCGGGCGCGCCCGTCTCGTCGTATCCTTCGTACAAAACCATCTGGTCGGGAGAGAAACCCAGGTCGTCGACAATGAAGCCGTTGAACTTGAACAGCGTCATCTCGCCCTTTATCTCATATACCCGGTAAAAGACCTTGCTTTCGGGTATCGTCGCTCTGAATCGGTATACCATAACACAAATTTAGCATTTTTTTGCGTAATTTTACCCGATGAATGCAATTTCTGACACTTACCGCTCGATCGCCGCTCCCGCCAGGGGAATCTATAAGGAGCTGGGAAGCAAGTTCTTGGCTTTCGCGTATCCAGTCGAGACGGAAGAAGAAATCAAAAATATCCTTGCAGCCGTCCGCAAGGAATACTTCGACGCACGGCACCACTGCTACGCCTGGCGGCTCGGCCTGACGGGCGAACCGTTCCGGATGAACGACGACGGAGAGCCTTCCTCCACGGCGGGGCGTCCCATCCACGGCCAGCTGCTGAGCCAGGGGTTGAGCGATGTCCTCGTGGTGGTGGTCCGCTATTTCGGCGGTGTAAAACTGGGCGTTCCGGGGCTCATCCGGGCATACCGGACGGCGACGCAGGACGCGCTGGCGAATGCGGAGATCGTGGAGAAGGTCGCCGGCGAACGGTTTACCGTGACGTTCGGATACCTGCAGATGAACGATGTGATGAAAGTGCTCAAGGATATGGGCATAACGCCCCTGAAACAGGACTTCGACCTGGACTGCCGGATGGAGGTCCGGGTGCGTCTCTCGCAAATCGAAGACTTTCGCAAACAATTGGCATTTTGTCAAATCAATCTCAAATAAAATGACTACATTTGCGAATTACGGCTGCTTAGAATAAAACCCTATAAATACTGCTATATTTTATGAAAAAAGCTTACAATTTCAACGCAGGACCGTGCGTGTTGCCGCAGCAGGCAATCGATGCGGCGATTGCAGCATTGCAAGACTTCAAAGGTACCGGCATGCCGGTCATATCCGTGTCTCACCGTTCGAAGGAATGGGAGGAGACGATGAACGAGTGCCGCGCACTCTGGAAAGAGCTCCTCAACATCCCCGACAACTATGAAGTGGTCTTCCTCGGCGGCGGCGCTTCGCTCCAGTTCCTCTATGTGGCGATGAACCTCCTCGAGAACAAGGCCGGCTACCTGGAGACGGGCGTCTGGGCCAAGAAGGCGCTCAAGGAAGCCAAGGGCATCGGCAACGCGATCTGCATCGCCTCTTCCGCCGACAAGACCTACAGCTACATCCCGAAGGGCTACGAGATCCCGGCCGACCTCGATTACTTCCACATCACCACGAACAACACGATCTACGGTACGGAGATCAAATACGACATGGACTGCCCGGTCAACCTGGTGGCCGACATGTCGTCCGACATCATGAGCCGTCCGGTGGACGTCAGCAAGTACGCCCTCATCTACGGCGGTGCGCAGAAGAACGTGGGCCCCGCCGGCGTGATCTTCGCCATCATCCGCAAGGACATCCTCGGCAAGGTGACCCGCTACCTCCCGACGATGCTCAACTACCAGACGCACATCGACGGCGGTTCGATGTTCAACACCCCGCCGGTGTTCCCCATCTTCGTGATGACCGAGACGCTGAAGTGGCTCAAGGGCCTCGGCGGCCTCGAAGTGATGCACAAGATCAACGTCGAAAAGGCGCAGATGCTCTACGACGAGATCGACCGCAACCCGCTCTTCGTCGGTACTGCAGCGAAGGAAGACCGTTCGATCATGAACGTCTGCTTCGTGATGGCGCCCGGCTACGAGAACCTCCAGGACGAGTTCATGGCCTTCGCCAAGGAACGCGGCATGGTCGGCATCAAGGGCCACCGCAGTGTCGGCGGCTTCCGCGCCTCCATCTACAACGCCTGCCCGAAAGAGGCCGTCCAGGCCCTCATCGACTGCATGCAGGAATTCGAGAAACTGCATAAATAACAGCCATGAAAGTATTAGTCGCTACGCAGAAACCGTTCGCGAAGGCTGCCGTCGACGGCATCCGCAAGATTGTCGAAGAGAACGGACATACCCTCGCACTGCTTGAGAAATATCCCGGTGAAGCCGAACTGATCGCCGCCGTCGCCGATGCCGACGCCCTGATCGTCCGCTCCGACAAAGTCACGGCCGCCGTCGTCGAGGCTGCGAAAAACCTCAAGATCGTCGTGCGTGCCGGCGCCGGCTTCGACAACCTCGACCTGGCCGCCTGCACCGCCCACAATGTGGTCGCGATGAACACGCCGGGCCAGAATTCCAACGCCGTGGCGGAACTCGCCCTCGGCCTGATGATCTTCATGAACCGCAACCAGTTCACGCCGGGCACCGGCAGTGAACTCAAGGGCAAGACCCTCGGCATCCAGGCCTACGGAAACGTCGGCCGCCTCGTGGGCAAGCTCGCCATGGGATTCGGCATGAACGTCATCGCCTTCGACCCCTATCTCCCGAACGAGAAGATCGAAGCCACGGGTGCCAGGGTCGCCCCGTCGCTTGAAGCCCTCTACGAGCATTCCGACTTCGTGTCGCTCCACATTCCCGCAACGCCGGAGACCAAGGGTTCCATCGGCCGCAACCTG
The DNA here is from genome assembly GCA_947306365.1 of uncultured Bacteroidales bacterium. GTDB lineage: Bacteria > Bacteroidota > Bacteroidia > Bacteroidales > UBA932 > Cacconaster. Next base: position 14,857 of record CAMZGD010000028.1, read on the forward strand.
GTGGGCCGCATGCCGAAGGGAGGCTGCCTGATCAACACCGCCCGCAAGGAAGTCATCAACGAGACCGAGCTCTTCGACCTGATGACCGAGCGTGAAGACCTCCGCTACGTCGCCGACGTGGCCCCGGACCGCGCCGCCGAGTTCGCCGAGAAGTTCGGCAAGCGCTACTTCGGCACCCCCAAGAAGATGGGCGCCGAAACAGCCGAAGCCAACATCAACGCCGGCCTCGCCGCTGCGAACCAGATCTGCAAGTTCTTCGCGACGGGCGACCGTACCTTCCAACTCAACAAGTAAGCAGCCATGGTCAAGGTTAAACCGTTTGCAGCCATCCGGCCGCCGAAAGCCATCGCCAAGGAAGTCTCCGCCCGCCCCTACGACGTGATGAACTCCGTCGAGGCCAAGGCCGAAGCCGGTGAGAAATCCCTGCTCCACATCACGAAGCCCGAGATCGATTTCGACCCGATCGCCGGCGAGCACGAGCAGCGCACCTACGACAAGGCCGTCGAGAACTTCAAGAAATGGCAGGAGCGCGGCTGGCTGAAGCAGGACGACAAGGAGTACTACTACGTGTACGCCCAGACGATGGAAGGCCGCACCCAGTACGGCATCATCCTCTGCGCCAACACCGACGACTACGCCACGGGCGCCATCAAGAAGCACGAGCTCACCCGCAAGGAGAAGGAAGACGACCGCATGGTCCACGTCCAGATCCAGAGCGCGAACATCGAGCCGGTGTTCTTCGCCTACCCCGACAACGCCGAGATCGACGCCATTATGTTCCGCTACATCGCCCGCGTGCCCGAATACGACTTCGTCGCCGACGAAGACGGCTTCGGCCACAAGCTCTGGGTGATCGACGATCCGAAGGACATCGCCCGCATCACCGAGATCTTCGCCGGCATCCCGGCCTTCTATGTGGCCGACGGACACCACCGCACCGCGGCTGCCGCCCGCGTGGGCGCCGAACGTCGTGCGAAGAACCCGCACCACACCGGAAACGAGGAGTACAACTACTTCATGGCCGTCTGCTTCCCCGACAACCAGCTCAAGATTATCGACTACAACCGCGTAGTCAAGGACCTCAACGGCCTGACGGGCAAGCAGTTCTTCGAAGCGCTCCAGAAAGATTTCATCGT
>CAMZGD010000029.1 GCA_947306365.1 uncultured Bacteroidales bacterium
GGTGAGCGCCTTGTTGTAGAGCATCTCCACCTCGGGGATCGGCAGCATGAAGCGCGGGCTGTCGGCAGGCAGCGTCTTGACGCTGGCCCAGTGCTCCGGATCCTGCGTACGGTCGAGCCCCTGGTGCAGGCGCTTGATGTCGTGCAGGCGGAAGCCTTCGCCATAAAGCTCCTTGCGGCGTTCCAGGTAAATATTGGCAAGTGTGCCGTTGGTCGGGACGGCGCCGCGGGCGACCTGAAGCGCGTTCAGGACATTCGTCGCAACACCGGTGTTGCTGTTCTGCGCCTCGCATTCGGCCTTGATCAGGTAGGCCTCGGCGATGCGGGCCATCGGGAACTCGGCGTCACCCACGTTGGCGCGATGGCTGAACTTGCTGGTCAGCCAGCCGTCCTCCGCGTAGAAGTAGAATGGGAAGAGCTTGCGGCAGTCCGTGTCTACGAACTGGTCGCGGAAACGGTTCGTCCAACGGACCGTACTGTAGCCGTACAGCGGTTCCTTGAAATAATCGGCTTCATTCGGGCCGTCGAGGTAGTCGATGTCGTTCGGGTCGGCCTTGCCGGTCTCATCCACATTGTAGGCTTCCTCGGCCAGGTAGTAGAACGAAGGGATCGACGCATAGAAGTTGCACTTCGAAGGGATGTAGTTGAAGTACTGCAGCCACTCGCTGTTGTGATCCTTGAAACCGCTGCGATACTCGCCCGGGCTCATCAGGTTGCTGCCGTCGAACACACCGCCGGCGGCCTCTTCCGCATAGCGCTTTGCGTTGTTCCAGTCCTGCATGTCCATATAGGCGCGTGCCATGTACAGGGCGCAGCTGCGCGGCGTGAAGTAGTCGGTGGCGGCTGCGGCGCAATGCTGGCGGCCATAGTCGAGGTCCTTCAGAATCTGCTCGTAAACCGCACGGACAGTAGCGCGGCCCAGATGCTCGGAAGCGGCATCGGCAGGCTCAAGGCGCAGGATCACGCCGGGCGCTTCGGGATTGGTGCTGTAGGCCGAGGCAAACAGCCGGACCAGATGCAGATACATGTAGCCGCGGATGGCATAGGCCTGGCCCAGCAGGTTTTCCTTGCCGGCTTCTTCGGCGGCATCCGTCATGCTGGCGATGATGTTGTTGGCCACGTCGATCGCCTTATAGTCGGTCGGCCAGATGTAATTGGCATAGCCGAACCACCAGGGATCGGACTCTGCCACCTGGGAATAGGTGTACGAGTAAAGGTTCCAATTATAGGTGGGAATACCGAAAGAACCCGAAGTCATCGCCGCGTCTTCACCCATCACTTCCGCCATGATGGTTCCGAGAGACATCGAGAAGTAGTGGCCGATGTAGGCCATGCCCGAATTGAGCGCCGTGGTGGCGGATTCCACGGTAGAGAAGATCTGGGTATCCGATACGGCATTGGAGGGCACCGGATTCAACACGTCTTCAGCACAGGAAGCCGCCAGCGCCAATACGGAGATCAGGGCAATATATAAAGTCTTTTTCATAGCGCATGCATGTTAGAAGGTGAAGTTCACGCCCATCGTATAGGTACGGCTGAGCGGAATGTAGTTGGCATATGCATCGTATCCGCCGATGCCGAAGATGTCGAGGTCGTCATAACCCTTGTAGTTCTTGTCCTTGAACACGGTGAAGACATTGTCCACGTTCACGTAGAGCCGGATGCCGGAGACCGGGCCCAGCTTCTTCGCGAACTTGGCGGGAAGCGTGTACGACAGGTTTACGTTCTTGAGTTTCAGGTACGTGGCGTCATACAGGAAACGCGTGGAAGGCGAATTGGACTGGTTGTCGTTGTTGTTGCTGTACCGGGGAACGCCGGTCTGCGTATTGGTCGGCGTCCAGGCGTTCAGCGCGTCCTGATGGAGGTTCTTGCCCGGGTCGTTTCCGTCGTGCATGATCGTGGCGTACAGGCTGTCGTACACCTTGCCGCCCAGGTTGTAATAGAACATGAACGACAGGTTCAGTCCCTTCCAGCCCAGGTTGTTGGTCAGGGCACCGAAGCCCCACGGGGTCGCGCGGCCCTGCATCTCGTAGGCAGCCTCGGAATAGTTGCTGGTCGTTCCGCCGCCTTCCTTGGCCCAGAGCGGATCGCCGGTGGCGCTGTCCACGCCCATCCAGGTAGGCAGATAGAACATATACTGGCTCTGCCCCACCTTCCAGATCTTCTTGGTATCGGACATCGTGATGTCGTCGTCACCCGCCAGGTCGAGGATCTTGTCAGCGTTGTAGGAGAAGTTGAAGTTGATGTCCCACGTAAAGTCGCGGGTCTGCACCGGCGTACCGCCGAGCACGAACTCGACGCCCCTGTTGTTGACCTTCGCCAGGTTCATCATCACGGAAGAGATCTGGTCGTAGTAACCGGAAACGCCGTGGGAAGCGGGCAGCGGGAAATTGTAGAGCAGGTCGTCGGACGTCTTGTTGAAGAATTCGACGCTTCCGTTGAGACGGTTGTTGAAGAAGCCGAAGTCAAGGCCGATATTCAGCATTTTCTGCTTCTCCCATCCCAGGTCGGGGTTGGAAAGGCTTTCATGGCCCAGACCTGCATTGTTACCGTACTGGTAGGTATTGGCGGCCACCCAGAGGCCCAGCGACTGGTAACGGTCCAGACCGGCGTTGTTGCCGGAAGTACCGTAGCTGACACGCAGCTTCAGGTCGTTGATCCAGCCCAGGTCCTTGATGAATTCTTCCTGTGCGATACGCCAGGATGCACCCACGCTGTAGAAGTTGCCCCACTTGTTGTCGGCGCCGAAGACGGACGAGCCGTCGCGGCGGAACGAAGCGGAAAGGAAATACTTCTCGTCAAAGTTGTATTCGGCGTGACCCAGATAGGACATCAGGGCGGCGTCCGAATAGAAGGAAGTCAGGCTCTGGATGGAGCCCGCACCGGCAAGTTCCGTCATGAAGTCGAAGGCGAAGTTGGTGGCCACGCCGTTGAAATAGTTGCGGCGGCTCTTCCAGAACTCGTAACCGGCCATCGCAGACACGCCATGCTTGCCGAAGGTCCGGTTGAAGTTGAGCGTGGTCGTGCTGGTGTACATCAGGTCGGAAGTCTGGGTCTTGGTGCCGCGGCCTGCGTAGGCAGGACCGTCGCCGTGGTACTTGTTCCAGTAGCTGGTATCGTAGACCGAGATGTAGTCGGGCGAGAACACCGTGCGGGCGGTCAGGCCTTTCATAAATTCGATCTCGCCGTAGAAGGAAGCGAACAGACGGGCCGTGTTGGCCGTATTGATGTTCATGTTCGGGATGGCGAGCGGGTTGAAGTCACGCGCCACCGGGTTGCTCCAGTTGTACTGCTTGTCGCCGTTGGCGTCCAGTTCATAGTTGCCGTTGGCGTCCACCTTGTAGACAGGGACTGCGTTGGGGAACGTCAGGGCGTTGTACAGCGGCGAGGCACCGGCGCTCTGCGAAACCTCGGAGTTCTGCATGGCATAGGAGAACAGCACGTTGGCGCCGCCCTTGAACCACCTGTTCACCTGGGCGTCGACCGTGGCCTTGCCGGAATAGCGGGTATAGCGTGCCGTGGGGGCGGTACCCTTCTGATCGAAGTAACCGCCGGACACGAAGTAGTTCACCTTGTCGGAACCGCCGGAGAAACTCAGGCTGTAGTCCTGCGTGACGCCGGGCGTGAAGACTTCTTTCTGCCAGTCGGTGTCGATGACGACCTTGGCGCCGCCGGCCAGGTTGCCGGAAGCGTCGTAGGGAAGTTCCATATTGTAAGGGTTCCAGCTGGTAAGGCCCTGGGCTTTCAAGTTGGCCGTCTTATAATCGTCGCCGGCGGCCATATATGCATCGAAGGCCTTCTTGTAGTAGTCGCCGGAACTCATCATCGTATAGGTATGGGGAACCGATGCCACGCCCACCTGCGCATTGAAGTTCAGGTGACCGTTACCGGCCTTGCCGCTCTTGGTGGTGATGATCACCACACCGTTGGCGGCACGGGAACCGTACAGGGACGCGGCAGCCGCATCCTTCAGCACCGTGATGGACTCGATGTCCTGCGGGTTGATGGTGGACATGATACTGGTCGTGGTGTTGGCCGAGGCCGCATTCTGCGAATAGCTGGCGTTCGTGGTGGCCACGCCGTCGATCACGTAAAGCGGCTCGGCGGACGCGTTCAGCGTACCCGTACCGCGGATGCGGAAAGCGGAAGCGGCGCCCGGCTGGCCCGATGCAGTGGATACCTGCAGGCCGGCCACCTTGCCCTGGATGGCCTGTTCGACGGAGGAGACGGGCTTCTGCGCCAGTTCCTCGGCCCGGACCATCGCGGCGGATCCGGAATAGGACGATTTCTTGGCGGTACCGTAGGCAACCACCAGCACGTCGTCCAGCATCTCCGCATCGGGAGCCAGCATCACGTCGATGACGGCTTTTCCGGCTACCTCGACTTCCTGCGTCTTGTAGCCGACAAAACTGAAGATGAGGACCGAATTGGCAGGGCAGGACAGCACATACGCGCCGTTATCCTGCGTGGTCGTGCCATTCGAAGTGCCTTTCACCTGAATGGAGACGTACGGGAACGGATCGCCCGTCGCAGCATCCGTGACCGTTCCCTTTACCTGGATGCTCTGCGCCCAGGCCGGGCCGCAGACCAGCAGCAGTAAAAGGAAAGTCAAACTGAAATAGGTCTTTTTCATCTGTTAATTATATTTTAGGGATTAATCGAAAACAAATATACCCATCATTTCCGTTATTTCAAAACGTGAACTATATTTGCATACATGAAACGCCCTGCCATGAAACACCGCCTGTCGCTGTCCGTTTTCTTCCTTTCATTTTGTATCTCCCTGACAGCGCAGGACATAGATTCGCTGCTGGGAACGATGTCCCGGCGGGAAAAGATCGCACAGCTGATCATCGTCGCCGTCGACACAAAAGATAGTCCCGCCGTGCGCGCCAGCCAGGCGCAATGGGTCCGCGAAGGGCTGGGCGGCCTGATCGTAATGGACGATGTCCTGACTGAAAACCTGCAACTCGTCAACGAGCTCCAGGCCCGCGCCCGCATTCCGCTGCTGGTCTCGATCGACGGAGAATGGGGCGCAGCGATGCGATTCTATGAATATGCCGCCTTTCCGCGCGCGATGCAGCTCGGCGCCCTCGGCGACACGTCGCTCGTCGAACAGGCGGGACGTGCGGTCGGCGAAGAACTCCGCGCGCTGAAGATCTTCGTCAACTACGCCCCGGTGGCCGACATCAACAACAATCCGGCGAATCCCGTCATCAACACCCGTTCGTTCGGCGAAGACCGAGATAATGTCGCCCGCCTCAGCGCCGCCTTCCTCCGCGGAATGCAGGGCGCCGGCGTATGGGGCTCCGCGAAACATTTCCCCGGACACGGCGACACCGACGTGGACTCCCACAAGGGCCTGCCGGTCCTGGATCTTGACCGGGCACGGCTCGACTCACTGGAACTGTATCCTTTCCGACGCCTCATCGACGAAGGCGTCGCGATGGTGATGGTGGGGCATCTCAGCGTTCCCGCCCTCGACGACACCGGGGCGCCCGCCTCTGTTTCGCGGCCGGTGGTCACGGACCTGCTGCGCAACGGACTCGGCTACGACGGCATCATCATCACCGACGCCCTGCAGATGAAAGGCGTGGCCGACGGCAATGCCAATGCCGCCGCCCTCGCCTACCGGGCCGGGGCCGACATCCTGCTGATGCCGCAGGACGTCCGGAAGACCCTCGATGAACTCGAAGCCGCCTTCCGCAGCGGAACGCTTGCAGAAGCGGATCTCGACGCCCGCGTACGCCGGGTGCTCACCCTCAAGCAGCGCAGCGGAATGCTCGCCCCGGGGTATTCGCCCTATGTCGATACGACCGGCCTGGCGAAAAAAGCGCGCCGTCCCGAGACGGAAGCGCTGATCCAGACACTCTGCGACCAGTCGATGACCGTCGTACAGGGCAGGCTGCGGCGTCCGCTCGGCCTTCACCGGCGGATGGCCTTCACTACGCGGCCGAAGGTCGCCTACGTCGCCTTCAACGCCGCGACACCGGAGAGTGCGGCGTTCGAGGCCGAAATGCGTCGCCACGGCCGCATCACCCGGTTCGACCTGCCGCTCGACGCGACACCCGCCCAGATCGACAGCGTCGGCGCCCTGCTGCGGGGTTACCGGAACGTCATCGTCGGCTTCCACTCGGGCCGGCCGGTGCCGCGCTCGGGAGGCCCGCAACGGTTTGCCACCGTCGATCCGGCACAGTTCGAACAGATGGCAGGATGGAGCCGCAGGCACCGCCTGCACGGCTTCTATCTCGGCAATCCCTATGACTTGAACCGGATGCCGGACTTCAAACGGTTCAAGACATTCATCATCGGTTACGCGGACACCCGATACAACAACATTGCCGCCGCCCGTGCACTGACCGAACGGCGAAGCGCGCAGGGAACACTCCCGGTCAGCGCCGGCGGACTGCCGGCCGGCTACCACAGCAACGCCTTATGAAACGCATCGCCTCCGTCGACATCTTCCGTGCGCTGACGATGCTGCTGATGCTCTTCGTCAACGACTTCGCCGGCATGACCGGCCTGCCGCACTGGCTGCACCACGCCCGGTTCGACGAGGATATGCTGGGCTTTTCCGACCTGGTCTTCCCTGCCTTCCTGTTCTGCGTGGGGCTGTCCATCCCGCTGGCCGTCGCCAACCGTTACCGGAAAGGCGACACGCAGGTCCAGATTTTCGGACACCTGCTTGCCCGCACCATCGCCCTGCTGGTGATGGGCATCTTCGCGATGAACTTCCGCGGCGTGGAGGGCGGGCTCTCCCGCCCCGTCTTCACACTGATCTCCCTAGCCGGCTTCTTCCTGGTCTGGAATGACTATCCGCGCAGGACGGACGGCGGGAAACCGGTCTGGACGCGGATCCTGCAGCTGCTCGGCATCGCGCTCCTTGCCGGACTCGTCCTTTACAAAGACCTGCACGGGATGCCGTTCCGCCACGGCTGGTGGGGCATCCTCGGCCTGATCGGCTGGGCCTATCTCCCCTGTGCGCTCGCCTTCCTGTTCCTGAAAGGAGATTTCCAGAAACTGACGGGATTCTGGGTGTTGACGCTGCTGCTCTGCGTGCTGAATGCCGTACCCGCCATCCCGAAAGACTATTCGGTCCGTGCACTGATCCTCGGCTTCTGGCCCGGCGGATGGGCGCATCCCGCCATCTGCGCCACGGGGATGATGGCTTCCCTGCTGCTGGTCCGCCTGGAAGGACGTCCCGGAAAGCTGACGCTCCTGTACGGCTCGCTGGCGCTGGCCCTGTTCCTCCTCGGCGTCCTCAGCCACCGGTTCTGGATCATCTCGAAGAACCAGGCCACGCCTGCGTGGGCCTTTTTCTGCCTGGCCGTCTTCCTCGTCGTCTTCGCCCTGCTGCACCTCATCGCCGACGTGAAAGGCCTTACTGCCTGGGCCCGTCCCGTCGCACCGGCCGGAACGGCCACCCTCACCTGCTACCTGATCCCCTCCATCTGGTATGCCGTCCAGCAGCTGCTGGGCCTGGAATGGCCCGCGACGCTTACCGACGGCCTCCCCGGCCTCCTGAAAGCCCTTGCCTTCGCCTTCGTCATCATCGGACTCACCCGGGTCTTCGAACTGCTTCGCCTGAAAATCAAGATTTAACCTATGAATACCAAAAAACTCATTGCCGGCATCCTGCTGGCCGCCATGCTTGCCACAACCCTTTATTTCGTCTATAAATACGCACCAAAAAGCACCATGAAAGAGAGAATCAATACCGACGGCGCCCCTGCGGCCATCGGTCCCTACAGCCAGGCCATCGACAGCGGCGCGGGCCTCGTCTTCGTCTCCGGGCAGCTGCCCATCGATCCCGCCACGGGCGCATTCCCCGAAGGCGGCATACAGGAACAGACACGCCAGTCGCTCACCAATGCCAAAGCCATTCTCGAAGCCGCCGGGCTCAGTCTGGACAATGTGGTGAAAACCACCGTTTTCCTGGCCGACATGGGCGACTTCGCCGCAATGAACGAAATCTACGCCCAGTTCTTCCGCGAACCGTTCCCGGCACGCAGCGCAGTCGCCGTGAAGACGCTCCCCAAGGGCGCCCTCGTCGAAGTGGAGTGCATCGCCGCCCGGTAGTTCCGGGTACGGACCTTACAGGATAATCGAAGACATCAGGTTGACCAGATGCGACACGCTCCGGTCAGGTTCCTGCTTGTAGGTATAGTTGAGCTGCAGCCGAAGCTTCGGGAACGGATGCCAGCTGGCGCCGACCGTCACATATTGCTGGTCATTTCCCGACAACTTGGAATTCGTCGTGAAATAATCGTATCGCGCGCCGACATTGAAAGTCGGGGTAAACCGGTAGCCCGCCGTCACGTATGCGCCTTCCGCCCGCTCGCCGAAGGTATGTCCGGCCATATATTCGGTGCGCAGCCAGCCGATCTTGCTGTCGTACGCCAGGCACACGCCGTAGCGGTCAAGAATCCGGTAGTCATAATCCTTGTAGACGGGAACTTCGTCCATGTGTCCGATACGCCGCTCGTAACTGCCGGAAATGCTGAAGTCCTTGACCGGGAAGACCATCACGCGGGCCATGAAATTCTTGAGGCGGTCGTTGTCGCTCTTGTTGATGCCGTTTCCGTTGAACAGGGCCAAGTTGTAGCGCAAGAGGCTGTGGCCGTCGTCCATCGGCAGGATCTTGCCGTAGAACTGGAAACCCATCTCGCGCCCCGTGGCGCTGGCGCCGAGGAACAGGTCGTTCGCGCTCATGCGCGCGAAACGCTGGACAAGCAGCGAATAGTCGATCATCTCGAGCTTCAGCGGGGCGTATTCCGAGTTCTCGTATGTGAGCGGCGTCTTGAACTGTCCGAACTGGAAACCGAATTCATCGCAGACCGTCCATTTGATGAAATAGTCCACAAGCTTCGGCGAGCCAGCCAGCTCGGCCTGCACCTTGTATTCGAACTTCCCCAGGTCGCCCTTGTAGAGGTCTCCGGCTAAAGCCAGACGGGCGCGCTTGATGTAGAACGTATTGTCGTACGAATCGGTGATGCTGTAGCCTGCCTGGAAGTAGCCCGAGGGATTGATGTATTTCATCCAGGGCTTTTCCTGGGCCTGGGTCCGGTTGGGGAAAAATGCCGCCGGGACGAGCAGCAGAAGGATCAGGGTCAGTTTTTTCATAGGGTTTTCAAGATTGTTTTTCGTGGGAACGGTCCATCCGCTTCCAGAGCGCATACATCAGCGCGCCCCAGCCCAGAAACAGGACGATCGCCAGCCAAAGGGGCAGCGACGAAGCATACGATCCGGCATCGAGGACTTTGTCGAAGTCGGGAATGTCAGCATAGTAATAGGCACCTGCGCCGAAGTCCAGTTCGTCGTTCAGCCCCAGCCGCCGGACCATCACCCATACGGCCGTACCGGTCGCGGCGATTGCCACGACGGCAGTCAGGATCCGTTTCATGCGTCTGGACATGTGTAAAACCGTTTTTAACCGTTTACAAACGTTTAAAGAATCCTATCCCAGATGCGGGATCGGGAAGAGCACGCCCGAGAGAAGCAGCCACACGGCAAAGAGCGTCAGGACGATGTTGAACACCTGGCCGACGATATAGAGCCATAGCACCTTCCCACCCTGCATCTGCGCGGCGATCTCCCGGAAATTCGTATCCAGGCCGATCGACGTGAACGCGAGCACGAAGCACCAGTTCTTGTACTGGTCGAGCACCTTGTTGATGCCGCTCACCTGGTCTGCCCCGCAGAGCGGCAGGATGATGAACGAAGCCACGATCGACGCGATGAAGAACCCGATGATGAATTTCGGGAAACGGTACCATATCTCGGAAGCCCCGACCTTCTGGCCTTCCTGCCGGTTCACCCGGGTGGCGAAGAACAGGGCCACGAAGAAGGCGATGAAGCCGATCAGGATGTTCTGGATCATTTTCACGAGCACCGCGGCCTGTTCGCCCTCGCCGCCCAGCACACTGCCGGCTACGGTCACGGCACCGGTCGAGTCGACCGTTCCGCCGATCAGGGCGCCGCCCATCAGGGCCGACATCCCCGTCGCCTTGATGATCAACGGCTCGAACACCATCATCAGGATGGTGAAGATAATGGAAATCGAAATGGTCATGGCCAGGTCGGTCTTCTTGCAGCCCGACGCGGCACCGGAGGCGATGGCGGCCGAAGTGCCGCACACGCTCGTGGCGGAAGCCATCGTGATTACCAATGGCTTATTGTTGATTTTCAGGACTTTCGTGCCAAACCACCACATGAAGAGGATTGCTACCGGCGTCACGATCCAGGCAATGCCCAGCCCATAGAGGCCGAATTTGGCGATGTTCGAGAACAGCACCGAAAAGCCCATGATCACCAGGCCGGTCTTGATGTAGAACTCCGTACGGACGGCGGGTTTCAGCCATGCGGGCACACCCACCGTATTGGAGATCAGCAGACCCACGATCAATGCCCAGAAGGCCCATTCCAGGTAGCGGTTCAGCGTGAATTCGGCGCTGATCAGGCGCACCACGATCGAGAGCACGAAGAGCACGATGAATGCGGGAATAAATCTCTTCACGCGCTCTCCCTGCAGCCGGACGCCGATCGAGAACAGGATGCCGAGCACCAGCACCGTGACGAGGCATTTGCGCCAGAACACCCAGCTGACGAGCTGGGCACCCAGCGGAACGGTCTTGGCCGCCGCCGCTTCGCTGAGTTTCTCGCCCCAGCGCCAGGTGCTGAATTTAAGGGCTGAGAAATCGAACCATCCGGTCAGCACGGACACGCAGCCGACCAGGATGACGATGAATCCAATCCAGCAGGCAAGCCAGTCTTCCTTGCGGAGCAGGTCGGACCAGCTGGTTTTCTTGGTAAGTCCCATAATGAGATTATCGGTTTAGGTTTTTCTGCAAAGGGTTTATCTGCACTTTTTCTTGAGCCAGCGGGCGACTTCGGGCGCCAGGCGGCTCTTCAGCATCCGGTACACCACGCGGTTGTAGGACCGGAGCCAGTTGCGTTCGCGCTCGTCGAGCAGTTTCCTGACCACGATCGACGTGTCGATGTGGCAGCAGGTCAGTGTCTCGAAGCCCAGGAACGTGCCGAACTCGCTCTTCCCTTCCTCCCGGCACAGCACCACGTTCTCGTGCCGTACACCATGCTTCCCTTCGCGGTAAAGGCCCGGTTCGTTGGACGTGACCATCCCCGGCAGCATCGGCTGCGGATTGAAATTCTGGCGGATGCTCTGCGGGCCCTCGTGCACGCCGAGGTAGAACCCTATACCGTGGCCCGTACCGTGGCCGAAGCTGCGGCGGGCGGCCCAGAGCGGCCCGCGTGCAAAGGCATCGATCTGACATCCGGCCGTCCCTTCGGGGAACACGGCAAGGGTCAGGTCGATCATGCCCTTGAGCACCAGCGTGTAATCCTCTTTTTCCTGACGGGAGCAACGGCCCATCGGAACGGTCCGTGTGATGTCGGTCGTACCGTAGAGATACTGTCCACCCGAATCCACGAGATAGAGCCCGCGCGGACGGATCACCGCCGAACCCTCGCGAGGCGTGCTGTAGTGCGGCAGTGCGGCATTGGCGCCGTAAGCCGAAATGTTCTCGAAGCTGTTGCCGCGATAGCCCTCGATCTGGGCACGCAGCGATGTCAGCTTCTCCGACGCCTCCCATTCCGTAATCTGGGCGCCGCCCTGCACGGACGTCTCGAGCCAGTACAGGAAGTTTTCCACCGCCACGCCGTCCTCGATGAACGCACGGCGGAAGCCGTCCAGCTCCTTCTTGTTCTTGACCGCCTTGCGCAGGATGACCGGCGAGGCACCGAACACGATCTCCGACTCGGCGAAATACTTCCGGATCAGCTTGTAGGTATGGTAATTCAGCGTGGAGGGATCGATGAACAGACGGCCGCATTCGTCCCTTCGGTCTTCCAGCGCGTCTTCCAGCACGGCATAATCGGCATTGACGACATCCCGGACTGCGGGAACCTCCGACACGTTGCGGACGAACCAGATGGCGGTTTCCTGCGTAACCAGCAGGAAGGATATCACATAGGGATTGTAGTCGATGTCTTCGCCGCGCACGTTCAGCAACCACGCAATCTCGTCGAGCGACGTGAGGAACATCGAGCCGCATCCGGCCTTCTTCATTTCGCCGCGCAGCCAGTCGAGTTTCTCCCGGCGCGTCTCGCCGACGGACTTCTCGTCCAGGCAGGTGACCTGCGAATGCGGAATCGCCGGACGGTCCTTCCACCATTCATTGAGGAAATCGGGACGGTCCACCAGTTCGTAACCGCCGAGCCCGTACGCCTGCCGCAGCGCGTCCTCCAGTTCCCGGACGGCGCCGACGCTCTGGCACAACCCGTCGAAAGCCACGCGCACCGGCTTGCGCCGGAAATGCCCGGCAAGCCATTGCGGGATCAGCACTTCATCGGGAACACGGGTCTTGTGAAGTTCGATGCCCGTGCCGGCAAGCTGCCGGTTCGCCTGAATGAAATAACGCGTATCGGTCCACAGGCCGGCGTGGTCCTGCGTCACCACGATGTCGCCGGCCTCGCCGGTGAAACCGCTCGCCCATTCCACCTGTTTCCAGCGCGGAGCAGGATACTCACTGCTGTGCGGATCGGTTCCGGCGATGATCACGGCATCGTAACCGAGCGACCGGATCTTCGCGATACGCTCGGCATATAGGTTGTCTGTCTGTGACATAATATACAAATATACGAAATTATTTCAATTGCACCCAGTCGACCGGCGCCTCGACCGCGACTTCCTCTTTACGGACGGGATGCACGAAGGAGATGCGACGGGCGTGCAGGGAGATGCCGCCGTCGGGATTCGACCGCGGGGCGCCGTACTTCAGGTCGCCCTTGATGGGGCAGCCGATGGCCGATAGCTGGCAGCGGATCTGATGGTGCCGGCCGGTGAGCAGTTCCACCTCCACCAGGTGGTAGCGGTCCGTGTCGCGCAGCACGCGATAGCGCAGCCGGGCCAGCCGGGCATCGGCGGGATGCCGGCGGCCGTCATCGGGAAAAGCGTACGACTTGTTCTGCTTCTCGTTGCGCGAAAGCCAATGCCGGAGTTCGCCTTCTCCAGGCTCGGGGCGGGCACACGTCAGCGCCCAGTAGGTCTTGTGGACGTCCCCGTCGCGGAACATCGCGTTGAGCCGTTCCAGGCACTTCGACGTCTTGGCGAAGACTGCGATGCCGCTCACCGGCCGGTCGAGACGGTGCGGCACGCCCATAAAAACGCGGCCGGGCTTTCCGTCGCGCTGCGCGATGAACGCTTTCAGCGTCTCGCACAGCGGTTCGTCGCCGGTCTTGTCGCCCTGCACGATTTCCCCCACCCGCTTGTTCAGGATAAGCAGATGATTGTCTTCAAGAAGAATCCGGCGAGCCAGGTCGCCGGATTCTTCTTCAGTCATTTCGCGGTAAACCATACCACAAAGATACAAAAAGGGATTTACAGATACGACAGGATCTCCGGGTAGAAACCCTTTTTCTTCCCGACGTATTCCAGCAGGCCCGGGCCAGGCCGGGTGTTCCCCTCGACCAGCTCCGGCCCATCGGGCGTGATGGCCACATCCCAGCCGATGAAGCGCAGGCCGGGAATCCGGGCAGCCGCATCCCGGACCATCGCCAGGGTTTCCGGCCAGAAGGGAAGCTGCAGGCCGACCATCCGACAATCCGTTCCCGGATGGACTTCGATCGGACCTTCCGCAACCGAATGCTTGCGCGTGCCGGCATCTTCGATGACGCCGCATAACAGGTCGAGCGGATACACGACGCCGCCCGTCGTGAAATTGTCGACGATGGATTCCCCGACACCGCAGCGGAGCACCGCCTTCAGCAGATGGACGCCGCCATTCCGTTCACGGACGGTCGTGATACGGACCGTGTTGACCGAACGGCCGCCGATACACAAGTCCGGATGCTGCCGGATCCATCCCTCCAGAAGGAAGTTCTGCCCGGCAAGTCGCCGGGCGGTCTCCGCCAGACCAGCAGACAGGTCCAGTTCGCCAATGCCGCTCCCCCGCATCGCACTGGCATCCTTGACGATGATGCGGGACTGGGCGCCGATGAAGGCGCGGATATCCGATTCAGAAGCATCACCGCAATAGATCCAGGGTCTTCTCACATAATCCGCGAAAAAGCGGTTGAATTCTTCCTTCCGCTGGCACAGATGCCGGTTTTCCTCCGGGTTGAAGGCAGCACTCAGCGCAAAGCACCGGCGAATGGTATAGGTCTGCTTCCGCGCGGCCCGATCCATCCGGTAAAGCCCGCCTTCGCCATACTGGACCTCGTCGCTGCCGTACCGGACATAGCACCCGAACATATCCAGCAGATGATAAAAAGGGGAATGTCCCGTCAACCGGGACACTCCCTTTGCCATCTCCTTCCAATCAGGAAGTTTCTTCAGATCCATTATTTCACTTCTTCGTAGTCGACGTCTTCAGGACCGTTGTTGTCGGAAGATCCGTTGTCCTGCGGACCCTGCTGGCCGCCATAGCCGGCACCTTCCTGCGGTCCCTGCTGCTGGGCAGCGCGGGCCATATCCTCGCTGGCGGCGTGCCAGGCGTTGTTCAGCGC
>CAMZGD010000030.1 GCA_947306365.1 uncultured Bacteroidales bacterium
AGAAATTGAACGGGGTCATCAGGACGGCCAGCGCCGTGCTGATGGCCGTCAGGCAGACCGACAGCTCGATGTTCGCCTTCGCAAGCGAACTCATGAAGTTGGAGATATTGCCGCCCGGGCAGGAGGCCACGAGGATCATGCCCAGCGCCATCGTCCAGGAAATCCAGCCCACGCTGTCCAGCAGCAGGGCGAGCAGGAACGTGAGCAGCGGCAACAGGATGAGCTGGCAGCACGCGCCAAGGATGACGGACTTGGGTTTCTTGAAAACATCGACGAACATTCTCGGCTTGATGCCGAGGGCCACGCCGTACATCACGAAGGCGAGGACGATGTTGATGGTGTTCATGCCACCCGCATTCATGGTGACATTGATGCTGTCGATGGCGGCTTCGATTTCAGGTTTCATGGTTAAAGTCTTATTGCGCGATAAAACGGTATAGTATCCAGCCGGTCTGGGTCTTGTCCGCGTCGGGAGAAGCGGAGAACCGGGAGCGACGGGCGGCGTCGAGGGCGAAGGAATGGAGCGATGCGTCGGCCGAAGATTCGCCGGCGCGCACGGAAGCGGCGGTGACCCGTCCCGCCTGGTTGACCTCGATGTCCACCAGCACGTCGCCCGCGCCATAGCCCTTGTAGGCCGGCACCGGCAGGTTCATCGCCTTGCGGCCGGCGAGTTCATAGGAAATGACCGAAGGTCCCCTGTACGCAGGCACGGCGTCGGAAGACGGCTCCCCTTTCTGCGGGTCGAGATCGACCGCCTCGGCGGACGCCTGCTGCGCAAGGGCGTCGCGGCGCGACGCATCCAGTTTCCGCTGCAGTTCCCGCGCCTCGTCATAGACCTCGGAAGGATTCTTGAACCGGTCGTCCTTGAGCCGGCTGCCGGCATCGACCGCCACGTTGCGGATGCGCTGCTGCGGCTGCCGGGCCAGCAGGTCCTCCAGGTTCTTGTTGACCTCCTCCTTCAGTTCGATCTCCTTCTGCCGCTTTTCCAACTCCTCCTGCTTCGTGAAATCGAGCACGAACGTATGCTCGGAAGTGGCCACACGGCCGATCGAAACGATGAGCAGCACGATCAGGACGGCCAGATGGAAGATCAGCGTCGTGTAGAAACCGACCCTGTCCTCCTTGTTATGACCGCCCCACCACTTCATCAGTCCTGCTCCCGTTCCCTGGCCATTTTCCGGATGCCGGAAAGCAGCACGTTGATGGCAACCTTGTTGTGCCCGCCCTGCGGCACGATGATGTCGGCATAGCGCTTGCTGGGGGCGATGAACTGCAGGTACATCGGCTTGACCGTCTTCGTATAGCGGTCAATGACCCATTCCACGTTCTTGCCGCGCTCGACGATGTCGCGCGTGATGACGCGCATCAGCCGGTCGTCATCGTCGGCATCCACGAACACCTTGATGTCCATCTCGTCCATCAGTTCCTTGCAGGTGAAGATGAGGATCCCTTCGACGATGATGATGTCGGAAGGCTCCACGTGCACGGTCTCCTCCTGACGGGTGCAGGTGATGTAGGAATAGGTGGGCTGGTCGATGGCCCGGCCGGCCTTGAGTTCCCGTAGCTGGTGGACCAGCAATTCCCAGTCGATGGAATCGGGATGGTCGAAATTCAATGCCTGGCGTTCCTCCAGGGAGAGATGTCCCTGGTCCTTGTAATAAGAATCCTGCGGGATTACCGTCACGCGCTCCTGCGGATGCATTCTGCGGGCAATCTCCTTGACGACGGTCGTCTTCCCCGAGCCGGACCCGCCTGCGATGCCGATGATCAACATATCAAATCCAAATTAAAATTCAGCCGTCTTGGGCGTACGCGGGAACGGAATCACGTCGCGGATGTTGCTCATGCCGGTGACGAAGAGCAGCAGCCGTTCGAAACCGAGACCGAAACCGCTGTGCGGGCACGTGCCGTAACGGCGCGTGTCGATGTACCACCACAGGTTGGTAGTATCCATCTTCAGTTCCTCGATGCGGCGGTTCAGTTTCTCGAGCGACGACTCGCGCTCGCTGCCGCCGATGATCTCGCCGATCTTCGGGAAGAGGACGTCGGTGCCGCGGACCGTCTTCCCGTCGTCGTTCTGCTTCATGTAGAAGGCCTTGATGTCCTTCGGGTAGTCGGTCAGGATGACCGGCTTGCCGAAATGCTTCTCCACCAGGTAGCGTTCGTGCTCGCTCTGCAGGTCCACGCCCCAGGCAACCGGGAATTCGAACGGCTGGCCGCTGGCCTCGAGGATCTTGATGCCCTCGGTGTAGGTCAGACGCACGAACGCGGTCGAGACGACACTCTGCAGCCGGGCGATCAGCTCGGGATCGATCATCTTGTTCAGGAAGGCCAGGTCGTCCTGGCAGTTGTCGAGAGCGTACTGCACCAGATACTTGATGAACTCCTCCTCGAGGTCCATCAGGTCGTTGACGTCGTAGAAGGCCATCTCCGGCTCCACCATCCAGAATTCGGCGAGATGGCGCGGCGTATTGGAGTTCTCGGCACGGAACGTCGGGCCGAAGGTGTAGATGCTGCCGAGCGCCGTGGCGCCGAGCTCGCCTTCAAGCTGGCCGCTCACCGTCAGCGAAGTCTGGCGGCCGAAGAAATCCTGCGCGTAATCGATCTTCCCGTCTTCGGTGCGCGGCAGGTTTTCGAGGTCGAGGGTCGTGACCTGGAACATCTCGCCGGCGCCCTCGCAGTCGCTTGCCGTGATCAGCGGGGTATGGAGGTAATAGAAGCCCTTGTCGTTGAAAAACTTGTGAATGGCGAAGGCCATCGCGTGGCGGATCCGGAGCACGGCGCCGAACGTATTGGTGCGCGGGCGCAGGTGCGCGATCTCGCGCAGGAACTCCATGCTGTGGCCCTTCTTCTGGAGCGGATAGGTCTCGGCGTCGGCCGTACCGTAGACCTCGATCGAACGGGCCTGCACTTCGACGGCCTGGCCGCTTCCCATCGACGGGACGAGGTCGCCGCGGACGCAGAGACACGCCCCCGTGGTGATCTGCTTCATCAGGTTCTCGTCGAACCGCTGCAGGTCGCAGACAATCTGAATATTGTTGATCGTGGAGCCGTCGTTCAGGGCGATGAACGCCACATTCTTGTTGCCACGTTTGGTGCGGACCCACCCCTTGACCTCGATGTCTTCCTGCGGCTGTCCGCTCAAATAATCCTTGATTCGTTTCATCTTATATAGTTACCATTTTATAACTTTCGAAGGTTCGCTTTCATTCCAGCATCTGTCGACCACCGTCACGACGTAGCAGTGCCGGCCGTTGTGCCGGTCCGCAGGCTTGTAATGCGTGTCGCGGGTGACCTTTACGATGCGGGCGGCCTGCGACAGGTCGACGGGTTCTCCGGCATCGAACCGGTACACCACATAGAAATGCGGCTGCTGCAGCACGTCGTCAGTCCGGACGGGCTTCCACGACAGACCCCTGCCCGACACCGAAACCGACGCCACCGGTTCGGGCGCAACGGCGTCGAGGTCGGTATAGGCCGGAATCAGGGCCGGGAACCGTTGATAGACAGCCTGCAGCGAATCGCGTAGCGAGAACCCGGCGTCCACCGGCTGCACCAGCGTCCAGCCCGGCCACCAGATGTTGCCGTCCACGTTCGGGAGCGAACGGACGAGCTGCATCTTGCGGGCAGTCTGGGTAACGGCGGGATTGTCCAGGTCCGGCTCGCTGAACGTGCCGATGCTCTGGCCGATGTAAAGGTGCCCCTTGCAGGCCCGGTCGTTCCACCAGTGGATCAGCACGTCATAGTCCGCCGCCGGATGGCCGATCCGCCAGTAAAGCTGCGGCGCGACATAGTCGATGTAACCCTTGTCCGCCCACGCGGGCACGTCCGCGAAAAGCTGCTCGTAATTCGAGAGGCCGCTGGTCTCGCTGCCGCTGCCGTCGGGCGTGTCCTTCCGGTTGCGGTGGATGCCGAACGGCGAGATGCCGAAACGGACCCAGGGCTTGACGGCCTTGATCGTGTCGTTCACCGCACGGATGAGCGTCTCCACGTTATGGCGGCGCCAGTCCCCTTTCTGCCAGTATTCGAATCCCTGGGCGGCGGCATACTTCGAAAAGGAAGCGTCGTCGTGGAATTCCTCGAACTTCTCGGGATACGGATAGAAGTAGTCGTCGAAATGGATGGCGTCCACGTCGTAGCGCGTCACGATGTCGGCGATCACCTTCACCGTGTGCGCCACGCTTTCCGGCTCGCCCGGGTCGAAATAGAGTTGCTTCCCGTAACGGCGGAAAATCTCCGGCTTCTTGAAATACAGATGCTCCGGACAGAGCTGTTCCCGGTCGCTCGACGTCACGCGGTACGGATTGAGCCAGGCGTGGAGCTCCATGCCCCGCGCGTGGCACGCATCCACCATATATTGCAAGGGATCCCAGAAGGGATCGGGCGCGACGCCCTGCTCCCCGGTCAGGAAGCGGGTCCAGGGTTCCAGTTCCGAGGCGTAGAACGCATCGGCCTGTGGCCGGACCTGGAAAATCACCGCATTGCAGCCCATCGACTGCAATGCGTCGAGCGTGGCGTCGAACCACTGCTGGACCTGTTCGCGCGACATCGTCCTGATCTGCTGGTTCCCCACGATGTGGAGCCAGGCGCCACGGAACTCGCGTTTGGGCAGTTCCTGTGAAAACACGGGAACAACCGCCAGCAGCGCAGTCATCAGGAACACGATCGCACGCTTCATCGGGGGGAGGCTCCGTCGAAGTTAGAAAGCGACGCCCATGCTGGCGCAGATCTTCTTCGGGATATCGGTATTGTCCTGGCGTCCGGCGAACTTTTCTGAACCGACACCCAGCGCCCACACCGGAACGGGACCGCCCGTATGCGAACTGGTCGTCCAGCCCACCCGGGCCTCTTCATTGACCGCATCCAGCGACTGGCGGTCGTTCATATATTCCTCCACGTCGGTGGTGGTCGTCGTATTCTTGATCTTGTCGATCACCGTCAGGTCGTAGTTGTAACCTTTGCGCCCCAATGCAAGGCCGCCCGTCTCGTGGTCGGCCGTAACGACGATCAGCGTCTCCTTGGGATGCCGGTCGTAGAAAGCGCGCGCGACGGCAATCGCCTGGTCGAAATCGAGCACCTCGAAGATGGTGCCGGCCAGGTCCTGGCTGTGCGCCGTCCAGTCGATGAGGCCGCCTTCGGCCATCAGGAAGAATCCCTTTGGATTGCGTTCCAGCACCGTAATGGCCGCTTCGACAATCTGGGGGAGCGTAAGTGCCCCTTCGGGACGGCCCAGTGCATAGGGGCAGATCTCTTCGGAACCTTCTGCCTGGACCAGCACGATATGGTCGGCATCCTGCTTGGTCTTGAAATCTTCATAGCCGTAGGCCAGCGTATAGCCACCATCGGCAATCCAGTCGTAAAGGTTGACTTCTTCATCGCCCTCCTTTCCGTTCGGATGGTAGAGCCCGCCGCCGGCGAAGAATTCAAAGCCGGTCCCGGGGATTTCCTTCCCGATTTCATAATAATTGCCGCGCTTGATGTTGTGGCCGAAGAAAGCGGCCGGCGTGGCGTGGTTGACCGGCGTCGTCGACATTACGCCGACGCTGAACCCGGCCTCGTGTATCTTGTAAGAAATACTTTTCAGGTTCGTGACGGAGTCGGGGGCGACGCAGAGCATTCCGTTGCGCGTCTTTTCGCCCGTGGAAAGGGCGGTCCCGGCTGCCGATGAATCGGTGATGATGTTGCTCGCGGAGAACGAGGTCGCCTCGCCGAGCACGGGGAACTGCGTAAAGCAGAGCGGATCCATCCCGATCACGCCGCGTTCCTGGGCCAGATAGGCCTCAGCGGCGGCCACGTGGGTGAATCCCATTCCGTCACCGATGAAATAAAACACATACTTTGCATTCTTTTCCTGCCTACCGCAGGAGACCGCGACGCAGAGTACGACGGCCAATGCGGCCAGATTGAACAATCTTCTCATAAAACTCCTAAATTAATAAAAGAAAGGGTGACACGAAGCCACCCTTTCCTTGAAACAGGCATTCGTCAGCGCTGGACGCCGCCCTTTCGGGCGCCATACATGATCTTCAGGGCCGAGCAGCGACGGAGCTCCTGCTTCACGTCGGTGATGATACCCATGCGGGTATCCTGGTCCGCCTTGATATTGACCTGCATGAACGGACGGTCGACCTCGGAGATCTTCTCACGTTCGGCTGCGATGAAGTCGCGGATCGAACTCAGGTCATTGTTGTCCTTGCAGATGACGTCGTTCAGCTGAATACGGGAATCCGTACCGTACTCCTTCTGATACTGCATCGAAGGAGTGCCGATATAGATATAGGTAGCAAGGTCCTTCCGGTCGAGTTTCGCAATCTCGGTCGCCTGCGGCGTACGGACGCGCACTTTCGTCTCCGTCTGACGCATGGAGGTACACACCATGAAGAACATCAGGATGATGAACACGATGTCCGGCAGGGACGAGGTATTCATCTGCGGAAGTTCGCCTTTGTTTTCTTTGATGAATTTTGCCATACTGAATCCTCCTATTTCTTTTTGACGTCCTTAGGCTCTGCCTCGGAAATCTTTTGCGGGAACGCCTTGCGGACCATTTCCTGCTTCTCTTCGTCGAGCTTCGCGTATTTCTTTCCGAAGGTCTTCATCGAGAAGTCGTCGCGGAGCTCGTTGATGGCCTTGATCAGCTCGTTCTGCACGGTGATATAGGCCTGGTACGTGGTGCCGCGGTCGTTCTGCAGCGATATGACGCCTTTGGAGACAGGGACCGGCCCGAGACCCGGAATGTCCTGGATTTCCTTTTCTGGCAGGTTCGGGTCGTCATAGGGGTTGGTCACGAATTCCTTGATCTTATCTTTCAGCTGGCTGACATCCATCGGTTGACTGCCGGCCAACAATCTGTCGTTGGAATTGATCTTCACCTGGATGATATTCCGACGGTTGACCTTCAGATCCTCCATTTTCTGATCTTCCGGAGGGATGGGCGGCAGGATTCGGGAGATACCCTCCTCCTTGTCCATCGTGGTCACCATCAAGAAGAATATCAGCGCGATGAACGCAATATCCGCCATAGATGAGCCGTTGATTTCAGGAACCTTTTTCTTAGCCATACTAAATTACTTAATTTTGATTGCACTGCGGATGGCGCTCCAGACCAGCGAAATGATGGCGGCAGCCACCATAAGGTAGGTGATGTACAGCGCCGAATCAGCCAGCTTGAAGTCACTGGGTTTGGTAATGGCATTGGTATCGATCGCCTTGCCGGGAGCCAGCAGCCAGGCGCCGCCGACGATCACGACGACCGCGACCAGCAGGAGGATCAGCCGCAGGAGTTTCTTCTTGCTCTTGAACGACGCGAACAGCGGGAAAAGCAAGGTCACGCAGAGCGCTAGGAGAATCAGGACATAGATCCAGTACAGGAAGGTATCGAGGGCTCCGCTGTCCGTTCCGGTCGGCTTGGCCGCGAGGACGACGACAAAGAGCGCCAGGGACACCAGGAAGAGGATCAGTTCAAGGATTCTCCAGGGCCTGTTTTCTCTTTTTTCGTTAACTTCTTTCATGACAAATCTGATGAATGAAGGTTGTTACTGCATTACTTGCTGTATTTGACCAGCATGTCGACGAGGGAGATGGAAGAATCTTCCATATCGACGACGATCGTGTCGATCTTGGAGATGATATAGTTGTAGAACAGCTGAAGGATGATGGCGACGACCAGACCGCCGACGGTGGTGATCAGAGCGACTTTCATACCGCCAGCAACCAGTGCCGGGCTGATATCGCCGGCAACCTCGATGGCGTCGAAGGCCTGGATCAGACCGAGGACGGTACCCATGAAGCCCAACTGCGGGGCGATGCCGATGAAGAGGCCGATCCAGGAAAGTCCTTTCTCGAGCTTGCCCATTTCCACGGAGCCGTATTCGATGACCGACTTCTCGGCTTTCTCGATGCCCTGGCCGTCCCTGACGCGGAGCAGGCCCTGCGTGAAGATGCGGGCCACCGGGCCGGGCGTGTTCCTGCAGAGTTCGTACGCCTTGTCGACGCCTTCGTTCTTGAGGCAGTCCTCAATCTTGTTCAGCAGCTTGGTGTTGTTGTTCTGGGCGATGCTCAGCGTAATGATCTTGGAGATTGCGATGGCCAGACCAAGGATGAGGCACAACAGCACGAGCGACATGAAAGTGGCGCCACCATCGATGAAGAGCTTCTTGAGCTGCTGGTGGATCGGTTTGTCGTCCGGAGCGGCTGCAAACGGATCGACGACGCCGTCCTCAGCTTCAGCCACAGCGGCCTCAGTCTGCTCCGTGGCAGGCTGATTGTCCTGAGCAAAAGTCTTCTGGTACTCAGCAGAAAGGGTCAGGAGACCGATCACTGCCAAAAACATGAAAATTTTTTTCATAGGATTTTTGATTAATTATTAAACACAGTATTAAAATAGTTATAGTCTTCTTGGGGCCATCTCCGCCACAAAATTCTTTGCAATTTAACAATTTTTTCGCAAAGTATCACTATTTCTCAGAAATTTCTCCACTGACGCCGATTTCAAACTTTTCAGCAACTAGCTTATTGTCAGAATATTGACCCAAAAGCACAAATAATTTTGTCAAAGCCGCTTCCGTCGTGATGTCCCGCCCGCACACCAGGCCGGCCTGCCGGAGGATGGCACCGTTGGCATAGGCGCCCATATCCACCGTACCCGCGTGGCACTGGGTGACGTTGACAATGATGCCGCCCGCATCGGTGAAGCGGCGCAGCGCATCGAGGAACCAGGGCTCGGAAAGCGAGTTGCCGGAACCATACGTCTCGAGCACCAGCGCCCGGAGGCCTTCCGTTGAGAGGACGGCCTTCACGAAGGGTTCCGTGATGCCCGGGAAGATCTTCAGCACGGCCACGTGCGTATCCAGGTCGGTGTGCAGCACGAGCGGACGGTCCCATACCGGCGGCCGGTAGAGCGCGGCCGCGTTGTACTTGATATGGATGCCCACTTCGGCCAGCGGCGGATAGTTGGCCGACCGGAAGGCGCGGAAGTTCTCGGCATTGTACTTGGTAGTGCGGTTGCCGCGGAAAAGCTGGCTGTCGAAATAGACGCAGACCTCGCTGATGCGCGGCCGCCCCTCCCCGTCCTGCGCGGCGGCCAGCTCGATGGACGAGATCAGGTTCTCCTTGCCGTCGGTCCGGAGCATGCCGATCGGCAGCTGGCTGCCCGTGAAGATGACCGGCTTTTCCAGGTTCTCGAGCATGAAGCTCAGCGCGGAGGCGGAGAAAGCCATCGTATCGGTGCCGTGCAGCACGACGAAGCCGTCGTAGAAGTCATAGTTCGCCTTGATGATGCCCGCCAGTTTCACCCAGAAGGCCGGGTTCACGTCGGAGGAGTCGATCACCGGATCGAAGGAAAGCGCGTCGATGACATAGCCGAACTTTTTCAGCTCGGGGACCTCATGCGTGATCTGGTGGAAATCGAAGGGCTTGAGCAGCAGCGTTTCGGGATCTTGTTTCATACCGATCGTGCCGCCGGTGTAGATGAGAAGAATCTTCCTTTCCATAAGTCTATATTTGAAAGAGCTTCCGGGCCCGGGACGTGGTCGCGGCGGCCACTTCCCCGAGCGGAAGCCCCTTGATCTGGGCAACTTTTTCTGCGACCAGGCGCACGTACGACGGCTCATTCCGTTTTCCGCGGTACGGTGCGGGCGTCAGCCAGGGACAGTCGGTCTCCAGCAGGATGTCGTCGAGCGACATCCGTTCCACGGTCGCCGCCACGCCGGCGTTCTTGAACGTCACGACGCCGCCGATGCCGAACTTGAAGTCGGCCAGCGTGAGCAGCCGCCGGTACAGTTCGTAGCTGCCGGTCCAGGCGTGCATCACGCCGCGGAAATCGACGCCGCGCAGGTCTTCCAGCACCCGGAGGAAATCTTCCGTGGCATCGCGCAGATGGATGATCACCGGCAGCCCCGCCCGGGAGGCCAGCACGACCTGTTCCTCCAGCACCCGCATCTGCTCCTTCCGGAATTCCTTCGACCAGTACGCATCCAGCCCGATCTCGCCGATGGCGTGCCAGCGGCGGTCGGCCAGGTGCGTCTTCACGAAATCAAGTTCTTCCTGCCAGTTCTCCCCCACCGACGTCGGGTGCAGCCCGATGCAGGGGAACGCGAAATCCGGAAGCGCATCGGCGACGGCCAGCAGGGCGTCATGACAGGACCTGTCGATACCCGGCAGGACGCACGCCGTGACACCCGCCTCGCGCGCCCGGGCCAGCACCTCCGGGAAATCTTCCCGGAAGGCCTCGTCATACAGGTGGCAATGGGTATCGGTCAGCATCGGTGCAGTTTCCTTACAAAGATACGTAAAATTTGCTTCCGTCGGCCACCACGCGGCCATCCATTTCCAATTCCAGCAACAGGACAGACGCCTCCTGCGCCCCGATCCGCAGCAGCACCGACAAGTCTTCCGCCGCGAGGGGACCGCGGCTTTCCAGCAGCCGGAGCGCCGCCCGCCGTACCGGCGGGTCGTCCGGACGGAAGAGGACCCGCCGGGGCGGCTGTACGGACGCGGAACACCAGCCCAGGACCGAAGGAATCGTTTCCTCGTCCGCCACCAGCGTCGCTTCCTGCCGTTCAACCAGCCGGTTGCAGCCGGCGAACGAGACATCCGTCATCCGGCCGGGCACGGCGAAGACCTCCCGGTTGTAGGAGGCGGCCAGCGAAGCAGTGATCAGGCTGCCGCCCTTCCGGTACGATTCGACCACGAGCGTGGCGTCGGCCAGGCCGGCGATGATGCGGTTGCGCCGCAGGAACGTGAAGGCGGCAGGTGCCGTCCCGCGGACGAAGTCGGTGACGAGCACACCCTGCTCCACCATCCGGCAGGCCAGCGCCCGGTGCTGGCGCGGATAGATTTCGTCGAGGCCGCACGGCAATACGCCGGCCGTGGGCAGTCCCGCCTCCAGGGCGGTGGCGTGGGCACAGCCGTCGACCCCGAGGGCCAGACCGCTGACGATCAGCGGTTTTTCATCCAGGCAGGCCAGCCGGGCGATCAGCCGCCGGCACGCCTCGCGGCCCTGCCAGGTAGCCTTGCGCGTTCCCACTACGGCCAGCACCCGGCTCGCATTCAGGTCCGCATCGCCCCGGGCATAAAGCAGCAGCGGGGCGTCTTCACACTCGGCCAGCCGCCGGGGATACGCCGGATCGCCGATCCCCAGCAGCCGGATTCCGTAGCGGGCCGCCCACGCCTGCTCCTCCGCGGCCCAGTCCAGCAGGGCGGAATCGAGCAGCTGCGATGCATACGCCGCCCCTGCGCCGGACAGGATGGCGGAGAGTTCGTCGCGCGGAGCGGCAAATACGGCGGCAGGACCGCCGAAATGGTTCATCAACTGCCGTCCAACGGCACATTTGTACGCGAACACCTTGCTCAGCGCGCACAGGCAGACATAACGGTCGGGCTCCATATCCTTTTTTCCGCAAGATACGAAGCCCGACCGTCAGACCGCCGACCAAAAAGCAATTTCGGCCGCCAGCGGAAATCGGATTTTTACAGGATCAGCATCGCATCGCCGTAGGTGCCGAACTGATAGCCCTCCGCAATCGCTACGCGATAGGCCTCCATCACGTGCTGGTAGCCGCCGAACGCGGCCGTCGTCATCAGCATCGTGCTGTAGGGAAGATGGAAATTGGTCACGATGGCGTCGGGGATCGAGAACTGGTACGGCGGGAAGATGAACTTGTTGGTCCAGCCGTCGAACGCGCGGATCTCACGGCGCGTCGTCACGTAGGTTTCCAGCGCCCGCACCACCGTGATGCCCACGGCGAAGATCTTGTTGCCGCGCGCCCGGGCGCCGTTGACCTGCGCCGCCGTCTCATCGGTGATGACGAACTGTTCGGAATCCATCTTGTGCTTGGACAGGTCCTCCACGTCCACGTTGTGGAAATGCGCGTTCCCCATATAGAGCGTCAGGAACGCCCGGTCGATGTCGCGGATTTCCATTTTCTTGAAGAGGATCTTGCTGAAATGCAGACCGGCAGCAGGGCAGGCCACCGCCCCTTCCTTGCTGGCGAAGATGGTCTGGAACCGTTCCTTGTCAATCTCCTCCGCGTGCGGACGGATCCACTTGGGCACCGGCAGCGAACCCATCTGGTAAAGCGTTTCCCGAAACTCCTCATACGAGCCGTCGAACAGGAAGCGGAGCGTGCGTCCGCGCGATGTGGTATTGTCGATGACTTCGGCGACGAGGCTGTCGTTCTCCCCGAAATAGAGTTTGTTGCCGATGCGGATCTTGCGGGCCGGATCGACCAGGACATCCCACAGCCGCTGGTCGCGGTTGAGTTCGCGCAGCAGGAACACGTCGATTTCCGCGCCCGTCTTTTCCTTGTTGCCGCTCATCCGCGCCGGGAAGACCTTGGCGTCGTTGAACACGAACAGGTCGTGCGGCGATGCATATTCGATGATATCCTTGAAAATCCGGTGTTCGATCGCACCCGTATCGCGGTGCACCACCATCAGGCGGCACTCGTCCCGTTCCTCGGAAGGATACTTGGCAATCAGCTCCGGAGGAAGTTCAAATCCGAATTGAGATAATTTCATTTTTTAGATTTTATGCGAGAAAACAATAATTATACGGATAAAATCCAAAAAAGTTTCACATTATCCGTTTTTCATCACCGCCTCGATGACATTGTCGATGGTAAGGTAGATCGGATAGAACGCCTCGTCGTTCATCGGCGTGTTGCGCCCGATCAGGGCCCGCAGCTGCACCAGGATGGTCGGGCCCGATACGGCCCATTCCTGCTCGGTAGGCTTGACACCCGCCGCCGTGGTGAAGGCGATGAACCCGTCGCGCAGGTCCAGTCCGTCGAGGAACCGGTTGAGCTCGTCCAGGTCGCGGATCTCCCGCAGCCGGTTCCGGTAGCGGTCCGCCACCTGGTTGGCATACTTCACCTGCAGGCTCTGCCGGTTGCACCTGGCCAGATAGTCCGACATGCGCGTCGTGTCGAGCGGTACGAAGACGTCGGGCGTGATGCCGCCGCCGCCATAGACCGTGCGTCCGCCCCGTGTCTCGAACTTCAGCGAATCGTTCACGCGGATGCTGTCGACGCTCGTCATCTCCCCGTGCAGATAGCGTTCATAGATGTCGTATTCATAATCCGAACCGTACGGCTTCTGGATGCAGCGGCCCGACGGCGTGTGGTAGCGCGCCACCGTCAGCCGGATGCCCGATCCGTCGCTGAAGAAGAACGGTTCCTGCACCAGTCCCTTTCCGAACGAGCGCAGGCCGTAGATCGTCGCACGGTCGTTGTCCTGCATCGCGCCGGCGAAGATCTCGCTGGAGGAAGCCGACCCCTCGTTGATCAGCACGGCCAACTCGAGGTCGCGGAAACTGCCTTTCCCGTCGGCGAAGACGTCGCTTCGGGCCCGGTTCCGTCCTTCCATATACACGATCAGGTCGCCCTTCTCCAGAAACTCGTTCGACAGCATCAGGGCCTGGTCCAGGTAGCCGCCGGTGTTGTCGCGCAGGTCGAAGACCAGGCGCTTCATCCCCTGCTCGTAGAGCGAGAGCGCCGCCTTGAAGAATTCGAGATACGTGCTGCGGGCGAACTTGGACAGCTTGATGTAGCCCGTCGTGTCGTTGAGCAGGAAGGCCACGTCCACGCTGTTCACCGGAATCACGTCACGCGTGATGGGAAACGCCACCGGTTCCTCCACCCCTTCACGCATCACCTGGATGAGGACTTTCGAGCCCCGTTTCCCGCGCATCAGCCGGACCATCGAATCCTGCGGCATCTGCACCCCGGCGATCACCCGGTCGTCCACCCGGACGATCCGGTCACCCGACAGGATGCCCGCCTTCTCGGAAGGGCCGCCCGCGATCACGTGGGTCACCACGGCCGTGTCGTTGGGCACATTGAACTGGATGCCGATGCCGTCGAAGCCGCCCTGAAGGTCTTCTTCCGCCTCCTTCAGCTCCATAGGCGGCAGATAGACCGAATGCGGGTCGAGCCTGGAGAGGATGTCCGGCAGGATCTGCTCGGTCACCGCCTTCTGGTCGATTTCGTCCACATAGTCGGCATCCACCCGCTGGAGGACTAGCATCAGCTTGGCCCAGTCCGACGACGGAATCCGCACTTCATTCTTTCTGCCGCGCTGCCAGTTCCGCCCGATGACGGGCAGCAGCAGCGCCAGGATCACCAACCACCCGATGGTCAGCAACCGTTTGCTGGTTTTCGGATCCATCGTCTACTCGAATCTTTCCACCCGGATTCCGGCCCGGCGCAGCAGGTCCACGCCGTCGGTAATCCTGTATTCTTCCAGATAGACCACCCGGCTGATCCCGGCCTGGATGATCAGTTTGGCGCATTCCATACAAGGAGAAGCCGTCACGTACAGCGTCGCGCCCAGGCTGCTGTTGCTGCTTTTCGCCACTTTCGTGATGGCGTTGGCCTCGGCGTGCAGCACATAGGGCTTGGTCACCCCGTTCTCGTCCTCGCACACGTTCTCGAACCCGGAGGGCGTTCCGTTGTAGCCGTCCGAAATGATCATCCGGTCCTTGACCAGGATGGCACCCACCTG
>CAMZGD010000031.1 GCA_947306365.1 uncultured Bacteroidales bacterium
CGGGCAGACGGCCGATGATCTCGGGAATCAGGCCGTAGGCGCGCAGGTCCTGCGGCGCCACGTACTGGACGAGGTTGTCGGTGTCGATCATCTCGTGCTTCTTCCGGGCCCCGTAGCCGATCACCTGCGTGTTGAGCCGCTGTGCGATGTAGCGGTCGATGCCTTCGAAGGCGCCGCCGCAGATGAAGAGGATGTTCTCGGTATTGACCGTGATCATCCGCTGCTCGGGATGCTTGCGGCCGCCCTGCGGCGGCACGTTGACCAGACTGCCTTCGAGAATCTTCAGGAGCGCCTGCTGCACGCCCTCGCCCGACACGTCGCGGGTGATGGACGGGTTGTCGCTCTTGCGGGCGATCTTGTCGATCTCGTCGATGAACACGATGCCCTTCTCGGCCTTGGACACGTCGTAGTCGGCGTCCTGCAGGAGCCGCGTGAGGATGCTCTCCACATCTTCGCCCACATAGCCCGCCTCGGTCAGCACCGTGGCGTCGACGATGGCGAAAGGCACGTTGAGCATCTTGGCGATGGTCCGCGCCAGCAGCGTCTTGCCGGTACCGGTGGGTCCCACCATCAGGATGTTGGATTTCTCCACCAGGTCGTCCTTCAGGTTGATGCGCTTGTAGTGGTTGTACACGGCCACCGCCAGGAAGCGCTTGGCTTCGTCCTGGCCGATGACGTACTGGTCGAGGAAGGCCTTGATCTCCGCCGGCTTGTAGAGTTTGCTCTCCCCCACGATCTTTCCGTTGGTACGGATGTGGTCTTCAGCGGGATTCAGCGCTTCCTTGGCATATTCGTACGCCATCATCGCGCAGTCGGAGCAGATGGCCACGTCCCCTGCGGAGACCAGCAGGTCCACCTCGTCCTGCCCACGGCCGCAAAAGGCGCAGTGGTCTGCGCCTTCGCCGTGTTTATCGTTCTTCTTTGCCATGCTTGTTCTTTTCTACGATGCGGTCCACCATACCGTACTTCATCGCCTCTTCGGCCGTCATCCAGAAATCGCGGTCGGCATCCCTGGCGATCTGTTCCAGCGGCTTTCCGGTGTGCTCGCTGAGGATCTGGTAGAGTTCCTGCTTCAGCTTGACGATCTCCCGGACGGTGATCTCCATCTCGGAAGCCTGTCCTTCCGCGCCGCCCATCGGCTGGTGAATCATCACCCGCGAGTGCGGGAGGGCGGAACGCTTGCCCCGGGCGCCGGCGGCCAGCAGGATCGAGGCCATCGAAGCGGCCATTCCGGTACAGATGGTAGCCACGTCAGGCTGGATGGTCTGCATCGTGTCGTAGATGCCGAGTCCGGAATAGACCACGCCGCCCGGCGAATTGATGTAGAGCATGATGTCGGCCTTGGGGTCGTTGCTCTCCAGGAAAAGGAGCTGGGCCTGGATGATGTTGGCCACGTCGTCGTTGATGGGGCAGCCCAGGAAGATGATGCGGTCCATCATCAACCGGCTGAAGACGTCCATCTGGGCGACATTGAGCTGGCGCTCCTCGATGATCATCGGATTCATGTAGCTCGAGTGGATCGCGCTGAACCGGTGCAGGCTGAGCGAGCTGATGCCGCGTCCGTGGATCGCGTATTTCTCGAATTCGGTCATATCGGCAGGTAATTGTAAGGATTATTTCGTGAGTTCGCGCATCTTCTCGAGCGAGATCTTCTTCTTCTCGAGGGTCGCGGTCTTGCGGACCCAGGTAAGGGCGATGTCGTCCTCGACCTTCTCGACGATGCGTTCCGCCTGCTGGCGGTCGCCGAGCAGCTGCTCGGCATACTTGGTGAGGTGCTCCTCCGGCACGTTGTTCATGCCGTACATCGCGAACTGGTAGGAAGCCATGCTCATCGCCTGCTTCATCACGTCGTCCTTCGAGACCTTCAGGTCCTGGTCCTTCATGATCTTCGTGCGGATCATGTTCCAGCGGAAGTCCTTGGCGAAGAGGTCGTACTCGGCCTCGATCTGCTCCATCGTGAACTTGTCCTCATTGGCGGCCTTGATCCAGCGCTTCATGAAAGCGTCGGGAAGCTGGATGGCCGCCTTGCCGATCAGGTATTCCTTGGCGTCGATCATGAAGCGGTAGTCGCTCTCCTGCGCATATTCGGCCTGCAGGCGTTCCTTCACCTTCGCGTCGAACGCGGCTTCGTCCTTGCACACGCCTTCGCCGAAGATCTGGTCGAACGTGGCCTGCGTCAGCGGCGCGTCGACAAACGTCTTGACGTCCTTCACCGTCATCGTCCATTCGGCCGGGAGCGTGTCGAGCTCTTCCTTCTTCACGTGGAACATCGCGGCGCGGTCGGCCTCGTTGGGGAACGACTTCACGATGTCGACCTGCCGGACGTCGTCCTTCTTCAGGCCGATGAAGCCCTTCTTCACTTCTTCCGGCATGCTCCGCAGGGCTACGTAGGCGCCTTCCACCTTCTGTTCACCCGCCACGAAGTCGGCGATCACGAAATCGTCGGTCTTCGCCTTATCGCCGCTCTCGAGCTGGCCGAACTGCTTGAGCAGGCCGTGCCGGTAGTCCTTGAGGGCGGCCGCCGTGACGGTGACGTTGTAGTACGGAATCTTGTCTTCGGCCGTAACGGTCAGGTTCACTTCGGGCGCAACCGCCAGGTCGAAGTCGAACGAGAAGGCATCGGGATTCTCCCAGTCGTTGTCGGACGGCTTCTCGCTCGGCAGCGGCTCGCCGATCAGATTGAGCTTGTTGTCGTCGATGAACTGGTTGAGGGCGTCGGTGACCAGCGTATTGACCGTCTCGCCGAGCGCCTGGCCGCCGTGGATCTTCTCGATCAGCGACATCGGGGCCATCCCGCGGCGGAAGCCGCGGATCTCCGCCTTGCGGCGATACTCGTTCAGTTTCTTCTTGCGGGGTTCCGCCCAGTCGTTCTTGTCGAGGGCGATGCTGACGGTCATATTGAGGTCGTCAACCTGATTCTTCGTTACTTTCATATCGATACAGACAATTTATAATCCGGGATGATTCCTTGGATAAGGGGTGCAAAGTTATAAAAAAATAGCTATATTTGTAGGAATTAGAAAACAAAATCGGTATGAAACAATACATTGAACAGAACAAGGACCGGTTCTTCGAAGAGCTGTTCTCGCTCCTGCGCATCCCGTCCATCAGCTCCGAATCCGCCCACAAGGAAGACATGGTCCGCTGCGCCCGGCGGCTGGTCGAACTCCTGAAGGAAGCCGGCGCCGACCGCGCCGCCGTCTACGAGACCACCGGCCATCCCGTCGTCTTCGCCGAGAAGAAGCTCGACCCGAAAGCGCCCACCATCCTCGTTTACGGCCATTACGACGTGATGCCCGTCGATCCGCTCAGTCTCTGGAAATCCGACCCCTTCGAACCCGAAATCCGCAACGGGGCCATCTACGCCCGCGGCGCGAACGACGACAAGGGACAGACCTTCATGCACATCAAGGCCTTCGAATACATGGTGCGCACCGGGCAGCTCCGCCACAACATCAAGTTCATCCTCGAGGGCGAGGAAGAGATGGGGTCCGAAGCGCTGTCGAAATGGATCAAGACCCACAAGCGGCTGCTGGCCTGCGACATCATCCTGGTGTCCGACACCACGATGCTCCACGAGAAGATCCCTTCCATCAACTGCGGCATGCGCGGCATCTGCTATATGGAAGTCAAGGTCACCGGCCCCAGCAAGGACCTGCATTCCGGCCACTACGGCGGCGGCGTGTACAACCCCATCAACACGCTCTGCAAGATGATCGATTCGCTCATCGACGAAGAAGGGCGCATCACCGTCAAGGGCTTCTACGACGACGTGGTCGAGCTCAGCCGCAAGGACCGCAAGCTGCTCGGCCGGGCGCCGTACGACGCACGGAAATATATGGCCGGCATCGGCGTGAAGGCCCTCACCGGCGAAAAGGGCTACACCACCCTCGAGCGCGTGGGCATCCGGCCCTGCCTCGACGTGAACGGCATCTGGGGCGGTTACATCGGCGAAGGCTCCAAGACCGTGATCCCCAGCGAGGCGCACGCCAAGATCTCGATGCGGCTGGTGCCGAACCAGGATGCGAAGAAGATCGCGAAACTCTTCACGAAGCATTTCAAGGCCATCGCGCCCCGGGGCGTGAAAGTGGAAGTGGAGGAGAAGCACGGCGGCGACGGCTTCCTGATCCCGATCTCTTCGAAGGCCTACAAGGCGGCGTCACGCGCCGTCGGCGAGGTCTACGGCGTCGATCCGGTGCCGAGCCGCGGCGGCGGCAGCATCGCCATCCTGGCGGAGATGCAGCGTGCGCTCCACGCCGACCCGCTCCTGATGGGCTTCGGCCTCGAACGCGACTTCATCCACTCCCCCAACGAGAGCTACCTCGTCGACCAGCTCTTCAAGGGAATGGAGTCGATTGCGTTGTTCTACAAGTATTTCTGATTCCCGCAAACGCGGTCAGTGCAGCAAGTCGAAGAGCTGCTTCTGAAGGGGTGTCATCTTCAGGAGCACGGATTTCGGTCTGCCCGTGTAGGTTGACAGATAATTCAGCCGGAACAGCGAGGCGGCCGCTTCACGGACCTGCGGGAGCGTGACCGCATAGCCGGCCGCGTCGAGCAACCGTTCCAGTTCGGCCTGCACCGCGCAGGCGGCCAGACATACGCACAGATGGCCTTCCACCCGCCCGCGGAGCCTGCGGCTGAACGGCTTCGTGTCGAGGTCCTTCTTGCTGATGCGGTAGTCGTGCAACAGCGGCTTTTCGGCTTCGCCGCCCTTGACCACGGGAACGGGCCGTTCGGCCCCGAGCTTCCGGGCCAGCCGCTGCACGGGCTTGTCGAGCGCCTTGACGGACACCCTTTTCCGGTCGACCAATCGCGCGGCGACGGGACTTCCGTCGGCCGCTGAAAGCAGCCAGAACGAAACCTTCGCGTTGCGCAGCGTCAGCACCCGGCAGACTGCCGGCGCCTTCGGCGAAACGACGAAATCCGGCAGGTGAAGGCTGTCCGTCAGCCGGTAGATCTCCGCAGCATCGATCCGGGTTCCCAGATACCGCTGCACATAGCCCGCTGTCCGAAGCTTGCTCCCGGGATCGTAAATCCGGCAAAGCACCAGATGGCGGAACAGCGCCCGGTCCGCAGCCGGCATATCCCCGCACGGCTGGATTCCAAGCCGGTCGTACAGCCCGCCGAACAGCAGTTCCGGGCCCGCCAGCTCGATCCGTCCCTGCGGCAGCGTCGCCGCGTATTCCCGCAGCTGCGCTTCGGACATCTCTCCGAAAAGGGTTTCCGGCTCGCCGGTCTGTTCCCGGACGAATTCCCGCGCCTTGTTTTCGAGCAGATCGGCCTCCGCGGCGCTCCTGACCGTGCCGAACGACTTGACGACCTCATAGCGGCCGCGGCTCTTGTCCACGATCGTGATGCTGATCGATCCCGACTGATTTATCTTCCTGCGTACGAACATATTCCAAAGTTACGACGCATCCGCGATATTTCCAAAAATAACTTACTGCACGTCAAGCCAGTCCGGGGTTCCGGCCAGGGGCATCCGCCGCAGCAAGGATTCCCGGACCTCCCGGCGTCTCGCATCCAGTTCATCGAGCGGCGACATCCGGATCGGGTTTGGCAGGCAGAGTACGAGGGCGATGGCCTGGTCCCTGTCGAGAGCCTTCGCCGGAACATGATAGTAAGCCTGCGATGCGGCTTCCATCCCGTAAAGACCGTTCCCAGTCTCCACCACGTTGAGATAGACTTCCAGAATGCGCCGCTTTCCCCAGATGCCCTCGATCAGCAGCGTCCATCCGGCCTCCGCCGCTTTCCGGAGCCAGGTGTGGGTGCCGAGGGTGAACACATTCTTGGCGGTCTGCTGCGAAATCGTGCTGCAGCCCCTGATCACGGCGCCTTCCGTCCGGTGCTGGTCCCACATCTTCCGTAATTCGGGGAAATCGAACCCGTGATGGACGCTGAAGTGCCGGTCTTCCGCCAGGATGACCGCCTTGACCAGTTCCGGCGGAAACTGTTCGAGCGGCACCCAGTCCTGCCGCGTATGGTACGACGTATCGGCGCGATGCGCGATGCTGCGCTGCACCATCAACGGCGTACGGCGCACCGGCACATACTTGAACAGGAACACGAGCGCGACGCAGCAGACGACGGTCCAGAACGGGATCCGGAGCAGCAGCCAGTATGCCAGACTTCTTTTCTTTCGGGGAGAAAACGGCTTCATCCGAAGGCAAAGTTACGATAATCCCGTCAAACTGGAGGGTTTTTCGTATCTTTGTGCCCGATGAACCTGAACCCAGCACTCAAATCCTACGTCGAGGCGGAGATCCTCCCGCGCTATGACCATTTCGACCGGGCGCACCAGCGCGACCACATCGACACGGTGATCGCGCAGAGCGCCGCACTCGCCGACCTGCTCGAACGGCAGGGCGTCTCCGTGGACCGGGACATGGTCTACGTCATCGCCGCCTACCACGACCTGGGCGTCGTGAACGGCCGGGAGCACCACCACACCGACTCGGGCAAGATCCTGATGGCCGATCCGGTGCTCAAGCGTTATTTCACGGAGGAACAGCTCGTCACGATGAAGGAAGCGGTGGAAGACCACCGCGCCTCGGCGACCCAGTCGCCCCGTTCGCTCTACGGCCGCATCGTGGCCGAGGCTGACCGGCAGATCGAACCCCGCACGATCGTCCTGCGGACCGTCCAGTACGGACTGGAGCATTATCCGCAGCTCGACAAAGCCGGCCACCTGGCCCGCGCAAAGGCGCATCTCGCCGAAAAATATGGGGAAGGCGGCTACCTGAAACTGTGGTTCCCCGATTCGGACAATGCCCGCAAACTGGCCGAGCTGCGTGCGATGATGGCCGACCGGGAGGCGTTGGACGCGCTGCTGGAAGACATCTGGATCCACGAGACCGCCCGATGAAAGTCCTCCTCCAACTGTTCTGGGCGTTCTTCAAGATCGGCGCCTTTACCTTCGGGAGCGGCTACGCGATGATCCCGATGATCGAAAAGGAAGTGGTGGACCGCCGCAAATGGTTCGAAAAAGATGACTTCTACGACCAGTTCGCCCTCGCCTCGTCGGCACCGGGCCCCTTTGCCCTCAACACGGCCGTGTTCGTAGGCTACAAGCTGAAGGGCTGGTGGGGTTCGCTGGCCGCCGTGCTGGGCGCCGTGCTGCCCTCGTTCGCCATCATCCTGCTCATCGCAATCTACCTGACCGAATTCAGCGACAACCGCTATGTGGCGGCGGCCTTCAAGGGCATCCGTCCGGCCGTGATCGCGCTGATCGCAGTACCGTTCATCAATATGCTCAAACGGCTGCCCTGGTATTTCATGCTGCTGGGCGTGGCCGTGGCGGCCGTCATCTGCTATCTGGGCGTATCGCCCATCTGGTTCATCCTCGCCGGCGCCGCCGTCGGCGTAGTCACGACACTGTACGCCAAGCCATGATCTATCTCCAGCTCTTCCTCTCCTACCTGAAGATCGGATTCTTCGGTTTCGGCGGCGGCTACGCGATGCTCTCGCTGATCCAGAACGAGATGGTGGTGCGCCACGCCTGGATGACGGAGACCGAGCTGGCCGACATCGTGGCCGTATCGCAGATGACGCCGGGCCCGATCGCCATCAACTGCGCCACCTATGTGGGCTACACCGTGACCGGCAATGTGTGGGGTTCGCTGCTCACGACGCTCGCCGTCTGCCTGCCGCCCCTGACGCTGATGGTGCTGATCACCGTCTTCTACCGGAAACTCAAGGACAACCGCATCATGCAGGGCGCGATGAAATGGATGAAACCGATGATCTGCGGAATGATCGGCGCCGCCGCGCTGCTGTTCGTGAACGGCACGACCTTCATCGACTGGAAGAGCTATGCGATCTTTGCCGTCTGCTTCCTCGCCACCTGGTTCAAGGTCGATTCCATCCTGATGATCTGTCTGTCGGCCGTCGCCGGCATCTTACTGTATATATGAGACAATGAGGGCACGATGATTGATTATGGCTGACAATTATTTGGAAAACAAATTCGAAGAATTCAGGAACAAACCGGCAGCGAAAAAGAGCACGCGTTCGCTCGGCACGCTTCTGCGCCAAAATCGCAGTTATCGCGGCTACGACAAATCCTGCGTGGTGACACAGGCGCAACTGCGGCGAATCGTGGAAGTCTGCACCAGGATTCCCTCGGGCCGCAACCAGCAGGCCCTCCGCTTCAAGCTCATCACGAAAGACACCGGCGCCGACAGGATGCAGGGCCTCTACAAGCTGGGCGGCGCGCTCCCCGAACTGCACCTGCCCTTCCCCGGCACGGAACCGGAAGCGTTCATCGTCATCTGCAGTGTCAAGGAGCCCGACCGCTGGGTCAACATGGACATCGGCATCGCCGCCCAGAGCATGCTGCTCAAGGCCGTGGAAATGGGCCTGGGCGGCATCTGCATCGGCGCCTTCAACCCCGCTGCCGTGACCGAAGCCTTCGCGCTTCCCTGCCCGCCCCAACTCGTGCTGGCCATCGGCAAACCTGCCGAGCACATCGAACTCGTATCTGTCCGTGAAGGCGATGACCTGCGATACTACCGCGAGGGCGGCATCCACTATGTCCCGAAAATCGCCGTCGACGACCTGATCCTGTAAGCCCCTGCCGTCGCGATGAAGCGATACCGTAGTTTCGTCCTCCCCTTTGCCATCCTGGCCGGCCTGCTGCTGCACAGCCAACTGGCGGCGCTGCGGAACGTCACCCCGTACCTGATCTTCACCATCCTGCTGCTCAACTACACGGCCGTGGACATGAAGAAGATGAAGGTCACCGGCCTCGACATCTGGCTGCTTCTGTTCCAGATTGTCGTAAGCATAAGCTGCTACGGGCTCGCGAAACTGTTCGGAGCGGATGACATCGTGGCCCAGGGCATACTGGGCGGCGTACTCTGTCCCGTCGCGGCGAGCGTGGTGGTGATGGCCACGATGCTGGGGGCGAACCGCGAGACCGTGACCACCTACACCATCCTGGGCAATCTGATGGTGGCCATCGTCGCCCCGATCTATTTCTCCTTCATCGGCACGCAGCAGGACATGCCCTTCCTGCAGTCGGCCTGGCTGATTTTCCGGCGCGTCGCGCCCACGATCGCCCTGCCCTTCTTCCTGGCGTGGGGCCTGCAGCGGCTGGCGCCGAAGGTCAACACCGCCCTGAGCCGCTACAAGGGTTTCACCTTCTACCTCTGGGCGCTGGCGCTGACCATCACCCTCGGCCAGACCATCGATTTCATGTTCCTCAGCGGGAAAGAGCACCTGGACAGCATCCTGCTGCTGGGCGGCGCTTCCATCTTCTTCTGCATCATCCAGTTCGCGGTCGGCAAATGGCTGGGCGGGAAATACGGCGACCGCATGGCCGGCGGCCAGCTCCTCGGCCAGAAGAACAGCGCGATGGGCATCTGGATGGCCAATATCTATCTGGTTCCCCTGGCCTCCGTCTTCCCGGCGCTGTACTCCATCTGGCAGAACCTGTTCAACAGCTGGCAGCTGTGGCGGAAAGACCATAATGACCGGCGGCGATAAACCGGATTGGATTTTTCCGAAGAATCGAGTATATTTGCATAGACCAATAATCGAAACAACCATGATCCACAGGAAAATCACGGCAGTTGTCATGATACTGCTGGCGACATGCACAGTCGCCAATGCACAGATCAGTCTGAAGGGACTGAAGGAAAAGGCTCAGAATGCGACGAAAAAGATTGAGAATGCAGCCGGTAAAACCGGAGTGACGGCAGCGTCCAAAGGGAAGACGTTCTACGTCAGCGCCTCGACGGGTTCGGCCCGCGCGGACGGCCTGACGCCTTCCACGGCCATGAAAGACCTTCAGAAGGCCATTGACGCGGCTGA
This sequence comes from uncultured Bacteroidales bacterium, assembly GCA_947306365.1. Classification (GTDB taxonomy): domain Bacteria; phylum Bacteroidota; class Bacteroidia; order Bacteroidales; family UBA932; genus Cacconaster. The sequence continues at coordinate 9,814 of CAMZGD010000031.1, forward strand.
AGACAACGACCAGATCCTGGTCGCCGAGGGCAACTATCTCGGCAACATGGACCGTGGCTACATCCAGGTCGGGCAATTCGGCAATGCCCAGAGCGACCGGGGCAAGTTCATCAGCATCTACGGCGGCTATTCCACCGACTTCAGCGAGCGCGACGTCATCGGGCACGTCACCAAACTGCAGCCGACCAGCCAGTCGTTCACCGCGCCGCTCTTCAATTTCAATGCGCGGAGGCCGTACGGTTACAACGGACCGGTCGGTAACGTGGTCATCGACGGCCTGGTCTTTGACTTGGGCGAGAACAATGTCTATTGCGTGGCCAACGTGGACGACGAGCGGACCGGTACGCCCAATGCCGGCGTACTGACCGGCCGGATCCTGAACAACGGAGAATCGCCGGCCGTTCCCACGGTAGGCTATATGAAAGGGGATGAATACGGTCTCCATATGGATGTTGAAGGCAATGTCCGCATTTCCAACTGCATCTTCGTCAACTGCCGCGACTATGGCATCGCCGCCCTGATGGGCAAAGGACACATGGAAATCTGCAACAACATCTTCATTGCCTGCAAATACGCCGCCTGCCAGGTCAGGGGGAACACCAACGAGGCAGACATCGACAAAGTCTCCCTCGACTTCCATCACAACACCGTGCTCTTCACCTGGACGCGCACCAAGACCTTCGAGGATATGGGCCAGGGATTCCGTTTCATGAACGGCATCCGCACCATCGACGTCCACAACAACATCTTCGGATGCAACAGCAACTGCGGCGTGGAACGGGTGTACTACGAGTCCAACAAGTCGGTCGAGGCGTTGAAAGAGAGCAATCTCTACGACAACTATTTTTTCGGCAACAAGCGCGACCTGGAAATCGCGGCTTCCGGCGCGGCGACCATTTCCGTCCCGGCATCCCGGATCGAAGAAGCCGAGCAGATCGGACCGAAGTACGAAGGCAACCGGGAACTTCCCGCAAGCGAAGAGGACTTCCTCAGGGCTATCGACCAACCCTATCTGCAGGGATTCATGAACCTGGAGATCATCTCTTCCCAGAGCTACGACGCGAATTCCTTCGCCAACCAGGTCAACCGCATCTTCGGAATGAACCAGCAAGGCAGCGAGATCGTCCGTCCCAACATGTACGGCAACAAGTATCCCTGGGAGAAAGCCAAGGACCTCTTCGGCAAAGTGAAAGGATACGGCGCACAAATGCCCCGATAAACCCCGGAAGTCCTCAACGCTTCCGGAACAGGGCGGGCGTGAGGCCGGTGTGCGCCTTGAAGAACTTGGTGAACGTCGGCTGGTCGGGGAAATGCAGCAGCGCGACGATCTGCTTGATCGACATCTCCGAATACTTCAGGTAGTTCTTCGCCTCCAGGATCACGTAGGAATCGATCCAGTCGGGCGCGCTGCGGCCGCTGGACGACTTGATGAGCTTCGAGAAATACTTCGGACTCAGACAGAGCCTGCCTGCATAGAATCCGACGCTGCGTTCCTGCGTGTGATAATCCGCCAACAGCCGGAGGAACTTGTTGAACACGTCGTCGGCCCGGGACGAACGCGCCGCGGGCGCGCTGCCGGCCGCGGCGAGCTGCTTGCGCATCACCCCCTCCGACAGATAGAACAGCGACGAAAGCAGCGACCCCAGGCACGCCCGTTTGTTCGGGAGCGAAGAGCCCAGTACCGATATGGACAGGTCGAGATAGCGCACGGCGATAGCCATCTCCTCATCGGAAAGCTTCACGCAGGGATTGTCGATGAACCGCGTCCCCTCCGAAAAAAGCCGGTTCAGGTCAAGGTCGAGCGTCGAAAGATACCGGCGGCTCATCCCGACGATGACATAGTGGATATCCTCCCGGTGCGACCGGTCGAAATCGACCACCTGGCCGATGAAACCCGGAATCAGCAGCGCGAGCTGGTCCTTCTCGATGGTGAATTCCTTCATATTGATGCTCATCCGCACCCGGCCGCTGATGCAGAAGATCACAAGGTAGGCATCCAGGCGGGCCGGTAACAGGAATTCTTCCAGATGCCTGTCATAACGGACATCGACGATGCAGAAGTCATCGCCGAGCGCCGCCTGCCGCACGTCGGCGAACAGTTTCATGAACTGTTTCAGCTCCATGTTGTAAAAGCCATTCTCCATCTGCGCCTCCTTTTTCCTGCAAGTTATGTTTTTTCATTGAAAAAACAAAAATATTGATTCATTCACCGTTTTTAATTATATTTGCAAACTGAACTTGAAAAAATAACACCAAAATATAAATCAAAACACTATGGCAGTAAAAGGTACTATCGTCGTTGACACGGAGAAGTGCAAAGGATGCAGCGTCTGCGTGGTCAACTGTCCATTCGGAGTCATTGCGCTCTCCCACGAGGTGAACAGCAAGGGCTACAACTTCCTCCACATGGTAGAACCGGACAAGTGCACCGGCTGCGCCAGCTGCGCGACCGTCTGTCCCGATTCCGTCATCACAGTCTATCGAGTAAAAATCTAAACAAGCAGCAATATGGCAGATAAAGTATTGATGAAAGGTAACGAAGCCATCGCCCACGCAGCCATCAACTGCGGAGCCGACGGCTACTTCGGCTACCCGATCACTCCGCAGTCAGAAGTGATGGAGACCCTGATGAAGGAGAAACCCTGGGAGACCACGGGAATGGTGGTCCTGCAGGCCGAAAGCGAAACGGCCTCCATCAACATGGTTTACGGCGGTGCCGCCTGCGGCAAGAAGGTGATGACATCCTCGTCCAGCCCGGGCATCAGCCTGATGTGCGAAGGCCTCACCTACCTGGCCGGCGCCGAACTCCCCTGCCTCGTGGTCAACGTGATGCGCGGCGGCCCGGGCCTCGGAACCATCCAGCCCAGCCAGGGCGACTACTTCCAGGCCACCAAGGGCGGCGGACACGGCGACTATCGCCTCATCGTCCTCGCCCCGGCTTCCGTGCAGGATATGTACGACTTCGTGGACGAGGCCTTCGAACTGGCGTTCAAGTACCGCAACCCCGCGATGATCCTCGCCGACGGCGTCATCGGCCAGATGATGGAGAAGCTGGAGTTCCGCGAACCCAAGCGCCGCCGCACCGACGAAGAGGTCCGTGCGCAGTGCGACAGCTGGGCCACGCTCGGCAAGCCCAGGAGCCGCGAACGCAACGTCGTCACCTCACTGGCCCTCGACCCGGTCGTGATGGAGAACTTCAACATCAAGCTCCAGAAGAAAT
>CAMZGD010000032.1 GCA_947306365.1 uncultured Bacteroidales bacterium
ATCTACATCGCCCAGGACAAGAGCTGGCACGCCATCGGCGGCAACTGGAACGTGGCGCTGCACCATCCCAAGTGCGGCAAGTTCGCCATCCAGCTTGATTCCGACGACGTGTATTCCGACGAGAATACCGTGCAGAAGTTCGTCGATGCCTTCTATGCCCAGAACTGCGCGATGGTGGTGGGAACCTATCGGATGACGAACTTCCATATGGAGACCATTCCGCCGGGCATCATCGACCACAAGGAGTGGACTCCGGAGAACGGACGCAACAACGCCCTGCGCATCAACGGGCTCGGTGCACCGCGCGGCTTCTATACGCCGCTGCTGCGGTCTATCAACTTCCCGACCACGAAGTATGGCGAGGACTATGCGGTGGGCCTGCGCGTCAGCCGGGAATACCAGATCGGCCGCATCTACGACGTGGTGTACAACTGCCGTCGCTGGGACGAAAATTCCGATGCGTCGCTCGACATCGACAAGGTCAACGCCAACAATACCTATAAGGACCGCATCCGCACGTGGGAATTGAAAGCCCGCATTGCGATGAACCGGAAGAAATAAATTGAGATTAGCAGAGCAGATGGACGGACTGTTTGCCCGCGAGCTGGCGCTCGGCGGACGGGCATCCGTCAACTATGCCGCACTTGAAAAAGTGGAGCGCCGCGCCCTGTCCGTGGACGGACTCGATGCGGTGCTCTTCTTCAATCCGGGACGCGAGGGTTCGGTGATGGCCAGGGTCGATGCGGAAACGCTCCGCCACCGTCCCTGCTTCCTCTGCCCCGAAGGCATCGGACCGGAACAGCTGACGCTCGACTGGGAATCTCCCTATGGAAACGGCTGGTGGATCCGGATCAATCCTTTCCCGATCTTCGACCGCCATTTCACCGTCTCGGTCAACCGGCACGCCCGCCAGCAGATCGACGGCTACTTTGCCGATATGCTCCTGCTTGCGGAGCAGGCTCCGGAATACCTCTTTTTCTACAACGGGCCGATGTGCGGGGCCTCTGCACCGGACCACCTGCATTTCCAGGCCATTCCGGTGGAGAACCTGCCGCTCGAACGCCAGGTCAGGCGCGGGGAGGGCCTCCGGCTGCTGGGCAAGCGCGACGGCGTGGTCGTCAGCCGCATCGACCGGTTCGGCGGCAGCGCGTTCGTGCTGTCGTCGGCCGACCTGTCCGCCCAGGAGCAGCTGTTCTACAGGCTGGTCGCCCTGGGGGAGATCGTGACGGCGGAGGAATGGGAACCGCGGATGAACCTCCTTACGTGGTATGGCCCGGGCGGCTGGACCACCGTGGTCTTTTTCCGTGCCGAATCGCGTCCCGCCTGCTTTTTCAGCGACGATCCCGCACTGCGGATCCTCATCAGTCCCGGCGCCGTGGAGATGGCCGGCGTGGCAATCGTATCCGCGCGCGACAGTTTCGGGAAACTCGACGCCCCGCGGCTGGGCGGCATCATCCGCGAAGTATCTTTTGATTCAGCTAAAATTCGGAATATGGAAGAAAAACTGATGCGCCGGCAGGAAATCCTCACGGTCGGCGTGGTATCGCTGCCCGAAGTGGCCTTCAATTTCAAGACGCCCTACACGTTCGGCGGCAAGACCTATCAAGGCGCCTACACCGCCACGGTGCTGCGTGGAAAGGTCTGTTTCGAGGGGGAGACCTTCGACGAGGTGTTTTTCCGCCACTGCGGCGAGGAGGGTTCCTTTGAATTGAGCAACGTGACCATCGGCGTCGATTTCCACTGGAACCGGCAGGAGTCGCAGGTGTTCCCCGACGACCTGAAACTGATCGTCGAGAACGGAAAGGTGACGGCGGTCAACTGCGTGGGCATAGAAAACTACCTGGTGAGCGTCATTTCGAGCGAGATGTCGGCCACCAACTCGGAGGAACTGCTCAAGGCGCACTGCATCATCTCCCGTTCCTGGATCCTGGCACAGATCCAGAAGAACAAGGAACTCAAGGCGGCGGGCGTGGACTATTCCGCCTGCTCCGATTCGGAGACCGAACGCATCAAGTGGTACGACCGTGAGGACCACGTCAATTTTGACGTGTGCGCTGATGACCACTGCCAGCGCTACTACGGCCTGAGCCGCGCCTCGACGCAGGCTGTGCGCGACTCCGTGGACCAAACCTGGGGCCGCGTCCTGACCTACGACGGCAAGATCTGCGACGCCCGTTTCTCCAAGTGCTGCGGCGGTGTTTTCGAAGAATTCAAGTTCTGCTGGGAACCCAAGTCATTCCCGTACCTGGTCCGGCGGCGCGACTCGGCGCATCCCGCCGATTTCCCCGACCTGACGGTCGAGGAGAACGCCCGGAAGTGGATTCTGTCCGAGCCGGAGGCCTTCTGCAACACGAAAGACGAACGGATCCTTTCGCAGGTGCTCACCAATTTCGACCAGGAGACCCGAAATTTTTACCGCTGGAAGGTCGAATACACGGTAGAGGAGCTCTCGGAACTGGTGCGGCGCCGCAGCGGCGAAGACTACGGCGAGATCCTCGACCTGGTTCCCGTCGCCCGCGGCACATCCGGCCGTCTGTGGAAACTCAAGATCGTAGGCACGAAGAAAACGAAGGTCATCGGCAAGGAACTGGAAATCCGCAGGACCCTCTCGCCGAGCCATCTTTACAGCTCCGCCTTCGTGGTGGAGAAGCAGGACGGCAGGTTCATCCTGCACGGTGCGGGCTGGGGTCACGGCGTGGGCCTTTGCCAGATCGGCGCGGCCGTGATGGGCGCCAAAGGCTATAAGTACGACGAGATTCTCGCGCACTATTTCCCCGGCAGCACGATTGAAAAGAAGTATTAAAGCAGATTGATATGGAAAAGACGAAAAAATCTCCCTGGTGGTGGGTGCCGACCCTCTATTTCGCAGAGGGCGTTCCCTACTTCCTGGTGAATAACATCTCCGTGATGATGTTTACCAAAATGGGCGTGCCGAACGGCCAGATGGCGTTCTTCACGACGTTGCTCTATTTTCCGTGGTTTCTCAAGGGAATCTGGAGCCCGATCGTGGACGTGGTCAAGACCAAGCGCTGGTGGATCATTACGATGCAGGCGCTGATGACGGCGATGATGATCCTGCTGACCGTGACGCTGCCCCGGCCCGATGCCGCGGCCATCGCCGGCGGGCAGGTGCCGATCTCTATGTTCTGGTTCACGCTGGTTCTTTTCATCATCGCTGCTTTCGCGTCGGCGACCCACGACATCGCGGCCGACGGCTATTATATGCTGGCGCACGAGCCCAGCAGCCAGGCGGCCTTCATCGGCATCCGCAGCACGTTCTACCGCATCGCTTCGGTCTTCGGGCAAGGCGTGCTGGTATTCATCGCCGGTCGCATCGAACGCAGTTCGGGCAACATTCCGCTGTCGTGGCAGATCACCATCGGCGTCGCCGCCGTCGTATTCCTGCTCATCACGCTCTTCCATACCTTCATCCTGCCCAAGCCTGCGGAAGACAAGCCGCGCATCGAAAGCGGCAGCAGCAAGGAGACGTTCCGCGAGCTGGGCAATTCCTTCAAGACGTTCTTCACCAAGCCCGGCGTCTGGCTGGCCATCGTGTTCATGCTGCTCTACCGCCTTCCGGAAGGATTCCTGATCAAGCTCTGCCAGCCTTTCCTGGTGGCGCCGGTCGAAGAATCGATGCAGATGGCGGGTGACCGCCTGATCCACGTGGGCGGCGGCCTCGGCCTCGGAACCGATGTCGTGGGCGTGGTGTACGGCACGATCGGCGTCATCGCCCTGCTGGCCGGCGGCATCGTCGGCGGCATCGTGGCCTCGCGGCTTGGCCTGCGGAAGGCGCTCTGGCCGATGGCGGCCTGTATGACGCTGCCCTGCCTGACCTTCGTCTACCTGAGCATCGTACAGCCGGCCAACCTGGTGGCGATCAGCGTAGCCGTGGCCATCGAGCAGTTCGGCTACGGTTTCGGCTTTACCGCCTATATGCTCTATATGATGTTCTTTTCCGAAGGCGAGTTCAAGACGTCGCACTATGCCATCTGCACCGCTTTCATGGCGTTGAGCATGATGCTGCCGGGCTTCGTGGCCGGCTACATCCAGGAAAAGATCGGCTATGTCAATTTCTTCTGGATGGTGATGGTCTGCTGCATCGCCACGGTGGTGGTGACCATCCTGGCCCGCCGCAGGGTCAATCCGGACTATGGACGCAAATAACCTGAAACGATGAAAAGATTCCTGACCCTATTCGTGGCCGTACTGGCGTTCGTGTCGTGCGGCCGTACCCAGGCGCAGAACTGCCCGTCTGCCGCTACGGCCGTCAAGCCGGGCATCGAAGTGTTGCGCGACCGGGGTTTCGCCGGCCTCGAAGGCAAGAAGGTGGGCCTGCTCACCAATCCCAGCGGCGTGGACCGCAACCTCCAGTCGACCATCGACATCCTCTACAAGGCGGAGAACGTGGACCTGGTGCGCCTCTTCGCGCCGGAACACGGTGTCCGCGGCGACATCTATGCCGGCGGCCATGCCGAGGACACTTTCGACGAGGCCACGGGCCTGAAAGTCTACTCCATTTACGGCAAGTACCGCAAACCGACGCCCGAAATGCTCGAGGGCCTCGACGTGGTGGTCTACGATATCCAGGATGTGGGAACCCGCTCCTATACCTTCATTAGCGCCCTCGGCCTGATGATGCGCGCCTGCGCCGAGAACGGCGTGGCGGTGATGGTGCTCGACCGCCCCAATCCGCTGGGCGGCCGCAAGGTTGAGGGCAACTACGTGGAACCGGGCTTCTTCTCCTATATCGGCGAATTCAAGATTCCGTACGTCTATGGCCTGACCGTGGGCGAACTGGCGCAGTTGATCAATGAGGAGGGACTCAACTGCGGTGAGAAGGGCAATGAGGAGCCGCTGCGCTGCGAGCTTGCCGTGGTTCCGATGGAGGGATGGACGCGCAGTATGACCTATGAGCAGACCGGACTGCCGTGGATCCTGCCTTCGCCGCAGGTGCCGCAGGGCATCAATGCCGTCGGCTATCCTTGCGCCGGCATCGTGGGAGATTTCTCCGGCCACTTCCTGAACATCGGTGTAGGCTACACGTTGCCGTTCCAGGTGTTCGCCGCCGAGTGGGTCGACGCCGAAAAGTTCAAGGCCGAGCTCGATAGTTATGCGATTCCCGGCGTGGCCTGGCGCACCATCCACTACAAGCCTTTCTTCGGCGGCGACCAGGGCAAGCTGCTGCACGGCGTGCAGTACTTCTTCACCGACTACGAAGCGGCTCCGCTCACGCTCATCAACTTCTACGTGATGCAGGCAGCCCACAGGCTCTACCCCGAACACAACCCTTTCGACGGCAAGGTCAACCGCACCAACGACATCGTCTGCGGCACCGACTGGATCCGCAATACCTTCGCCGAGCGTTTCCTCGTCTCCGACATCCAGGACTACTGGATGAAAGACGCCGAAGCCTTCAAGGCGCTGTCGCAGAAGTACTATCTGTACAAATAATCCAACAGTCCGCGCAAGATTCCGGAAGGGTCAGCATCTATATAGACAGAAACCTGACGAAACCGTGAAATGAAACGGCTATTCCTTTTATCTATGATGATGCTTGCCTTGGCGGCAGGCTGCAACGCGCTGGACTTGACGGACGATGACCCGCAGACCAAGGCGGAGGCATCCCAATACGTGGATGAGCTGATGCAGGCCTTCCGCGCAGGCATTATCAGTTCCTTCGCCTGTCCCGACGTGCAATGGGCGCACATTCCCAAACTGTTGGAATATGGCCAGTCGACGGAGATCGTCAGTAACAATGCCATTCCGGCCAATCCGATCTCATCGTACCACATGAGCCAGTGTTCGGAAGGCATGTTCGCCCTCTGGATGGTGGAGGCGGCCCGCATCCACACGCTGAAACCGCTGGCCTCTGGTATCGGTGGCTGGCCGTCCCAGAATCCCATTATCCAGCGCATGAACGGCAACAACCAGCAACCGACCTGGTACGTCAACGATCCGGCCGTCCAGCAGGAAGTGCTGGCCGCGTACGTCAGCTGGTGGAACAACGCCAATGGCAAAAAATCCGCCGCCTCCATCGATCCGCTGGAGAATACGGTTTACATGTGGCACTGATTTCGATGAACCATCCTCACCAGAGCCTCCTGGTGAGGATGGCAGGCAGAAAAAACGACTCCCATCCTCATCTGGGCTATCCCTTGAGGATGGGAGTTTTTTAGACCCACGGTCAAGCCGGGGGTGACGGATTCTTTACTTCGTGAACAGCTCCACCATGTTCAGGATTACCTGGACAGCCTTCTCCATGCTTTCGACCGGCACGAACTCGAGCTTGCCATGGAAATTGTGGCCGCCGGCGAAGATGTTCGGACAGGGCAGTCCCATGAACGAGAGCCGGGCGCCGTCGGTTCCGCCGCGGATGGGCTGGACTTTCGGTTTGATTCCGGCCATTTCCATGGCGATGATGGCTTTCTCGACCACGTGGTAGTGCGGCTCCACCATCTCGCGCATGTTGTAGTACTGGTCTTTCATCTCCAGCGTGACGATGTCGCCGTACTTCTTGTTGATGAAGGCGACGACTTCCTGCATCAGCGCCTTCTTCTGTTCAAAGAGCGCGCGGTCGTGGTCACGGATGATGTAGCTCATCGATGCCTCCTCCACGGTGCCGCTGAAGCCGGTCAGATGGAAGAATCCTTCGTAATCCTGCGTATGTTCGGGGCGCTGGGCCGGGGGCAGCATCGCCGCCAGCTCCATTCCCACCAGCATCGCGTTGACCATCTTTCCTTTCGCGTAGCCCGGATGGATGTTGCAGCCCTGGATCCGGATCTTGGCTCCGGCCGCGTTGAAGTTCTCATACTCCAGTTCGCCGATGGCGCCGCCGTCCATCGTATAGGCATAGTCCGCCCCGAATTTCGCCACGTCGAAGAAGTCAACGCCGCATCCGATCTCCTCGTCGGGCGTAAACCCGATCTTGATGGTCCCGTGCTTCACTTCGGGGTGTGTCAGCAGAAATTCGGCCGCAGTCATGATCTCAGCCACGCCGGCCTTGTCGTCTGCCCCAAGCAGCGTGGTGCCGTCGGTGGTGATGAGCGTCTGCCCCTTGTAGTTCAGCATTTCGGGGAAATCGGCCACGCGCAGCGCCAGGCCCGGCACGCCTTCGAGCGGGATGTCGCTGCCGTCGTAATTCTTGATGATCTGGGGTTTGATGTCCTTGCCCGAAGCGTCGGGCGCGGTGTCGACGTGGGCGATGAAGCCCAGCACGGGGACCTTCCGGTCAAGGTTCGACGGAATCGTGCCCATCACATAGCCGTTCTCGTCGAGCGAAGCGTCGGCGATGCCCAGCTGCTTCATTTCCCGTACGAGCATCCGTGCCAGGTCAAGCTCTTTCAGGCTCGAGGGATGCGTCGTTCCGTTTTCATCGGACGTGGTCTCTACGGCCACGTACCGCAGGAATTTATCGGTTACTTTTTCCATAGTATATGATTTAAATGGTCTGTTCCGCTAAAAGACCGTCTGCGCCCACGCAGCCGTGAGTGGGAGGGGCCCAAGCTTTGCTTGGGAGGGATAGGCCTCGAAGAGGCCGTAGTCTTTTAGCGGAACAGACCATTTATTGTTGTTTATCAGTCTTTAATGAGGCCCGGATCATATAGAGGATGATCAGGAGGAACGGAACGATGGCGATGACTTCGCCGTAGGTGGCGTTCCATTCTGTCAGGAACCAGTCGACCTTGGCGAACTTGAGGATGGCGCTGACTACGCCCATCAGGGCGCCGCCGGCGATGAAGCCGGATGCGATGAGCGTACCCTTTTCCTGCCGCGCCGCATTGACGGCCTTGTCCTTGCTGCGGGTGCTCACATACCACGAGATGGCGCCGCCCACGAGCAGCGGGAGGTTCAGGTCGATCGGGATGAACATGCCCAGGCAGAAGGCCAGGGCGGGCACCTTGAAGATCGTCAGGAGGATGGCGATGATGGCGCCGATGCCGTACATCAGCCACGGGGCGCTGCCGCCTTCCATCATCGGCTGGATAACGGCGGCCATTGCGTTGGCCTGCGGAGCCACAAGGGCGTCGGGACCCGTGAAGCCGTAGGTCTTGTTGAGCAGGATCACCACGCCGGCAACCGTAGCTGCAGCGACGAGGACGCCCAGGAACTTCCAGGTTTCCTGCCTGGCGGGTGTCGTGCCGATCCAGTAACCGATCTTCAGGTCGGTGATGAAGCCGCCCGCCGTCGAAAGAGCGGTGCAGACCACGCCGCCGATAAGCAGGGCCGCCACCATTCCCGCATTGCCCTTCAGGCCGCAGGCCACCAGTACGAGCGCCGTGATGATGAGCGTCATGATCGTCATACCGCTCACCGGGTTGGTTCCCACGATGGCAATGGCGTTGGCTGCCACGGTCGTGAAGAGGAAGGAGATGACCGCTACGATGAGCAGGCCCACAAGTGCCTGCCAGACATTGTTCACCACGCCGCCCAGGGCGAAGAAGGCGAACACGGCCAGCAGTGCTAGCACGATACCGAACACCACGGACTTCATCGAAATGTCCCGCTGGGTGCGTTCCACCTTCCCGGCCGGCACCTCAGCGCCTTTCTTGCCGAATTCGCGGACCGCCATTCCCACGGCGTCCTTGATTACCTTCGATTGCCGGATAATGCCGATGATGCCGGCCGTCGCGATGCCGCCGATGCCGATTTGCCGCGCATAGGTGCGGAAAATCTCGTCGGCCGACATCTGTCCGATTGCGTCGGAGAAACTCATTCCCAGGAAGTCCACGCCGCCGCAGAAGGCGCCCATCAGCGGAATGGCCACCAGCCACACCAGCAGCGAGCCGCAACAGATGACGAACGCGTATTTCAAGCCGATGATGTAGCCCAGGCCGAGCACGGCCGCGCCGGTGTTGATCTTGAGCACCATCTTCGCCTTGTCGGCAACCACCTGGCCCCAGTGCATCACCGTGGTCGAGAGCGTTTCCGCCCAGGCGCCGAAGGTCGAGACGACGAAGTCGTACACACCGCCGATCAGGCCGGCCGTCAGCAGCGTCTTGAGGCTCTTCCCGCCGCTCTCGCCGCTGACCAGCACCTGCGTGGTGGCCGTCGCCTCAGGGAACGGATACTCGCCGTGCTGCTCCTTCACGAAATACTTCCGGAACGGAATCAGGAACAGGATGCCGAGCACGCCGCCGAGCAGCGAGCTGAGGAACATCTGCACGAAATTCACATCCAGCCCCAGGATGTAGATGGCCGGCAGCGTGAAGACGGCACCCGCCACGATCACGCCCGAGCAGGCGCCGATCGACTGGATGATGACGTTCTGTCCCAGCGCACCCTTCTTCTTGAAGGCGCTCGACAGGCCGACCGCCAGGATGGCGATCGGGATGGCCGCCTCGAACACCTGGCCCACTTTCAGGCCGAGATAGGCGGCGGCAGCCGAAAAGATGATGGTCATGATCAGGCCAAGGCTGACCGACCAGGCGGTCACCTCGGGATAGTTCTTGCCGGGCTTGAGCAGGGGCTCATACGATTCGCCCGGCGCCAGCTTCCGGTATGCATTCTCCGGCAGCGAAGCGGGTTTGTTCTCTTCTTCCATATACGGTTTCATTCAGATTTCTTTCCATCCAGATGCTGCTGCCACGCCCAGGCGGAACGCAGCGTTTCCTCCAGCGATTTCTCAGCCTTCCAGCCGAGCTCATCGTTGGCATAGGCCGGATCGGCCCAGACCGCCTCAATGTCACCCGGCCTGCGGCCGACGATCTTGTAGTTCAGCTTCAGGTTGTTGACTTTTTCAAACGTGCGGACCACCTCCAGGGTGGAGACGCCCCGGCCCGTGCCGACGTTGAACACCTCGAAGCCGGACTTCATCCGATCGCCGGTCATCCGGTCCACGGCCACGACGTGCGCCTTGGCCAGGTCGGTCACGTTGATGTAGTCGCGGATGCACGACCCGTCGGGCGTATTGTAGTCGTCGCCGAAAACGCTGAGCATCGGCCGTATGCCGGCCGCGGTCTGCGTCACGAAGGGGATGAGGTTGTTGGGCACGCCGCGCGGCAGCTCGCCGATCTCCGCGCTGGGATGTGCGCCGATCGGGTTGAAGTAGCGCAGCGCAATGCTCCGGATCCCGGGATAGGCCGCTACGGAGTCGCGGATGATGTCCTCGCAGATATGCTTGGTGTTGCCGTAGGGCGACGTGGCCTCGCGACGCGGGGTCTGTTCGCTGACCGGCAGTTTCTCGGCCTGCCCGTACACCGTGCAGGAGGAGGAGAACACCAGGTTCGGGACATTGTATTCGCGCATCAGCTGGATGATGTTCATCAGCGAGACCAGGTTGTTCCGGTAATACAGCAGCGGCTGCTCCACCGACTCGCCCACCGCCTTGCTGGCCGCGAAATGGATCACGGCGTCGAAGGGATGGCGGGCGAACACGCCGCGCAGGCGTGAAAGGTCGCCGCAGTCTACCTTACGGAAGGGGACCTTGCGCCCTGTTATTTTCTCAATCCCTTTGAGGACAGACTTTTCTGAATTGGAAAGATTGTCTACGATTACTACGTCATACCCTGCTTCTAGCAGTTCCACGGTGGTATGGGAGCCGATGTACCCCGTCCCGCCCGTCACCAAAACGGTCTTCGCCATAGGTCTTCTTTATTATTTGAGGTAAAATTACGGAAAAACTCGCGGTTCGGCAACATATTTGCTATCTTTGTTACAAGTCCAACCTTAACATTAAAGAATTATGAAGAGACTCACAAATGTAGTACTGATGCTTTGCATCGCAATGATGTGTACTACCCCGTTCGAGGCACAAGGCCAGAACCGTCGGACCGGAGGAACCTCCAACACGACGAAGAAAGAGCAGAGCGCCCAGACCAAGAGCGCCAAGAGCAGTGAGCCCAAGACCAAGATGGTGACGCCTTCCGGGCAGACGCGGAAGCAGAACAACACGGCTCCGGCTCAGGTCCAGGACCGCCGCTCCACGAACACCGGCACGCAGGGCAACCACAACAGCCACAGCGCGCAGGTCAGCCGCAAGAACAGCGACGTCAACCGCAAGAACAGCGACGTCGGCCGTAAGGACAACAATGTCGGCCGGCAGAACGCCCCTTCCGGAAACAGGGATGCCAAACCCGCCGACAAGAGCAAGAACCACAATAACAAACCGAACTACGACCGGGACCGCGGGCACAAGCCCAACGCCGTCCAGTACCACAACCAGCCGCCGCGGCCGCGCGGACCTGAATACACCCGTCCGTATCTGGAGCCCAAGCACAAGCCGATGCCTTCCTACCGCTATGGCGACCACTTCTTCGGACATCGGATCAAGGTCCTTCCTCACGGCTACGTGACGATGCGGATCGGAGGACGCGACTACTACTACTTCAACGGCATCTACTACAGGCGCTACCTGCTCGGCGGCTACTACGTCTGCCGCCCGCCGCGCGGAACGGAGATCGCCTCCACGATGTTCAACGTAGCGCTTACCGCCATCGCCATCAACACCATCCGCGATGAGATCCAGCGGGCCCGCAGGGCCGCAGCCCTCTCCACCGTCTATTCGAACAAGAATACCGGTTACGTGGTCCGCACGAGCGACGACTACTACAACACGAACCTGGTCAACCAGGCCGGGCAGGAGTACTACTACCAGGACGGGGTGTTCTACATCCTCAAGAACGGCCAGTACTACGTGATCGAAGCCCCGATCGGCGCCCTGGTCACAGAAATCCCGGCCGACTACGACGAGGTCGAACTCGACGGCAGGACCTACTACCAGGTGGAAGACACGCTCTATAAGGCCACGGTCATCGACGGAGCCCTCTACTTCGAAGTGGTTTGCAACCTGTAATACCTTAATATAAATGGAAAGGCCGGCGAAAACCGGCCTTTTCTTTTTTTATGAGAAAAAAATTCAAAAAAATTTTGTTTTAAAAAAAAACTGCTTACCTTTGCAGCCCGTTTCGGAAGAAACGACTAGTTCATTGACTTATTGGAGAGAGAAAACGAGGTAAAAAAACTGTAAGCAATAGATAGTTTGTTAATAGAGTAGAGTTTTTCTGTTTTATTAGGGAACTACAATTTCAAAAAGACATGAAGTAAGAGAGAATGGTGAAAGTCATTTGATCTGAAGCATGATTCAAGACGAAGGAACAAAGAGCGAACGGAGGATGCCTTGGCTTCTATAGGCGACGAAGGACGTGGTAAGCTGCGAAAAGCCGCGGGGATCGGCAAACACGAATTGATCCGCGGATGTCCGAATGGGGAAACCCGGTAACTTGAAGAGTTACCACTCGAAAGAGGGCGAACCCGGGGAACTGAAACATCTTAGTACCCGGAGGAAGAGAAAGAAAGATCGATTCCCGGAGTAGTGGCGAGCGAAAAGGGAAGAGCCCAAACCGTGGTTGTTACGGCAACCGCGGGGTTATAGGACCACGAAAGAGAGACGGCAGCGAACAGGAAGTATCTGGAAAGATACGCCGAAGAGGGTGACAGCCCCGTACCGGCAAGCAAGTCGTTGACACGTGGTATCCTGAGTAGGGCGGGACACGAAGAATCCTGTCTGAATTCGCGGGGACCATCCCGCAAGGCTAAATACTCATAGAAGACCGATAGAGGACAGTACCGTGAGGGAAAGGTGAAAAGAACCCCGAACAGGGGAGTGCAATAGAACCTGAAACCGTTCGTTTACAAGCGGTCGGAGCGTCGCAAGGCGCGACGGCGTGCCTTTTGGATAATGAGCCTACGAGTTGTTTCTGTCCG
>CAMZGD010000033.1 GCA_947306365.1 uncultured Bacteroidales bacterium
ACAAGTATCAGCGCACGATGAGTGAATTCCGCACCGCGCGCGAAGAAGGCCGCGACGAAGGCCGCGAAGAAGGCCGCGAAGAAGGACTGGAAGAAGGTCGTGCTGAAGGTCGTGCTGAAGGCCTTGCCGAAGGCCGGGAAGAAGGCCGTGCCGAAGGCCGGGCGGCGCGGCAGCTGGAGATTGCCAGGGCGATGAAGGAGAAAGGACTCTCTGCTGCGGTGATCGCAGACTGCACAGGTATCGCCATCGAAGCGGCCGAAAAACTTTAGTCCCCACATAACAGAAGCACGCCCTCACCGGAAAAGGTGGGGGCGTGCTGTGTTTACCGGCTGATTCACCGCGGAATCACCTCGAGCGGGCGAATCGTCAATGGTTCTCGTCGGTGAGACGGTCGTCGCGGACGCAGCGGACGGAGAAGGCGTAGGCGCGTTTCAGTTCGGAATCGCTCGAGCCGTCGGCCGTGATGGTGGAACTGTCGAACTTCATGCCGAAGCTCTTGCGGATCGTTCCGATGCTGGAAGGGAAGTCCGTCCAATAGTATCCGTTCGTTCCCTTGTTCCGGAACTCGATGGTATAGTCAGGATTCAGCACGGAACCGGTATTTTCCATCCGGATGTAGCCGCTGGCCGGGAAGAACACCTGCGCGGGCGTTGTGAAACCGGTGTTGAAGAACCAGCCCTTTCCGCTTTCCCAGGTGCCGGACAGACCGTCCCAGGTGCATCCGGGTGCCATGATGTAGCCTCTCGGGCACGGGTCGTAAACGGTCTTCTTGCCGGTGGTCGCCGTACGGTTGGAGGCCGTATATTTATTGTTCTCGGCGCGCCACAGGTTGCGGAAACCGTTTTCGGTCCAGTCGAACTCCTCGGTCGTACCGTCGACCCGGTAACCCAGGAAGGACTGCGGGTTCCGGATCGAAAAGTAGATGTGGTGCAGTTCGTCGTTGATGACGCCGCAGTCGCTGCGCAGCGGGTCTTTTCGGCCCCACTGGTAGTACGGCGACCAACCGGAGGTGGAAACCACCTCTTCGGCTTCCTGCTCCAGGGTGATGTCCTTGTACGTGCCGGGACTCTCGACGATGACGAAGCGGATCTGGTCGCTGCGTTCGGCATAGTACTGGCCGGCGGAGTCGTCGATCCAGCCCAGATTGACCGGCTGCAGCGGATAGCCGGCGGAGTTGCTGGAATTCTTCAGGCGTATGGAATGCATATCCTGGTCGGTGATCCAGATGTGCCAGCTCCAGGCGATGCAGTCCATATCAGAGCGGGTGTCTTTCACATAGATCACGGCATTGCCCGGGCTGATGTTCTCGGTCACCGTGAAGCAGACCATCTTGTGGGCGCTCTGGCCCTCGTTGCAGATGCTCAGGTCGGTGATGACATTGGTGCTGCCGTTGTTGAACTGCTGCCAGAGAATGCCCACTTCCGTGCAATTATCGCCGAAGTTGGGGTCGGCCGAAATCCACGGCTGCTTGATGCGGTAGGGGGCGATGGGGTCGCCGCCGGATTCATCTTCCGTGGCGTTTTCGAGATGGTTCCGGAATTTGTTCAGCACGCCGGCGCCGCTGATCTGCGGGTCGTAGGATCCGGTGTTGTCGCTGGCGTTGTAGCAGATCAGGTCCACGGCGTTGCCATAGACCATCGGGAACATATAGTCGCCGGGCCCCTGCACGATGTAGCAGTTGGCCGTGGTGCGGGCTTCCAGGGAGTGGGTGACGGGATTCCATTTCGAGAGGTCAACGCGGGCCTTGTCGTAATAGCCGTTGGGCCGTCGCGTCGCATCGGCAATCTCGTCGGCCCAGGCCGTACGCAGCTGCTCCTCGTGCGTAGTAAGATATTTGGGCAGCGTGACGTTATAGGAACGTTCCCCTCCGATGCCTTCCTTCGGGAAGCTTGCCGGCAGCCAGGCGGGACGGTTCGCGTCGGTAAGGTCGACCCATTCGCCATCGAGCTGGATCTGGGTCTTCCAGGGCGCGGCCGAGGTGGTGGTACCCACGGTTTTGGTGCTGTTGACCGTGAGGGTCCGCTCCCGTCCGTCGTACGGAAGGTTCTCCAGCTAGAGGGTGAGGCTGTAGGTCGCGTTGTCGTTGCTCAGCTTCTTGCCCCAGGCTCGTTCGCAATTCCAGTTGATGGCTGCGGACACCCCGAATCCGGCGAGGGTGGCGTCCGCTGCGTTCTTGGCCTCGATATGCACATTGTTGTAGGTTCCGGTAGGAACCGGGAGATTCAGGACCGTGGCGTTCCCGCTCAGGGTGAAGTTCGTGAAATCGACGTACGTATTGCCGGCCGTGGCATCATTGTCCGTGGCGATGACGCAGTCGCGTTCGCCGGGATGCCCCGGGTTGGTTACGGCGAAGGAGCCTGTAATGCGGTGTCCGGGGAGGAACACCCGGATCTTGACGGTTTCCGCAGGAATGTCGCGAAGCGTCAGGCGCAGCAGTCCGCCCACGTGATAGAAGTTCAGGTCGGCACCCTCGTTGTTGATGGCGATCATCGGCATCGGCGAATACGTGACGCTTTTTCCGGAGAGGTCATACGACTCAGGCAGGGTGACTTTCAGCGATTCGACCGTGGCGTTGTCGGGGTCGGCGACGGAGGCTGGATACACGGCGAAGCCGCTCCGGATGCCGTCGAGATGGAGCGTGAAGGTGTTGTCCGAGACATACGGCTCCGAGGTTACATAGTGACGGCCGGTCCAGACCGCAATCTCGTCGCCGGGCGTCCAGCTGAAGCTCAAGTCATCGCCGATCTCCGCCTTGGTGGCCGTGCTTTCGTAGGATGTGCCGATGGTCACGGTACGCAGACCGTCTGTTTCCGGTTCGGTCAGGGCGACGGGCTCACAGGCGGAAAACAATGCCAGGAGCGTCAGGATGCTTATGAATGATAAAAACTGTTTCATGGCGTTGTTTCGGGATTATTTCCAGCCGGCGAGACCTTCGCCGTTGACGGTGAATGACGACAGATCCTGTTCCAGCATGGGGCGGACGGCATAGCCGGAAGACTGTGTGCCAATATAAATCGGGAATACATGGGGATTGGCAGTCGTGACATACGAAATGACCATACTGCTATTCGCCGCCGAGCCGGTAGCATCTCCGGGAACGGCCATCCAATAGTAGCCGCAAATGTTGGTAGCGCCACTGCCTAGGGCGCTCGTATTGAAATGTCTGCCACCGGAGGCGGCGACATAGACGGTATACGTTGACGAAACCTGCGAAGCATTATAGGAGAACCGATATCCGGCAGGATAACCCGATGCGACAACACCAGTACCTACATTCTGCCCGCAGATGCCACTACCATGCTGATCTATATTTCCGTCCGTTGTAAAGCCGCAAAAAGCGCGGCCAAACGGGACACAGAAACCTGCCGGCGACGGATCTTGTATGGTTTTTCCAACCATTCGGCTTGCTAGCTCATGCGTGCGGGCAAGCTTTGATTGTTGAAAATCCCCAGCGGCTTCAGTCCCGTCCATATTATAATTCCACAAATCACCTAAACTTTTATTGCTCACCCAGGAAGAAGGGGAGAAGCTGTTGTCGAATCTGTTCGGCTGCTGAATCCATCGACTCGGAGTGTACGCAAGTGATCCTGAATAAACGGCTAATGTGGGATCGGTGCCGAAGATGCGATAGCCGGAAGGACTATGGCTGGCCCGGTTGGTTGCGGCATCGTTTGAATTCCCGTTCGACGGCAGGAACGGGTCTTTGCGACCCCACTGGTAGTAGGTACAGCCAAAGTAGGTGCCCGTGTAGGAGGCGCTGGACTGGTAGCTGACTCCGAACGTTTCGTCGTCGAAATCGGGCGTACTGGTCTGGACAATGCGCAGGCTGGTGCTCCCGCCGGTGGAGAGCGTAAAGCTGAGCGGCTCCGTCCAGCCGAGGTTGCAGTTCAGGATATCGACCGTCCCCAGGTCGGCAGGATCGGTCGAAGTGGATTCCGTCTTGCGCCAGGTCAGGTTGCGGATGGCGAACGCATCGGATTCGCTCGTATGTGAGACGGGCGTCACCCAGATGTGCCAGCTCCAGAGAATCTTGTTGCCGTTCTGGGTATCGCGCAGGGCGATGACGGCATTTCCGGGCAGGATGTCTTCCGGGGCGATATGGAACTTGAGGTATTTGCATCGAAGACCTGCGCCTGAGGGTGCATCGATCACTTTGACTTCATCGTGGATGAGACCGAAACCGCTGGGCTGGTCCTGCCACAAGACCACGGCATCGCAGACGGCGGCGTCCACGCCCGTGTCGGTCAGGATGAACGGGCTGGAAATCAGGTTCCCGTCCGCATTCTGATATTTCGAATAGGCATCGGTGTAAATCGGATCCCGTTGGAAGGTAGTGCCCCGGGTCGCATCGATGCCGTTGCCATAGACCAGCGGAATGCAATACCAGCCGGGAGCGCTGACCACATAGCAGTTGGCGGTATGCGGACCCGCCTTTTTGATGCTGCCGACTGCATTGGTGCCGGTGACATAAGTGTTTCCATAGATGTCGTAGAGCGACAAGTCGCGCGGCGCATTTTCCGTTCCGACGGCGGCACTGCTCTGCAGGGCGGAGATATGTCCCGTGCCGACGACTTCCTCTACGGAATAGGTCTCCGAATCGGGCGTGACGGTCACCATGATGGTCTCGCCGGCGCTGGCGGTGCTGCCTTCGCCTTCATACGCAGAGAGCGTCAGCCAGGCAGGCCAGCCTGCCTCACCATAGTCGACCCAGGTGGTACCGTCTTCCGTGGACAGCGCCTGGGCTTTCCAGGCGACGGGCTGTTTGACGGTTGCATCGTCCGAATTCTGGCGGTAACTCTTAACCTGTACGTTTGAAGTCAGCGAAATCAGATTGGTGAATTGGATATCGCCGATCGTTTCCACAATGTAGTCCCAGTTTACGGTGGCGTCTTCAACTTTCTTCCCGTGTGCGCGGGCGCAGGTCCAGGAGAAGGGCGAATCCATCGTTGCAAGCACGTCGCCGGTATTGTTCTGCGCTTCGACGACAAGGGTTGTGTAGGTGCCGGTGGGGACGGGGAGGTTGAGCACGAGTCCGTCGCCCGACGAAGTCACGTGAAAGGTTACCGGGGTGCTGCCTTCTCCTGCCTGGATGACAAGGTCGCCGGAAGACTCGTCGGACACTACGTCGAAGGATCCGGAAATCCTCTGCCCGAGGTCTACGACAAGTTGGGTGGTGCCGGTGGGGACGGAATTGACCGTCAGGCGCAGCAGTCCGCCCAGGTGCTTGAATTCCAGATCGGCGCCTTCGGTGTTCTCGGCCAGCATTGGAAGCGGGGAGAACGTAGCTCCGTTGCCTTCGATATCGTATTCCGCGGGGAGTGTGACCTTCAGCGACGTCGCGGTCGCGGCTTCGGCAACGGCGATGCTGGCTGGATAGACGGCGTAGTTGCTGCGGGTGCCGGAAAGCGAGATCTGGTAGGTGTTGCCGCCGGTGTAAGCTTCGGACGTGTAATATTGTCCGCTGCCTTCGCTGCCGGCCCAGACGGCGATCTTGTCGCCGGCGGTCCAGCTGAAGACGAGTTCTTCGCTGATCGAAACTTTGGTGCCGGCACCTTCGGCCGAGACGCCGATGATTACGGTGCGGGTTCCGTTGTCCGGGGTGAGTTGCACACCCAGGTCTGCGGGCTCACAGCCTGCCAGGCCGAAAGCCATTGCGAGAACCGGGGCCAGGAGACCCCGGTTCATTCTAAGTATATTTTTACTGGATATCATTCTCTTTCTTAATAAACCCCACTGGTAATTAATCCCACTGGATCAGGTTTTCGCCCGTGACAATGATGTCGTTTTCAGCCACGGGCCGGACGGCGTATCCTCTGTTCGCGTAACTCGGATTAGGGGTCATAACCTTGTTTTCCTCTATATTCAAGGTAGCGGCAAACATTGGAGATTGTGGTGCTGCTGTCCAGTATCTCCCGCGTAATGTAACCTTATTCAGCTGATTATTGATGTAACGATAACCTGCGACCGGGAAAAAGACCGAGTTATTGTATATGCGGCCATTGTCTCCGTTTATCACTGCCCAGGGAAAGATGTCCGTGTCCGTAAAACCGGTGAACAACGATTGCGGAGGTACCTTGAATCCTACCGGAGAAGGATCATAGATCGTTTTTGTCACAGCGGCAGAAAGGCAAACGGTTTGGTCGAAACTATTGAGTGTTGAATTCCATAGATTGAGGTAATCCGTAGAACACCAGTTATCCCCATAGTCACCGTTACCGTTGTCATGGAAATAATCTTTCTGTGGCTCCCGGATGGAAGTGCCGATAGAAAATTTCCCAAGCACGCCATGCTGCGGACGATAATCGCTGGTGGAGGTAGAAGTATATGCGTTGCCGGAGGCATCATAGTATGTCTTGGCCGTGTTGCTGGCAGTGCCATCAGCCGCCTGCAGCGGGTCCTTGCGGCCCCATTGGTAGTACGTGCAATTACCGCCGGTGCCGACGGGAGCGTATTCGGTCTGCGTAACGGTTATCGGATCTGATGTCTTTCCACCCGTCTCGGTCTGGACGGCACGGACCTGACAACTACGGCCCTCATAAAGCTCTAAGACCCTGGCATCGCACCATCCCAGATTGACCTGGGGCACTTTGAAATTATTGACATCCGTCAGGTTGGTCAGATCCTCGTCGGTCACCCAGATGTGCCAGCTCCAGGCGATTGTCTCGGGAGTACCGTCTGCATCGTCGTCCACTAGCACGGCAACGAGCGCGTTGCCCTGGGTGATGTTCTCCTCAGGAACCGTGAAAGTTACATAAGCATTCTCTCCGCTGCCGGAAATGGTGGAATTGACAGTGACCAGGCCTTGAACATCCTGCCAGATCAGGACGGCGGAAAGAGTCTTCCCAGACAATTGCGTCGCAATATAGGGCGACATGATGTCGTTGTCAAGATGGTCCTTAAAACGGGTTAAAAACGGATGAGCCGCAGCCACCGGCGGATCCGCCTGATAATAGGCGCTTTCATTGACTGCCCCGTTCTTCACGCCGTTGCCATAGACCAGCGGGAACTTATACGTTCCAGGAGCCTGCACGACGTAGCAGTTGGCGGTCGTACGGTTGACAGTTTCGCCGGTAGCCACGTTGAGGGTGGCCAGGTCGAAATCGGCCTTCGGGGTTCTTTCTTTCAATATGTTATGATGGGAATCTACGGCCGTGTTGACCTGTGCTTCCATCGTCAGGGTCAGGTCCTCGCCTTCGACGCTGCCGGCAAAGGATGAAGGAGAGTTGGCGGCCAGCCAGTCGGGCGCCGTCGTACTCCAGTTCGTGCCGTCCTCGGAGTATTCCAGATGATAAGGGACAGGCTTGTCTGTGGCGGGTGTACTGCCCTGGGCAGGAAAGGTTTTGTAACTCTTGAACAACTGGTCTGCGCGAAGCGAGGCGGTTCCGCCGGTGTACGTAAGCTCGACATCTTGAGGCGTGTCGAGATAATACTCGGTTCCGATCGGATTGAGGGTGACGCCAAGTTTCCACGCGTGGCGGCGCTGGCAGGTCCAGCCGTCGGGGCCTAGCGAATAAATACCTTCTCTTGTTACCACGTTGTCGTTTTCGACTCTTATCATAACGGCGGTGTAATGTCCGGTAGGTACAGGTATATTCAGCGTATCTGTTGCAAAATAAGCAGTATTATGGGAAGGATATAGATTAATAGAATACGGAGATTGCCAAGACCAAATACGGTCTCCTGTTACGGGTTCAGTTTCATCCGTTTTAATGTAGCAATTGCCCGCATCGATGCTTTCTGCGTCAGGATTGATCACATCGAAAATACCGCTTATTTTATAGGCGCGGAATTCGCCGTCCGCAATATCTCCTACAGCTACGCGGAATCTTTGGGCTAATATCGAACTGTCAAAGACAATCCGAATCATTCCGCCGAGATGCCGGAAGTTCAGATTTCCGTCTACGCGGCTGTTGTCGGCAATCATCGGCAACGGAGAATACTTCTTCATGATCTGGCCATCCGGGCTTGCGTAGGGGAGATAAGATACGGGCAGAAAAACCTGCAAAGGATTAACAAGAGGTATGGGAGTACCTTGGTAATCGTCATTTTTAACGACAAGTTGGGGCGGATAAAAGGCGAATCCGGTTCTAGTCGCGTCAGGGGACATATAAATGTCAAACCGATTATCGTACGTTCCATCCGCATTCTTGTGTTTCGACACGCCATAGTTTTCCGTAACGCGGTAGGCACCCACTCCGTTTTCTACTACATACAGGGCCAGCGCATCGTCGTCGTTCCAATGGAAAAGGCCTTCCTCCCCGTGGTCACCGTCATCAATAATTACCTTTGTACCAGGGCCGTTCTCAATCGTGGCCTTGATGGAAACGCGCCGCAGTCCTTCATGCAGTCGGGACTCATCGATCGAGCAGGCGGACAGGCCGGCAAGGATAACGGCGGCGATCACAATCGTTCCAAAAATGAATCTATACTGTTTCATCGTAATTGATCTTAGTTTTTTACCTTGTGACAAAGCCGTCAATCCCAGATTACATTTTCTCCGGGTGCCTGAAAACCTTTCGAAAAATCATCATCCACGACCGGGCGGATAGAGGAACCCATAGGTCTTGAGTTAGTGTCATCTATAATAAAATTAGCACGACTGAAAATAAGCAAATGAACGCCTACCTGGGGTTCCCTGACACTTGCCGTCCAATAGG
Source organism: uncultured Bacteroidales bacterium (assembly GCA_947306365.1). GTDB lineage: Bacteria > Bacteroidota > Bacteroidia > Bacteroidales > UBA932 > Cacconaster. Next base: position 8,658 of record CAMZGD010000033.1, read on the forward strand.
GACCCAAGATATCAATTGACATAGGATGAGAATCAGTACTTGTTGCGCTTACCGAACGATTACCCATCAAAGGAAAGGACAGTCCGGAACCGAAGTCAAGACGGACTATTTCCAATTCCGTCAATTCTGTTTCGTCCACCAGATGGAAACTCATTCTGGTAAATCCGTTAAAGGCGCCAGTTGGTCCAACCTTGAAACCGACCGGAGAGGGGTCGTAGATGGTCTTGGTGACGAAGACCCCCGCGGAACCATACGCGTCTGTGGTTGTCAGCCGGGAATTCCATAGGTTAAAATAGCTATGACTATCGTTCCAGTCTTTATGGTTAGGTAATTTAGCATAATAATAAAGGTGAGGTTGCTGAATGGAACTGCCAATGGAAGTACCAGGGTCCGTACTAATTATGCGTTCCCCAATAGGATAGTCATCGTTGATGTATGCAAGCTTTTTATACCCGAATAATAGGTTCCCGCCAATCGCCAGTCCGTCGGATGCCCGCTGCGGATCCTTGCGGCCCCACTGGTAATAAGGGTTGTTGTCGCGGACAATCGTCTTGTAGGCTTGTTGCAGGACGATGGCCGGTGCCGACTCGTGGTCCTGCGTTCTGAATTCGTCCCCGTTTTCATCGAGCTGGACAGCCCGGATCCGGCATTTGCGTTCGAGATACTTTTCGAGTTCCCGGCCGTCGCACCAGCCCAGGTTGTATTGTGCAATCGAATAGCCGGTAGGGCTTTTGACCGATTGCGTCAGGTCATGGTCGGTTACCCAGATGTGCCAGCTCCAGAGGATCGTATCGTCGGACTTCTTCTTGAGCGCGATCACCGCATTGCCCTGGCGGATGTTTTCCTTTGGAACCGTAAATGTTATATAGGCGGTTTCGCCACTGCCATCCGTTCCGAGGTTAGTCACAAGGTCTTTTTCGTCCATCCATACAAGGACCGGTGTTACGTCGTCAATACTAATACCTTTGTGGACTACGATGTAGGGACTGTCGTCAATGTCATCATTATTGTCGTCCTTGAACGCCTCCAGGAAGAATGGTTTGTCCATCGCGTGTTCGTCAGGAATCGGAGTCCCGGTGTAGGCCGAAGGATTGACCGCTCCGTCTGTCACGCCGTTGCCGTAGACCACCGGGAACTTGTAGGTGCCGTATCCCTGCACCACGTAGCAGTTGGCCGTCGTGCGGGGACCGGTTCCCGTGGCCGAATCCCAGTTGTCCGTGGCCACGTTGATGGTAGACAGGTCGAAATCGGTCTTGCTGTGCTCATCTTTTATCAGATATTCATCCCGGTGAGGGTCTACCGCCGTGTTGTCCTGGTGATCCATCTCGAGTTTGAGGGCCTCGCCGCTCACGCTGCCTGCATAGCTGGAAGGCGAGGTGGCGCCCAGCCAGGCCGGAAGGCCGTCGTTCCAGCCGCTCCAGGTTCCGGTTTCATCGTTGTAAGTGGAATATTGCAGCTTGTAGTCGACCGGTTCGGACTGGCCGCTGCGCGTGCGGTAACTCTTGAACTGATTGGATACGTGAAGCGCTGCCTCGCCGCCTTCATAGGTCAGGGTCACCGGCTCCGGATCGTCGATGTAATAGATCCATTCGCCCGGGACACCGAACTTGAAGTTGAACTTGTGGCCGCCGGGGAAGGACACCCATTTGTCCGAAGCGTCCTTGAGTTCCAGTTTTTTCGTCCTTGTACCGTCAGTATTGAGGGTTGCAACGATGATGGTGAGCTTCGTGTAATCAACGGGGCGGGCAAGTACGGTGAAAGTGAGGGGATGCCCCTTGGTAATGGTGATGCCTTCGCCGTTTTCGCCGAACTTGACGTGAATCCGTTTCTGCGTGTCGTCGCCCGCCGTCCCGAAGGAATACGAGATTTTAGCCTGCTCAGGATCATCGGGCATCGTCAGCGTTGCCTTGTAGTGGCCCGCCGGGACTTCCGTGAGGTCGTCGACCTCGCTCTTGATGTAGAAGTCAAGGAAAGTAAGTTCATCGTCGTCGCCGCTGTCGAGTGTGAACTGGAAGGCGGTGAACATCGGCTGGTACTTGAGCGTGACGGCATTGCCGGGTTCAGCCTGCGCCATCGCATACATATACGCGTAGTTCATATCCGGCTTCAGGACTCCGTCGACCACGTCGCTGACCTTAAAGACCACTTCGTTGGGGATGATTGCTCTAAACGTACGGTAGTCCGTTCCGGATCCGTACAACTCCAGGTTTTCGTCGGTCACGGCCGGCGAAGGATAGACGCTGAAGAACTTGTGCGTACCGTCTCCCCATACGAGGCCGTTGGCCGAACTGGCGTTGGTCGCCTCGCCGTCGAGGTCGCCGGCGGGGGTGATGGTCGCAAAGCTGCTTGCCCCTTCGGACGAGATGGATCCGGCATCGACCGAATAGTCGGCGTAATGGACCGATGCATCGTAATAGAAGCTGGCCTTGTCGCTGTAGATGCGGATCTTGTCGCCCGCCAGCCAGTCGATGCGCTCTTTCTTGTCGGTCGTCCCGATGATTTCGCCGGAATAAACGGTCTTCGTCTTGATGCCGTTGTCCCAGGTTGTCGCGGCCTTGAACTTGACGGTCGTTCCGGGCAGGTCGGGAACGATATTGGGCTGCTCACATCCTTGGATGAGCAGCGAAACGGCGAGGACCGCCAATGTCATTACAGTGATAGTCGTTTTTCTCATGGCAGATCCTCCTTTATTCGTCAACCCAGTTGTGCGTGAAATCGTCCGACGAAAACTCCGTCAGATCCTGGCCCGTGGATTCGATCTTCTCGATGTTGTCCACCACGGACCCGGCCAGCAATTGGCCTTCCGGCTTGAAAAACGTCTCCTGGAGTATGGCTGGAGACGCGTAAACTTTGCGTTTCTTCATTTTCGCGCTGTTTGTGCTTCAGTTTAAAAAATGCTCCTCTCGTTGCAATTGAGGCAATTAAACACGCAAAGTTATTGTTTTCTCGCGGATTACAAAAAAAAATCATGACTATTTTATAAAAGGGGCCGGAGCGCTAAAGATTCTCCGCCTCAGCCATTGAGATGCCGGTACATTCGGCGATGAATTCCGCCGCGGCACCCCGCTCCTTCATCGCTCTGGCAATCTCCAGCTGCCGCGCAGCCCGGCCTTCGGCGAGGCCTTCAGCACGACCTTCAGCACGGCCTTCTTCCAGTCCTTCTTCGCGGCCTTCTTCGCGGCCTTCTTCGCGCGCGGTGCGGAATTCACTCATCGTGCGCTGATACTTGT
>CAMZGD010000034.1 GCA_947306365.1 uncultured Bacteroidales bacterium
TTTGGGGCAGCGCCCCAGTAAAGTCGCCATCAGGCGACCGCCGGAGGCCGGTACTTTTGCAGCAAATGCTCGAATTCGCAGGAAACACCGCATAGCAAAAGTACTAAGGCCGGGAGGCGCGGGGTTTGGGGCAGCGCCCCAGTAGAAAAAGAAAAAGGGCGGCCCTTCTCCCGACGGACCACCCTTTCGAATGATAATATACTAAAACCTAAACCACCTATTAGATGCGTTTACCCGCCAAAATGTTGCGTAAAATTTTGCGGAAAACGGACGAATTCCCCCAAAATTCGACCTAACAACAATTTTTAGAGCAGTTTTGACAACGGGAAAACTCGCCGCGCAGGCGTTTCTCCACCAGCGACTGCATCCGTTCCCGGAGTTCCGCCGAAGAAATCTTCTCCAACACCTCGTACGCGAAAGCCATCTGCTGGAGCAGGCGCGCCTCAGCCAGGGGAATGCCGCGTGTCCGCATATAGAACAGTTCGTCGGGATCGAGCCGCCCGATGGTGGCGCCGTGGCTGCATTTCACGTCGTCCGCATAGATTTCCAGCTGCGGCCGGGTAAACGCCCGTGCCGTGTCGCTGATCAGCAGGTTGTGGTTGGCCTGGTAGGCTTCCGTCTTCTGGGCATCGGGGACGACCTTGATCCGGCCGTCGAACCGTGCGACGCCCCGGTTGTCGAGCACCCCCTTGAAAAGCTGGTTGCTGCGGCAGTCCGGCACTTCGTGCGTCAGCCGGATGTCGTAGTCCATCTCCTGCTCGCCGTCGGTCAGGTAGAGCCCGCTCAGGTCGCAGGACGCGTGCCGGCCCAGGAGCGACACGCCGATCCGGTTGCGGATTACGCCGCCGTGCAGCGACAGGAACACCATCCTGAGCGATGCGCCCGCCGCCAGCGAGATTTCGTAAGCTGTTTCGTGTTCTGCCTGGTTATGCTCGTTCTGCATCACCACGAATTCGGCTTCTGCCCCTTCCTCCAGTGCAATCTTCACCCGTTCCTGCGTCTGGAACCGGTCGAGCGAAAACGTATGTGAACAGTGGATGATCCGTCCCGCAGTGCCCCGGCCGAACTGGAACGATTCTTCGAAAGCGAGCGCCTGCGGACCCTCCGCCGTGCGGACGGCGATCAGCTGCAGCATCTTGTCCTGCCGTTCCCCGTCTTCGAGCCGGAACGCAAGCGGCGCACCGCCGCCCTGCACCGTCCCGTTGACCAGGAAGAGCTGCCGGGCGTCCCTGAGCGGGACGCGGCACCGGAACTGCTGCTTGAGCGCAGGGGCGTAGATCAGGTTATTCGCTTTCATGGATGAGCCAGTCGTAGCCTTTCTTTTCGATTTCGAGCGCGAGCTCCTTGCCGGCCGTCCGGATGATGCGGCCCTTGTAGAGCACGTGGATCACGTCGGGGACGATGTAGTCGAGCAGCCGCTGATAGTGCGTGATGACGATGAAGGCGTTGTCGGGACGCTTCAGTTTGTTGACGCCGGAAGCCACGATGCGCAGCGCGTCCACGTCGAGGCCGGAATCCGTCTCGTCGAGGATGGCCAGGCGCGGCTCGAGCATCGCCATCTGGAAAATCTCGTTGCGCTTCTTCTCGCCGCCCGAAAAGCCGACGTTGACGCCGCGGCCGGAAAAACTGCTGTCCATCTCCACATACGCCATCTTCTCCCGCATCAGTTTCAGGAACTGGGCGGCGCCAAGGGGCTCGAGGCCCCGCTGCCGGCGCTGCTCGTTCACCGCGGCCTTCATGAAGTTCACGTTGCTCACGCCGGGAATCTCCACGGGATACTGGAAACCCAGGAAGATGCCGGCCCAGGCCCGCTCTTCCGGAGAAAGGGCGAGCAGGTCGCGGCCGTCGTAGGTGACGGATCCCTGCGTGACGGTAAACGTCTCGCGGCCCGCCAGCACGGCGGAGAGGGTGCTTTTGCCGGAGCCGTTGGGGCCCATGATGGCGTGGATCTCACCGGAAGCGATCTCCAGGTCGATGCCACGGAGAATCTCCTTCTCTCCGACGGATGCGTGCAGGTTTTCTATCTTGAGCAAGGTGTTCATCAGGCTTTCCTCCTATACATTTTCTCCCAGTTGACCAGGGAGACGATACCGTTTACCAGGTAAAGCGCACTGACGATCGGCATGAAGAGGTTTCCGACCGAAAGGTGCAGCACAAGCTGGGTGATGTTGACAAGGATCCAGGCCACCCAGCAGTCCCATTTCTTCTGGGCGCTGAGATACTGGGCCACCAGGATCAGCATGGTGACGCAGGAATCCAGGTACGGGTGCGGGTCGGCGGGATAGAGCCGCTGCAGCAGCCCGCCCCAGAGCGCCGCCACCACCAGTACGACGGCCACGGCCAGGACGCGTTCGAACCAGCTGAGCATCGTCACTTTCAGTTCTCCCGTCTTTTCGGAACTCATCTCTCCCTCCTTGGGATGCGTCCAGCGGTAATGGCCGAGGATGTTGATGCCCAGCGACACCGGCTGCAGCAGCAGCGACGCCATCAGGTCCTTCTGCAGGAAGAGGAAGAAAAGGGCGGCGGTATAGAGATATCCCACCCAGAAATTGTATTTGCTGCCCCTGCCCGCGAGGAACACGCAGGTCAGGCCCAGCAGCGAGCAGACAAGGTCAAGCCAGTTGAATGTCATCCGATACTCCCCTCCAGGGAGACTTGCAGCAGTTTTTGCGCCTCGACGGCGAATTCCATCGGGAGCTTGTTCAATACTTCCTTGGCATAGCCGTTGACGATCAGGCCGATGGCTTCCTCTTCCGTGATGCCGCGCTGGCGGCAATAGAAGAGCTGGTCTTCGCTGATCTTCGACGTGGTAGCCTCATGTTCGACGGTCGCGCCCGGATTGTCCGACTCGATGACCGGGAATGTATGCGCGCCGCACTTGTCACCCAGCAGCAGCGAGTCGCACTGGGAATGGTTGCGGGCGCCGGCGGCGGCCGGCAGCACCTTCACAAGGCCGCGGTAGCTGTTCTGGCTGTGTCCGGCCGAAATGCCCTTGCTGACGATGCGGCTGGTGGTGTTCCGGCCGATGTGGATCATCTTGGTGCCGGTATCCGCCTGCTGATAGTTGTTGGTGACGGCCACGCTGTAGAATTCCGAAAGGGAGTTGTCGCCCTTGAGGATGGTGCTCGGGTATTTCCAGGTGATGGCGCTTCCCGTCTCGACCTGGGTCCAGAACAGGCGGCTCCCGCTTCCCTTGCAGATGCCGCGCTTGGTGACGAAATTGTAGATGCCGCCACGGCCCTGGGCATCGCCGGGATACCAGTTCTGGACGGTGGAATACTTCACCTCGGCGTCCTTTTCGACAATGATCTCGACTACGGCGGCGTGGAGCTGCGACTCGTCGCGCATCGGGGCGGTGCACCCTTCCAGATAGCTCAGGTAGGATCCCTCGTCGGCCACGATGAGCGTGCGTTCGAACTGGCCGGTGCCGCGGGCGTTGATGCGGAAATAGCTCGACAGTTCCATCGGGCAGCGGACCCCCTTGGGGATGTAGCAGAACGATCCGTCGCTGAAGACGGCGCTGTTCAGGGCGCTGTAGAAGTTGTCGGCCGACGGGACCACCGTCGCCAAGTACTTCCGGACCAGCTGCGGGTAGTTCCGCACGGCTTCGGAAAAGGAGCAGAAGATGATGCCCTTCTCGGCGAGCGTCTCGCTGAAAGTGGTCTTGACCGACACGCTGTCGAACACGGCGTCGACGGCCGTACCGCTCAGCACGCCCCGTTCGTGGAGCGGGATGCCGAGCTTGTCGAAGGTCTTCTCGATCTCCGGGTCGATCTCCTTCCGGGCGGACGGCCGCTTCGGGGCGGCGTAGTACACGATGTCCTGGAAGTCGATGGGCGGAATGTCGAGGTGCGCCCAGGTCGGGAGCTTCATCTTCTGCCACTGCCGGAAAGCCTTGAGCCGGAATTCCAGCAGCCAGTCCGGTTCTTCCTTCTTTTTGGAAATCAACCGGATGATGTTTTCATTCAGTCCCTTGGGAATGAAATCCTGCTCGACTTCCGTCACGAAGCCGTGCTCATACTCGCCCGAGGTGACATCCGCTATGATTTTCTCGCTTTCTTTCATTGGAGATGCAAAGATAGCACATTATTCGATTGTCGCTTCTCCGGTGCAGATTCTTCTTGCACGTCCCGGTTTTTTTCGGTATCTTGCCTTGCTTTTTCAACCCCGACTGACCTATGCCGTTCGTACACCTTCACGTCCATACGCAATATTCGATCCTCGACGGTTTTTCCGATATCGGAAAACTGTTTGCCCGTGCCCGCGAGCTCGGAATGCCCGCCCTTGCCATTACCGACCACGGCAATATGTACGGCGTGAAGGAGTTCTTCAAGTTCGCCTACGACAAGTCGAACCTCGACAAGGAGGGGCGGCCGCTCGTCAAGCCGATCATCGGCTGCGAAGTGTATGTCACGCGGCATTACGACCATCAGCTCAAGGACAACGACCACCGGAAGTACTACCATCTCACCCTGCTTGCGAAGAACTACGACGGATACAGGAACCTGATGAAGATCTGTACGGAGGGGCATATCCACGGGATGTACTACAAGCCGCGCGTATCGCACGGGGTGCTGGAGCGCTACCACGAAAACCTCATCTGCTGCTCGGCCTGCCTGGCCGGCGAGATATCCCGCGACATCCTCGACGGGAATGTCGAAGCGGCGCGCGAAGCCATCCGCTGGCACAAGCAGGTGTTCGGCGACGACTATTACCTGGAGGTGATGAAGCACAAGACGGAAGTTCCCGGCCTGGACGACGACGTGTACCGGGCCCAGATGGAGGTCAATCCCGTGATCTTCGACCTGGCCCGCGAGCTCGACGTGAAGGTTGTGGCCACCAACGACGTCCATTTCATCCGCAGGGAAGACGGGCCTGCGCACGACCGTCTCATCTGCCTGACCACCAATTCCGACATCGACGACCCGAAGCGGCTCCGCTACACGCAGCAGGAGTACCTGAAAAGCGAAGCGGAGATGGCCGCCCTGTTTCCGGACCATCCCGAGGTGATCGCCCAAACGCTCGAAGTAGCGGACAAGGTGTCGCTCTACAGGATCGACCACGATTACATCCTGCCCCGCTACAAGATCGACGAGGCCTTCCTGAAAGACATAGACCGGCACCTGGAGACCTACCGGGAATTCATCGAGGCGGGCCGGAACGACCCGAAGGGCAATTACCGCGGCGATGATTTCTGCCGTTCCGTGGCCTACCTGTGCCACCTTACCTACGAAGGGGCGAAGCTCCGTTACGGCGGGACGCTCACGGACGAGCAGGCCGAGCGCATCGCCTTCGAGCTCAAGACCATCTCGTCGATGGGCTTCCCCGATTACTTCCTCATCGTGCAGGACTATATCCGGGCGATGCGCAAACAGGGATGGCTCGTGGGGCCGGGCCGCGGTTCCGCCGCCGGCAGCGTGGTGGCCTACTGCCTGTGGATCACCAACCTCGATCCGATCAAATACCAGCTCCTGTTCGAGCGCTTCCTCAATCCCGAACGCATCTCGATGCCCGATATCGACGTGGATTTCGAGAATCTGGAGGCGGCGCACCGCTATGTGGAGGAGACGTACGGGGCCGACCACGTGTCGCGCGTAATCACATTCGGCACGATGCTGGCCAAGGGCGCCATCAAGGACGTGGCCCGCATCAGCCACGTGTCGATCGACGAGTCGAACCGGCTTTCCAAGATGGTGCCGGCCCGGCTGAGCGAACGGGTGCGGGGGGACGACGGCCGGATGGAGGAGAAGGGCGTGAAGGTGACGTTGGGAAACTGCTACCGGCTGGTGCCCGAATTCAAGGAGGAACTGGCGAAGGAGAACAACGAACTCAACAAGGAAGTGCTCGAGTACGCCCGGCAGCTGGAGGGCAGCATCCGGCAGGTGGGCATGCACGCCTGCGCCACCATCATCGGTCCGGGCAACCTGAGCGACTACATCCCGATCTGCCTGTCGAAGGACAAGGATACCGGCGAGGACGTCTGGACCTCGCAGTATGACGGCCATTACATCGAGGAATGCGGCCTGCTGAAGATGGACTTCCTGGGGCTCAACACCCTGTCGATCATCCACAAGACCCTCGACCTGATCCGGGAGGGCCACGGCGTGGACATCGACATCGAGGCCATTCCCATAGACGACAGGGAAACCTATGAGCTGTACGGGCGCGGCGATACGACGTCGATCTTCCAGTTCGAGTCGCCCGGCATGAAGGAATGGCTGCAGAAGCTCCATCCCGAGCGCTTCGAAGACCTGATCGCCATGAACGCGCTCTACCGGCCCGGCCCGATGGACTACATCCCCGACTTCGTGGACCGCAAGCAGGGCGTCAAGCCCATTACCTACGACACGCCGGAGATGGAGGAGTACCTGCAGGACACCTACGGCATCACGGTCTACCAGGAGCAGGTGATGCTTCTTTCGCAGAAGCTCGCCGGTTTCTCCCGCGGCCAGGCCGACAAGCTCCGCAAGGCGATGGGCAAGAAGAAGATCAAGGACATGG